>CAUSLX010000019.1:0-12091 GCA_963532505.1 uncultured Candidatus Saccharibacteria bacterium | reverse complement strand
TTATATATCCTCTCTGGCACAGAGCCCGCCACCAAGCCAGCCTCAGGAAAGGCTGGCAACGGTTTCTTTAATTGACTCCACTGCACCCGGCGACTCCTGCGCAACAATCTTTAGATAAGTTCTGAGATGATTAGGCATTTTCTACTCCAAAATCCAGATACCATGCGCCAGTATCTTTAATTTTACTCATTTTCAAGCTCGAACGCCCGTAGCGCGCCAGCGTCTCATCGGTAATTCTTTCGCCGGGGCGGAGAACGCCGGCATTTTCCAGCCGTCCTTTTATCCAGCGTCCGAGCGTTTTCAGGTCGTCCTCCGAACGAAAGTTTTTGCTATAATCGCCACTCACTTTGCAGCGGAACTTCCAGCCGTCATCAGTAATTACATCAAACTGCGCGCCTGCAGAGTTCGCTTTTGGATATTGCGGACCGCTGGTAATTGTCTTTGGCACTATCAGCTCTACTTCATACCACGATCGAGGCTGGACAAACCCTTGCTGGTTGCGCCTACCTTCGCCAAAAGAAGCGTTTAGGCCGCTGCGCCGCGAAACATCGCCTTTTAATGGAATATCGAATTGTACATCACTAAGATGCATCTTAGTGCTTATTATTTCACTATCTTGCACCTTAATAACACCCAGCTGATCTTTAAGCAGATTATTTTCTGGCATGATAGGCTTAATAGTAAGAGTGTTTAACGGGCAGGCAGCTGTTTCTCTAAGCCGGTTAATAAACGTGTTTATCTCTAGAGCCTGAACCTCGTTAGTGAACAGGCAATCCGCCTCATATTGCCTCTGGCCTTCAATAATATTTGTGAGATTTGACGAGCCAATGATTGAGCCGAGGATAGTATTGTCTTTACCAAAGCTAACCAGCTTACCGTGGAATGGAAACGTCGTAACCATTGAGACGTCTCCGAGTTCGCGTTTGCGCAAAACGGTATCGAGCGACCGTAAAGCATCGAGCTGGGCGGGGCTTAATCCTTCAAAATAGTGCATACCGACGCAAAGCTTAATCTTCGGTCCGCCATTCGCTTCAACTATATTCTTAAGATCTACGGCCGAGTCGGTTGATATATATCCGCTAGCGATCTGAACGCTGTCGGACTGTTTTATGTAGTCTTTGAATACATCTGCATATTTCCTAGTATCTGTCCTGAGAGGCGATAAGTTTGAAAAAAGAAGCGATACCATACTAATTTGCCGCCAATACCATCTTTTTAACTCCGGACAACTCGCTTGTTATGTATTCCCTATAGTCGTCAAACTCAGCTCCCGGGTTAATTACAAAGATATTATCTGCTTCAAATGCGGGTCGCAAATGCTCGGCAACAACCTTTGCAGCGACGGGTGGAACAGAGTTGCCAATTTGCTTGCGCACTTCGGTAATTGTACCCTCAAAGATGAAATCATCGGGATAACCGAATAGTCTCGCGCGTTCGCGGTTTGTTAGCGGGCGAGGCTCCTCAAAATGATAACCCCAGGTACCGCCTCCGCCCCCGGCGATGATAGTTGTAGAAGGTTTGTTCCGGTCGAGTTTTCGATAAACATGGCTAATCATGCCTTTGACATAGTACGGGCTGTCTTTTGGAATTGATGTAAAGTTGCCACCCTCGGGTATGAGCTTAAGCATTTCGCGCGTTTTATCTTTGATGTTTTGCCGTTCGTTATTAAACGGAACTTTCTCGACGCCCTTGAGAGCTTCGCCGGCAGTTTTATAAGTTGCCGGGTTGTATAGCGGTTTTGGTTTTTCAAAACGGAAGTCGATATCGTTGCGCACGCCGACAATTAGCACCCGCTCGCGGAGCTGCGGAGCACCGTATTCTGCAAAGTTGTACAAGTTAATATCAAGATGATAGCCAAGCTTTCCGAAATCCTTAGAGATTTGCTGGATTGCACGCCCGCGGTTGGCGGTCAGCAAGCCTTTTACATTTTCAGCAACAAAAACTTTTGGCTTTTTCGCTTTAACAGCCCGGACAAATTGCTTGTAAAGATTGCCGCGGTCAGTTTCAAGTCCGCCGCGCTTATAGACCATGGAGAAGTCCTGGCACGGGAAACCGCCGGTGATGATATCCGCGTCTGGCACCTTATCGAAGTCAATATCAACAATACTGCCCTCGACAATATGCGGGCCGAAGTTTTTTGCGTACGTCTTGCACGCTGAATGTTCGAAATCATTTGCCCAAATGACATCGTAGCCGGCCTGCTTGAAACCTAAGTCAAGTCCTCCGCAGCCGGAGAATAACGATATTAGTTTTGGTTTTTTGCTCTGCTTCGTCATTTTGTACCCTCCAAGATGCTTGTTTTATAAGCTTAAATCCATTATATAATAAAATGTTATAAAAAGCCGCAATATTTTGGCCGCGGTTGACGAAAATGTATTTATATTTTATACAACCTCTGTGGAAAATATCTCTACAGGCTTTTTATTGTTGTAATAACCGCCAGAAAACCAGCCTTTTCAACTAAAAAGAAAAATACGGCGGGGGAAATTCAAAAAATGAATCAAAGGCTGGATTTCTGGCGGGGCAGCGCGCTAGGCGCCGGAGCTGAGCTACGCATCAGTCTTCGAAAAAGGTTCTAGTTTCGTGGTAAAATCGCTCCAAAAAAATAACCTCACATTGAAGTGAGGGTTTTTATTTATCCAAACGGATTATACCCGCGAGAAGGTGGTTCACGAAAAGTAGTTCGATTGGCATTGAAAGATTGGCGAGAGTTATTAGAAGAGAGAGGTTGACCTCCTCCACTCTGGACTCCATTAACTTGTTGATTGCCACCAGACAATCCCGCGTCAGCTACACTACTAGAATTATCAGATTGAACCGATCCACTCACTCCTGAACTAGGCGTACACCTTCTATTACCAGAATTATTCGCCACCATCGAAGATCTATAGCTCTTAATGTATCTACGATCCAGATTTGAACTACGATTAGGCACCGCAGATAATCCCTCTGTTACACCATACGACCCACGATTACCGCCCTGAGTATTCATGTTACCGTACAATCTTTCCATCATTTCCCGCGTCATTTGCGGCTTCTGATTCGCGTCCATATATCCCCCATTAGTTATATGAAATGGCGCCCCGAGTAGGATTCGAACCTACGACCTTAGGCTTAGAAGTCCTCTGCTCTATCCAACTGAGCTATCAGGGCGTATTCACATTATAACATCTTTCTGCTACAATAGTAAAAGCTTGCGGGTGTAGTACAGCGGTTAGTATGCAAGTTTTCCAAACTTGAGATGGGAGTTCGATTCTCCCCACCCGCACCAAGTTAGACAATTTCAATCCATAAAGGGCATCGATGGATCCATATATTTATACAGAAAAGCCAAAATACCAACCGCATGACATTGAAGATGCGTCCGAATTTTATGATGTAATTGAACGAAGCAGCTTAACACATCAATTGTCTGAAAACCGACCGTATGTATATTGGACAATGGAAATTTATGATAAATCCAATGGTATTAAAGGTGGCGGCGGACTCGGAGTTCTTGCGGCGGACACGCGACGTGTAGCTGAAAAATTAGAAGTTCCATTCGTAGTGGTGACGCCATTTTATCGTAGCGAATCACACCAGAAAATTACCGACCTCGCACAAGAAGAGTTTTCAGAGTCCGTTGCACCTCAAGATTACGGATTTGAATATATTGACGAAGTTTTCGTAAGTTCAAACGGATTCCCAGATGCAAGCTTAAGCATTTTTAAGAAGACGCTCGGTTCAACGCAATTTGTTACAATTTCAGAACCGAACTTTGGGCAATTGTACGAAGGCGACGGATCTGGCGATCATAGACTATACCAAGAAGTAGCGCTGGGATTTGGTGGCTATAAAGCATTAAAACTCCTCGGTATTAAGCCGGCTGTTATTCAACTTAATGAGACCGCGACGATTTTTGCCGCGTTGGCACGACTAGACGAACTGTGCGCTAACGGAATGAATTTATACGAAGCCATCGTTTACGTTCGCAAGCACACACTTTACACAAACCACACGCTTCTTCAAGCGGCCGAACCGGAATTTCATCGTTCGCAATTTGAAAAATTAGTTCTGCCAAATATAAAAAGTAATACTGTGCGTTGCTGGCTAATGGAACAATTCCGCAACGACAGATTGAGGCCGAATCTTTTGGCAATTGAACTTACTGAAGCGAAAAATGGTGTGAGTAAACTACACGCCCGTGTAGCAAATTTCCGCGATCGCAACAACGACAAAGTTAAATTTCAAGCCATTACTAATGGAATAGATCTTGAAACGTGGGTGTTACCTGAAACGTTGCAAACATATCGCGATCACGGTGTTATCGATAAATTTGGATTGCCCACAAATGATTTTTCTGAAAAATTAGACTCGCTGAGTAGTGCGGATTTGAGGTATTTGAAAAAACTCGGTCGAAAGGAATTGAATCGAGTCCTATTGAGTCGCCAAGACCAGTACGGAAAATCCATACAAATCCCAGAAAATGCAATATTATTCGACTTCAAGCGAAGATTCGCCAATTACAAACGACCTTATATGCCGTTTGAAAACCCAGATTCATTGCGTCAAATTCTCATCAGCCACAACGCGCATTATATTCTGACAGGAAAAGTTCACCAAGGCGACGTGACGATGTATCAGAAATTGCTCGAAGTATTAAAATTGATTGATAATGATCCAGTCCTCAAGGAGCGTGTTCATTACATACAAGATTATGACGAAGAGTTGGGGCGAGCGCTGGCAGTCGGCTCGGATGCCTCGATAAATATTCCTATTGTCGGATTAGAAGCGTGCGGCACTTCATGGGAGAAAGACATCGCCAACTTGAAACTCCTCATCTCCACTAGTGACGGCGGCGTTGCCGATGTTCAGCCAATCGCTTGCCTGGAGGTTACTGGGAGAAACTACGAAGCCGAAGTTTCATCTCTGTACGTCAACATGCATAAAGCTGCCGCTATTTTGAAGAATGACCAATTGTTAGAAAAGCATATCCGCCACCAATTAAGCAACTATTTGCCAATTATTTCTGGCGCCCGAATGATGAAAGATTATCTCAAATTTATTTTTCCAAAACCGCAAATCCAGCCTAAAAAAGAACCGCAGATCAAGCGAATTCCTATTCAATAATCACTTCAATCTCAGCACCTAGCGAATTTAAGCGCGCCGCCAATTCCTCGTATCCGCGATTAATCGAATATACATCACGAAGAATCGATACACCTGGAGCAGCAAGCATTGCCAAAAGTATCACAACGGACGGACGAAGCGCTGGTGGAGCAACAACGTCGGCCGGCTTCCATTTTGTTGGACCAGTAATATAAACACGGTGTGGATCAACCAACTCGATTTGCGCATTCAGCTTGCTCAGCTCTGTAAAGTAAATTGCTCGGTTTTCGTAGCTCCAGTCGTGGACCAACGTACGCCCCTTAGCCACCGTCGCGATAAGTCCCAAGAACGGCAAATTGTCCATATTAATTCCAGGAAACGGCAAGGCGTGAAGTTTATCCTTTGCTGCCTGGAGTTTGGAGCGCTGCAATTTAATATCAACCAAACGAGTTTGTCCATTATTAGCAAAATATTCCTTGCTGAGTTCAAACTTAAGACCCATTTCCGCCAATGTCGCTAATTCAATCTCCAAGAATTCAATCGGCGCACGACGAACAGTAATTTCCGAATCTGTCACTACGCCTGCTGCAATAAAGCTCATCGCTTCAATCGGATCTTCGCTCGGATAATAGTCCAGATTTTTACTAATGCGTTTACGGCCCGTGATTTTCAAGGTTGTCGTACCAATTCCCTCAATTTTCACACCCAACTTTTTCAAGAAGAAGCAGACGTCTTGGACCATGTAGTTTGGGCTAGCATTACGGATGATGGTAGTGTTTGGCGACAACGCCGCAGCCATAATGATATTTTCCGTCACCGTATCGCCACGCTCCGTCAATAAAATCGTTCGATCGCCAGAATTGACATCAGTTTTTGCGTGATAATAATCAGTCTCCGCCGTGACGTTCATTCCAAAATGTCTCAAACCACTAAGATGCGGCTCGACCGTGCGTTTACCTAAATTACAGCCACCAGCAAACGGCAATTTGAAATCGTCATATTGATGTAGTAGCGGACCAAGGAACATAATTACCGTCCTAGTTCTCTTCGCCGCAGCAATATCCATATCTTCAAGTTTCAAGCGCGCTGGCGGCACGATCTCAAGATCACTACCGTCCAACCAGCGAGTTTTAACACCAATCGAATTCAAAACCTCGATAATTCGGTTGACTTCCTCAATTCGCGCCACTTTCCTAAGCGTCGTTTTTCCCTTATTCAACAAACTTGCACAGAGAAGACCCACTGCAGCGTTTTTACTAGTCTTAACTTGTATCTCACCAGACAATTTTTTGCCGCCAGTTACCTTAAAATTCATTTTTCCGGAATGATTTACGGTTACAATATTGTTATTAAGTACTTCACTAATTCGAGCAATCATCTCAATGCTAATATTCTGACCCCCGTTTTCAATGCGATTAATAGCACTCTGTGACGTACCAATCGCCTCAGCTAATTGCGTCTGTGTCAAACCTTGTTTTTGACGATTTTCAGCGATTAAATTGCCGATTTTTTGAAGATACTTATCTTTTATCATGCGTAAATTATATCACTAATGATATATATAAGCAATGATATAATAAGTATTAATGGAGGTTTAGTCATGAAGGACAAGCAAATTGAAGAACTTATAAAAGCAGAAAAAAAGCGCCAAACGGACGGCCTGGAACTAATTCCTAGCGAGAATTACGTTTCGTCAGATGTGCTTCAGGCACTCGGTAGTGTTTTCACTAATAAATATTCAGAAGGCTACCCTGGTCGACGTTATTACGGCGGACAGGAAAACACTGATCAAGTCGAGCAGCTGGCAATTGACCGCGCTAAGAAACTTTTCAAAGCAGATCACGCTAACGTCCAGCCACATTCTGGAGCGCAGGCTAATGAGGCAGTTTATTACGCTTGGTGCGAACCCGGCGACACTATTCTGGCTATGGATTTGGCTCACGGCGGACATCTTACGCACGGAGCTCCAGTTACGCGTAGCGCCAGAGAGTATAACTTCATTCGCTATGGTATAAAAAATATCGACACTGGCGAAATTGACTATGAAGAAATTCGTCAATTGGCCTTAAAGCACAAACCAAAGATCATTTTGGCGGGATTTTCGGCATATCCACGAGAGCTAGATTACGAAAAATTTGCCGAAATTGGCAATGAGGTCGGCGCCATGCTAATGGCGGATATGAGCCACATTGCGGGGCTAATCGTTAGTGGCGTTGCCAAAAACCCGTTCGACTATGGCTTTCATGTAATTACCACAACAACTCATAAAACTCTGCGTGGACCACGAGGCGGGCTGATTCTTAGTCGAGGAATAGTTGGCAATCCATTGAAAAAACCAGAGAAAACTCTCGAAAATTTACCTACGTTGATTGATCGAGCGGTATTCCCTGGCACGCAAGGCGGACCGCACATGCACACCATCGCTGCAAAAGCCGTAGCATTTGGTGAAGCTTTACAGCCAGAATTCAAAGATTACGCCGAGCAAATTGTCAAAAATGCAAAAAGACTGGCGGAAGAATTGCAAAAGCGCGGCTTTAGGCTAGTAACTGGCGGCACCAGCAACCATTTAATTCTGGCAGATATTCACAGCAGCTTCGGCATTGACGGCAAGGAAGCGGAAATCGCCATGGATAAAATTGGTCTGACACTGAATGCCAATGCGATTCCAGACGATCCACTGCCAAGATTCAGACCAAGCGGTATTCGCTTAGGCACGCCAGCCGTCACAACGCGAGGCGCCAAAGAGGACGACATGGAAAAAATCGCAGAATGGATGAAGCAGTCAATAGACAATCGTGACAATGACGAAGTGTTAGCCAAAATCTGCAAAGAAGTTGTAGATTTCTGCCATACTCTACGCGATATTTAATGTAAACCCGCACATAAAAAACTCCGACATAACGCCGGAGTTTTTATTTATAGGCTTCTTAGCTAATTAGCAAGAACCAATTTGTCGCTCTTCTGATGTACTCTTTGAGAAGTTGTAGTACTTAATCTTTGCACCCTTGTTGTCTGGACATACTGAATACTCAATAGTGTTAGCTTCTTCAGGCGCACTAGCAACGCTGCCAGATTTTACAGTACTTGCATCCAAGTAGTATGGTTCGCCAGTCTGTGAAACAGGAGGAGTACCAGCGGTCTTATTTGTTAAGTCTGCCAAGCTAGCTGGGTACTTGCTCTTTGCTGTGTTGTATAGCTCAGCTTTTTTAGCAACGGCGTCAGCAGCAGATTTAGCAGCAGATGTCTTTGCCTGGTTTTGCAAACCGTTGTATGCAACCAAAGAAACAACTGTCAAAATTGCGATGATCACGATAACGATCAAAAGCTCAACTAGTGTAAAACCTTGATTTTTTATATTCTTTGTAGTCACGATAATGTGCCCCCTAAATATATTATTTTAATTTGTAATTCGATAATACTACAACGTTTTTAAAAGCGCAAGCGTTTTTTAATATATATATCGATTTTGTGTTGGACGTAAGAATAAAGACTCTGTTGGACTAAATCTATTTTCATGCGTACCATCGCCGATCTGTCCATCTGTATTTAACCCCCAACAATATGCACGCTTATTTGTCATAATTGCACAACCACGGTTCGCTCCAGCAGCCAAAGTAACTACGTCTTCTGACGAAGGAAGACCATTTGGACCAACATACACCGGTCGAGGAGTTCTCGAATATGGCAGAGAGCTCGAGCCCTTATTCGCACTCTCACCCAACTGGCCAAGCTCATTCGCCCCCCAACAGTACACTTTATGTTTACCACCAGAAAGCTCCACCAGAGCACACGATTGACCAAGCCCTACAGCAATACGCTTCGGCACCCCCGGCAAACCTGTCACTTCTTTAGGTACTGTGTAAGTTCTATAATAAGTTTCGTCGTAAGCACTAGCTCCGGATTGCCCATTACCAGCACCGCCCCAACAATACACTTTCCCTGAGGCAATTGCGCATACGTGAGTAGCTCGGGAAGACTGAGCAGTAGTAGTAGTCCCTAGATGTGTAGCCATATACGAATATCCGTCTTGAGATATATCAGTAACGTTGGATATTCCAGTGACGCGAACAGGTTGACCGTAGTTATAATGAGGAGAAAAAGCCGTACTTCCAGTCTGCCCGAATATAGCCTGTCCCCAACAATACGCAATCCCCGTATCCATAATGGCACACATAGTTTGCGATCGGCTACCACTGGTTGATAATTTAACTGCTTTATATCCAGGTTGTAGTCTCCAATACGTATCGCCTCCGGTAGCAACAGGTACTGGATCTGGAGATAAAGTCGGATGACGAGGTGCGTTATGACCTAATTCTCCCTCATAATTATTCCCCCAGCAATAAATTTTACCGTCAGCAATTGCACAGGACACGTCCCCGGTACCGCCAATCGCTGTGACATTTTTACCGACAATATCCCCGCCGACTTCAACCGGAACAGCAGAATACTTATGAGCTCCATACTGCCCATTACCCAGCTGTCCCTTTTCATTACTCCCCCAACAATACACTTTCCTTACACCGCTAAGTTCAGTTAAGACACAACTGTGGAATTGTGCTGCAAATATATCAATAATTTTCCCATATTTCATATCACCCACTTGTTGCACTTTCACTGGAACATTAGCCTCTTTATCCTTCGTGCCATCCCCCAACGTTCCCATTTCATTCGAATTCCCCCAGCACCAAACATTATTAGACATAATCGCACAAGTACGGAATGTACCACTAACAACACGTGCAGCATTAAGATCCGCCGGCCAGGTAACAGCCTTCTTAACAATAGCAGTATAAGTTTTTACAACGCTTCCACCACTTATAAGTTCAACTCGACCAGTCGATGAAATCTGAGCAGTGGCGGCCGACAAAGCCACACCAGACGAAGCACCCTTGGTTGACGCTTCCAAATTGCCGACTTCAAATGTAGTTCGCAACCTACTATTTTCAAAAACATATTTATTACCATAAAAAGCTGTAGCGCCTTTACAGTTAGTTTCCGGGCGCAATGGACCAATCCCGCCAGGGACTGATCCCCATGATTGTTCAGTGCTGTTTGAGTCCAAACAAGCGTTGGCATACGCCGTACCCGCCTCGCCCGCTTCTTGAGCCAACTTATAATAATATTCTTCTTGGGAATAAATATACGATTGAGTAACAATTCTCATAGAGCCCGCCAGGACAGCCATAATAAAAGTACTCATCAAGACAATTAAAACTAAAGAATAGCCATTTTTTTGTCGAATCATAGGTTATTTATCTTTCGTATCATT
Organism: uncultured Candidatus Saccharibacteria bacterium; assembly: GCA_963532505.1. GTDB lineage: Bacteria > Patescibacteriota > Saccharimonadia > Saccharimonadales > Saccharimonadaceae > Nanosynbacter. Next base: position 1,734 of record CAUSLX010000019.1, on the reverse strand, counting down.
AATGTTTGTGAATCAGAAACTTGTCCACTCGGAGATTGAATTTTTAAGGTCACTTTTATACCATTTGCTGCATCTAAAACTCTTAATGACGTCGCAGGCGCGCTATATTGATCAGCGACCAAAATATCTCCCTCATAATAGTCCACCTTAAATTCCGAAACGCCCGTCGCTAAAATTGAATCTTGATGAACTTTCATAGCACGACTCTTAAATTTATTAGCATCCACACTATTCATGCAGAAATAATTAGCAGGAGCTCCTGTATACGGATTGCCGTAAGTGTCTATCAGATCATTATACACGGTACGACGATGCAACTCACCGTCTTTTAAGAAATAAATTACTATCTTCTTATACTTTGGCTGCTGAGTTTTATTCGCCGCACAGTCAAACCTGGGAGTCCTTAAATAGACAATTTCTCTAATATCGGAACCACGGCCCATAGTAGTAGCATATTGTAACAATATCAAAGTATTCCTATTATACGTCCATACTTGGCTCGCGCCAGAAAAGCTCTTATCTTTAGCAAACGTATCATATCCGTCGTAACCGCTCACCTTAAAACGCGAAGTTTGCCTCACATCAGTTTCAATTGCATCCATAGAATTGTGAAGGCTACGATTAATATCAACTCTTGCTTTACTTATGGATGCGCTTTGGTTTGCCGAGATTAGCATCTGACTAAACACGCCGACAATCATAGCAATAATCACCATGACCATCGCCAGCTCGGCTATAGTAAACCCACTTTCTCTAAAACGCTGCGTATGTCGCATGTGTAACCTTTCTTCCACTGCCGGCGCCAGAACTTGGCAATCCATACTCTACGACAGACTCTACTTTAATTGGCATGCCAAAACTTGCCGTGCCACTTTTACATCCATATGGAGCTGATACATACACTTCCTGTCTAACCATTCCCGGCAATCCATCAACTCTACCCGTACTACTCATAATCGAATATCTGGAGCCCGGGGGTCTAGTGCTCGGAGGAGGTGCTACACACTCAAACCACGTAGGAGGAGAGTCGTTTGCATACTTACGCATATTGCTGTATGCCAAATAACTAGCCTTCGTGTGCTGCACTTCTAAGACAGATATATTACTGACCTGGGTTTGCATCATTAAAATAACTATCGAAAAAATACCAATAACAACCAAAGTAACCGCTACCTCAACTATAGTAAATCCATCACTATTTTTCATTAATCGCGCCATATACTATCCACCTTTTTTTCTATTCCCGTCAAACGCTCTCTATAAATAATGCTGTATTTAGTGCAAGTTGCCGCCACTACGTCAGCTATAGGACCAGAAGCTGGCTTCGTGCAATCTCCATCATCTATATTAGACGCTTCATACAATAGCTCGCCGTGATTTCCGCCAGCCCAGTCGCTCCGATTACACTTAATCATTTCTTTTTTCAACGAATCATCACCCACAATAGACGTAAAATTTTTAATCAAGTCTCTGCACGATGGATATTCATGACCAATACGACTGGCACTATTGTACTTATAATATCGTTCCAACTTCAAAGATAACGTAGCAACATTGGCGCGCTGACGTTCATCTCTGGTTCGATTTAAAAACCTATCACCACCAACCAAAGTAATTCCAGCCAAAATAGACACAACTACAACAACTATCATCATCTCTATTATCGTATAACCACCCGTCCCACGATTCATATCAATATTGTAGCGCAAATCTACAAAAAAGCATATGCTTATT
>CAUSLX010000018.1:0-12626 GCA_963532505.1 uncultured Candidatus Saccharibacteria bacterium | reverse complement strand
ATTTCAATCTATTGGTATAAAACTGGACGATATTGGATTACTGATAAAGTTTCAAAAGTATTGACTACCATCGGGTGTGCGACGGTCATATTTTATGTATTAGTCATCTTTTTACGATTCGGGCTATTTTTCCTCATCGCTAATAAAGACGTATTCATCGTAAAAGTATTATCGACTATTGGTATGATCAATTTATATTTCTCTCCTATTGTTATTTCTCTGGTCGTTTTAATATATGGCTCTTGGGCTATGCTGTCTTATCATAAAAAGTCGACGTCTAACATAGAGAAAAAGTAGACAAGCCTTCCCTTTCCATGGTATAATCCATGGAGTTACGGCCCTATCGTCTAGCGGTTAGGACACCAGGTTCTCATCCTGGCAACCCGGGTTCGATTCCCGGTGGGGTCACCAAGAATAGTTAACTTATTAAAAACATCTACATGAAGGTATTTTTTAATTTGTGAAGTAGTATGCTCCAATTCTCAATATTCTTCAACTTTTAGTATAGACACATACTACAATCCGTACGTAGATGGTCTAGTTGACGATCTGTATGACCCCATAGCTAGGGGCGGCCTAGAGTTTATAAAGTAACAAATCCACCTCGTCCCATTCCTCAACCACTGTGGTCAAAGTATACATAGCGATGGTTTTGGCGTTGTCGTATATTTGTTTTGGTGTAAGCTTCTTTAAATCTCTCAAGTTAAAGAGGCTGATGTTGTTGGATTCGCCACTAGCTATATCATGCATCGGATTTTCCGAAGTGATAAACGCATAACTTATGTCCGTGTGATAATGCCTGCCACCAGCAGGATATGTGTGAATCGCGATCGGTTGAGGATGCAGTTTCACTCCAGGCAATGAAGCAAGTCTATTGTAACGCGGCTGCAACAACCTCAGCTGGTTTTTGTCGTAGCCAGATTCTTCGGCTATTTCCCGTAAGACTGCTTGCCACGGTGTCTCGTCCAGCTCGACATGCCCACCAAACTGCAATAACTTGTTTAGCTTGCGGTGCTTATGTAAAATAATTCGAGGTTCAGCATCCTCTGTTATTTTCACGATATATCCGCTAACACATATATCGTGCTGGCCAGGCTGGTTGTGTATATGAGGCATACTATAAATTTTACTTTAATTGTGGTGTGTGGTCAAAAGGATGCGCAAGGGTAACCTTCAGGGTGAGTAGGTTATAAATTGCGCTACATGTGAGACGCCGTGGGAGTCCATAGAAGGACACTTTTTATTATTCTACGTTGATTTTCCTGGGCGAATACGACCTTGATAGGTTTGTACGAGCTGTATAATTGGGCGGTACGTGAAGTGAATGTGTATATGGACTTATCACTTAAGCATGCTTCTAGCAAAACTCCTTACTGAGTCAAATGTGTCATATTCATCTATTAAACTCTTCCTTGTCACCCATCTAACATCGTGAACTTCCTTATACTGTGCGGTAATCTTGTCAGAATCATCAGCCTCAAGAGCAAATACCATATCAAGATGGATATGTTCAACGTCTTTCTTGCTTTTTGGTATAATTTGATACATCAAAGCGTACGGTCGTGGAATTTGCGCCTCTTTTATACCTTTTAGGGCTAGATCGTTTTCATCATCTTTTATCGGTATGGCCATTACGCCAGTTTCCTCGTAAACTTCGCGTATAGCTGCCTCATGCGGAACTTCGTTGTCTTCAATATGACCACCAGGGGGCAGCCACTTATTTAAGCCTTTATGATGGATAAGTAGCATTTTGGTACGGTTTTTATTAACAGTATATCCTGTTGCGGTAAAATGTTTTTTATGATCTTTAGTCTTTTTGAAAATTGCTTTCATTATACGTTTGCTTCCATACTTTTTACTGATTTGACTATTAACGCTAAGTCCTTTGTTTAGCGTGTTCGTGTCGCTGCTACAATCATTAAACACTTTTCTGCCATCAACATAGTCTACTATAGGCCAGTTAAATGCTTTTTTATTGATTTCAGCCATCTAGATAATTTTCCCAAATTTCCTGTAAGTCCCTGCTAAACCCCGGCAAAAGCCGCTCGTTTTCGGCGCGGTTTTTGATAAATTCGTAGTATTTTCGCTCTTTTTCGTGGATGTCGCCCGCAAAAAATAGCTTTAGAATTTCATCATTGCCTTGTATGTCTAGCTCTTTATATATACTGTGTGGTGAGTTACTCGCCGCGTGTGCATTCGCCAGCTGCTCAATAAAGCCGCGGTAGCATTTGTACGCCTGCCAATTTTCGCCGCGACGGCGGTGCTTGATGTAGCGCAACGAGCCCATCATCACGTCGAAATAATCGTGCTCGGCGCGTGGTTCTGTCCATTTTTTGAATTCAATGCTAGGCTTCTGTGGTTTGTTGTTTTTTAAAATGAGTCTAGAGTTTGGAAAAAACTTGACCTCACTAGGTAGCGAAAACCCAATGTCAATTTTATGAAACGGGCTCATACCGCTCAGACAAAAAGTTCGGGCAATTTCATGTTCATCATTCTTGATCGTGTAGACCGCGCTCAAGCCAAATTTATCCGCCAAACTTTTACGAGCGTAGGCTTCGGCGGCGGCTGGGTGCGGCGAGGTAGCGGTTAAGTCAATGTCAGAAAGTTCATCGCTCTTTTCTATTGCTCGTGAGCCAAAAAGATGCAGTTCGGAAATGTGAGGGTTGTCGGTAAGCACTTTTATAACTTCATCTAATGATGTATGGCTATCTCTCATAGACCCTCTCTAACGTAATAGTCTCTCAGTTTGCTTAAATAAGTTACTATCTGAGCTCTGATGCCACTAACCTCGTGTCCGATGCCGATCGTTGCTCTCATAGAAGGATCTCCTACAAGATTGTTCCTACTAATCATAATATTTTTAGTCGTCGCTACTCATCTGCTTAACGACATCTATCAAATTCCGCGGCGTAATGTCAGCTTTAATTAGATATCCGTCAACACGACTCATGACAGACCTACGCGAAGCCTCGTCTTGTTCAAAATTGGTCATAATCAGAATCTTACTATTCGGAACCAAATCGACATTGTTGTTTCTCAGAGCATCCAAAATCTGGTCGCCGCGTTGCTCTGGTAGCATCAAATCTAAGATTATCAAGTCAAAGTTTTGGTTGCGCGCCGCCACTAGCCCGTCACTCCCGTCGACCACCCACGTCACGTCATACCCAGCTTTTTGCAGACTCCTGACGTACATTTCGCCAATAAATCGGTCATCTTCCACGCATAAAATTGTCTTTATCATAATTCCTCCTAGCCCTTATACATAGCGTGATTTTTTATCCAGCCGCCGCCCTTTCGTATCAATTGATTATTTAATTGGCCGTCTTCTAGCAATTTATCTTTAACTGTAGCATAAATCGGCAAAGTGAACGAGAAGACCGAACCCTCATTTTCGCGGGATCGAGCCGTTATCGAGCCGCCGTGAGATTCGACAAAGGCTTTGCAAATGTAAAGTCCAATTCCCGTCCCAGCGACGGCCTCGCGTGATCGGTGCGATCGATAGAACTTGTGGAACAAATTGTCCACGACGTTCGCCGGCATACCAATTCCATTATCAGCGACAGACACTTCCACGAAGTCGCCTTTTTTCTCCGCGGAAACGGTTACGGACCCGCCCTCGAAACTGTATTTGATGGCATTGTCAATTAGATTACCAATCACTTCCCCGATACTTCCGTGATCAGCGGCTACTGTCGGCAGATTATCTGGAATATTGACGCTGAGCATTCTGTGTTGAGTCGAGGCGCGAAGCTGCATATCATCAGCAATCGAGGCGTAAATATTAGCGACAGTGTCTTCTAATAAATAAACCTTCAGGTGATGTCTATCATATCTGGCAACGTTAAGAATGTTGTCAATGTAGCTAGACAAGCGATTAGACGAAACAACCAGCCTATCAAGAAGCTGCCTTTCGTCGCCCTGCAAACGTCCAGCAAACTCTTCGTTGATAATGTCCAGATAGCCACGAATAACTGTAATTGGTCCACGAAGTTCATGGGCGGCAAATGAGATGAAATTAAGGTCCTCTTCTTCCGGCAAATATCCTTTAGACTTGTCGATGAGAAAAATAACGGTTTCGGCGGCGGCGCCTTTCTCAAATGAAGCCACGATATCAAAAATCCGCGTTTTTTGGATGATGTCGGGGTTGGTGTTAATGCGTTGCCAACGGCGTTCGGCTTTAATTTTCTCATTGGAGATTTCGTGAAGCCAATCGGAAATGCTTGGTTCGTTTATAAAATCAAGCGCCAGAAAATCCTCGCCTTTTGCGTTCCTGGAAATCGGGGCAGCGGAATTGGCGAAGATAATTTTCTGATTGGAATTAAGAATCACGACGCCAGTGCTGGTTTGATTCAGGGCTTGAGTGAGCGGGATTTTTGGCTTGTCGTTGTCGCTAGCTGGTTTTTGCTCTGGCTGATAATCGCCATAAATTGCCTGAAGCGCCGTCTTAAATCCGGTTTTTTCGTAGCGTTTATCGTTAGGGTTTGGTGGAGTGTCGGTCGTCGGTTCGCCAATTTTATGAGAAAGTGCCGCCAGAATTTTATTAAGCGGCGCAGCGATAATTTTAACGATAGAAATTGAAAATAGGATTTGCAAGATAGCGGTAATTAAAATGATAATCCAAAAATTTAGCTGGAATATGGAAATTGCCGTGAAGTGGAGCGCGATCCCCAGCCCTAATATGATGCAGGCGCTCGCTGATAGTAGGACTAATATGACTTTTCGGTAATAATATTGTTTGTACTCGCGCAGGGTTTTAGATGCCAGATCTATTGCCATGAAACACTTCCCCTTCCTGGTGTGAAGGCTGCAATCCATGTTTGTCCGCGATTTAAGGCAATGTCTTTTCCAGATCCATCTGTCAATTTAAGCGGCGAATTTATGTCCGCTTTTGACCAAGTGGCGGTGGCGACTGTGCCGTTTTGGAAAATGTAAGCTTTGCCGGATCCTGTCGTTTTGATGTCTTCGTAGCCATCGTAATTTTGAGCCCGAGCTTCAACGCCCACTTCCATAGCTACGACAATGTTTGGAGCAATTTGCCCATCTTCTCTATCGGTATGTGGCGCGCCAGCCATGCTCCTGAGATAAGAATTTGATGCCTTGTCGTAAGCGTATGAGGTGTTGTAGAGTGAGCCGCTGAGGTTTATGTTTACAGATGTGGCGTTTGGCGATTCGACAGGCTTGCCGTCTGCTCGCGCGAAGCTGGTGAATTCGGAATTGTTATAGCCTTTTGCGCTGTTCAATTGGTCAAGTTTTTCTCCTGAAGTATAGACGTTGTGCGGCGCGTAGCGGTCGCGAGATCGCCAATACGATCCGTCGTTAAAGAACTGGTCGATGTCGCGATAATTGCCGTTTCTGACTTGAGATAAAGCGTTGGGGCTTCCGCCAACGTGTGCGATTGACGCCTGATACGGCGCCGCCCAGCTCAGATAGTATAATCTTAAGCTTCGCACTGGACCAATTAGCGCAGGTTTCTCTCCCTGGTACAGAGCCAAAAACCTAGTAATTCCGCCCTCCGCCACGGCTTCATAAACCACGCCAGCTCTCTTCAGTCCTGACTGCGGTCTGGCGGCTGGACTATTCTCAATCATCACGCCAGTTACGGGCAATTTTGCGGCAGCTTCATTCGCGATTTCCACGCCAGTCAGCAGCGAATAAAACTTCTTCGGCGCGGGCTTTTTAGTTGGCAATTTCAGTTCCACGCTAGCGGTCTGCTCGTATTTTATGGAGTGAATTGCAATTATGAAAACTCCAGCAATAACCATCGCGCTCACCACGAGTACGATTGCCAGAATATGCTTTTTTACCCATTCTTTGAACGACTCCCAGTGAGCGTTCTTTTTTTGTCCTGATTTATCTATTTTTTCAATATTCATGCTTATGCTTAGTATAGCATTTTCGGCGCACGAATAAACTATTTTTGTAGATAATTATCGATTCTTTGCAGAGTTTTTTTCTTGCCAATTAGCGCCAGCGTGTCGTTAAGTTGCGGGCTAAACGGTGCCCACGTCGTCACAATTCTCACCAGACTAAACAAAATCCCCGGCTTCTGCCCCGTCGTTTCCAGTAATTGGTTAAGGCAATTCTGAACTGTTTCTGGTGTCCAATCTGTAATTTTTTCGAATTCTTGGCGAGCAATTGACAATAACTCTCGTCGTTCGTCGTCGGTCAATTTGCGAAGTTGCTTATTTCCATCAATCAATTCCGTGTCAATTTCAGGCTCAACGAAGAAATAGCTTGTTAACTTTGGCAAATCCTGCAATGTTTTCAAGCGGTCTTGCGCCAATCCCAGAACGCGTTTTTTATACGATTCATCAGCGTTTTTGGCTTCTTCGCCCCAGAATGATTGGCAGCGAGAATAAAGATCATCTAAGCTAAGCGAGCGAATCCATTGACCGTTAAGCCAAATGAGTCGTTGTTCGTCAAATCGCGCGCCAGATTTCTGAACGCGATCGAGTGAGAACTTCTCAATTAACTCCGCTTTACTAAAAATTTCCTGCTCCGTGCCGTCATTCCAGCCAAGTTGCGCTAAGAAATTAAGCATTGCTTCTGGCAAAATTCCCTCTGATCGATACTCAGTTACGCTTTTAGCGCCGTCACGCTTGCCAAGTTTTTTATTTCCCGATGGCGCCATAATGTGTGGCACGTGCGCCAGAATTGGTGGCGTAATTTTAAGAGCTTCGTAAAGCGATAGGTATTTAGGCGTGCTGGCAATATATTCCGAGCCGCGAATCACGTGCGTGACTTGCATTTCAAAATCGTCAATGATGTGCGCAAAATTGTAGGTTGGTAGACCGTCCGCTTTGATCAGAATGAAGTCGTCCAAAGCTTCTGGGCCAGCCGACAACTCACCCATAACGGCGTCTTTCCAAGAATATCGCTTAATTTCCGGAACTTTGAAGCGCAGCGGCATTCCAAGTTGCCACTCTGGCGGATTTTCTGGACGATGGTCGCGATATAAAAATGCGCGCTTTTCAGCCTTGGCTTTGTCGCGGAAAACTTGCACTTCTTCAGGCGTGTACGGATCGGCGTAAGCTAGCCCTTCGCTAATCATTTTCTTCGCCCATTTTATGTAAATGTCGCGGCGATCTGTTTGGTGATATGGGCCAAAATTGCCAGACTCTTCTTTTGGATTGTTAAGAATTGGTCCTTCATCCCAATTTAGCCCTAGCCAATTTAGAGTTTCCAAAATCATTTCTTCCGCGCCTTCGACGAACCGAGCTTGGTCTGTGTCTTCAATGCGTAAGATAAAATCTCCCTGATGTGCTCTGGCGACAAGGTATGTGTATAACGCCGTACGAACGTTGCCTAAGTGAATATAGCCAGTCGGACTTGGCGCAAATCGAGTTCTAATAGTCATGAGTAAATTATAGCACGTTATCTGATGAGTTACAGACTAGTGGCAATTTTTTCAATTTGGCTGCTTGAGAGGTTTGCGTCGCCACTGATTTGATACAGGATTCCGCCGTTCACCCAAGCCGCTTCTTTTCCGCCGCTGTAAATTGTCAATCCGTCGATCATCGTGGTGTTTGGATTCTTGTGCTTTTCAGAGAAGAATTCTTTCACTGCTGATGAATTCCAGCCGCTTTTTTGCTGAGTTATGGTGTACCCTGAGCTTCCGTCGGCGTAGGCATATTTCATAGAGACTTCGCCTGATTTGAATTTAATAGGCCCATTCAGCGCGTAGCCGTCTGGCTTGTAGCCTGGGTATTTGGCATCAATTCCTGATTGAACGGCTGCCATTTTTATGGAGATATTTGGCATGCTCAAGTATGTTAAATAGCCACCGAGTAGCATCACCGCAAAACCAACAGAAAACGTGTTCAACCAACGCAAGGCGCCGCCTTTTTTCTGGCGTCGACGTGCTTTTTTATTGCTGATAATCTCATTCGACAAAGCTTTCTCAATTGCTTCATTTTTCAATTGATGAGCGGTTTTTGCGACTGGCTTTTCTATTTTTTGCGGAGCGACGGCGACAAGCGGATTGTTATTCATAGCCAGAGGCTGGCGTTCTTTTCGCAATTTAGTGTTAACGCTAAGAGGTCTTTGTTGAGCGCGACGAGTAACGGGGTGAGCTTCGGCTGGGCGGTTAATAGCAATTTTCTGAGGAACTGGCTTATTGACAATTGGCGTAGAAAACTTCTTCACGGCGATATGTTGTTTCACGTCGACGCGAGCTTTCTGGGGTTTGGCAGCCAATGGCGTACGCTGTGGCATTTTAACGTGCCGACGATTCAATGTGCTGGATTTCTGAACGTGTGCGGCGTGAATATTTGATACAGATGTACCACGCTTACTGATTGATTGTTCTTTTTCTATTTCAGATTTTTCAATCTTAATATCATCCATTACCATTCCAGTAATAGTGTTGTAAGCTCGTCCATTGATAACCACGTAGTTTTTACTTGCCATTAATCCCCCTAATGTTTATACCTGTATATTATATTACAAATCGCCTAAGGTTTTTTCAAGTGTAAAAATATGTTATAATTTCCGTAATTATGTACCAGAAAAAGAATCGCACTAAAGAGCTCGCGCGGCGGACCTTTGTGTACACGCTGATGACATTATCACTTATAATTCTTCTTACGTTTTTGACGTTTAGAATGCTCGGCTATACGTTTGATCCAAATACGAAAGAATTGCAACAGACTGGACTTGTCCAATATGAATCACATCCTGGCGGGGCGCTGGTTTATGTTGACGATATGGAACTGCGCCGCACTCCGACGAAAAGCACCGTTCTTCCTGGTAAACACACTTTTTCGATGAAATTGGATAAATACGAACCGTGGCAAAAGACGTTGAATATCAAATCTGATACCGTTACGAATTTGAATTACGCCAGACTGATTCCGACGAAACGCGAAACTACCGAAGTAAAAACGTTCGACTCATTACAATCCGTTTCTCTGTCGCCAGCTGGTAATTTCTTGATGGGATTTGGTGTTAAAGATAAAACTCCGATTTTGACAATTGGCGACATTCGCGATACGAACAAGGATAAGGAAAAGTTCACGGAACATGCATTAAGCACAAACGTTTTGGCTGGCTATTCCCTGTCTTCTGACAATCATACGTTTACCGTATCGGAGTGGGACCGCGATTCTCGTTACGCGTTAGTGAAGCATTCGTATCCAGCGGAAAATAATACTACTGGCGTGCAGTGGTTGGTTTTTGATAGAGAAAATCCAGAGAAAATTACCGACGTAACGGCGATGACTGGTTTTGCAATTAAGCAAATCAGCTTTGCGGGGACTGGCGCGCACACGGTTTACGCTTTGCAGGAAACTGGCGAATTGAGGCGAGTTGATCTTGATAGCTCGACAATTTCTAGCCCAATTTTAGTTGGTGTCGAATCTTTCAAGCTTTACGGCGACGATCGTTTGTCCTACCTGGCTGTTATTGACGGTAAAAAAGTGGCAGGAATTTGGAAGCGAGATTGGAAAGAGCCGTTTGTGATTGGTACTTTTGCTACTAATTCTACCCCGGTAATTCGAATTTCTCGCTATTTCAATAAAGACACTGTGGTTTTGACTGATGGTAAAAATATGACAATTTACAGAGGTGAGATTTCAGATTCTAAGGACCGCCAAAAAGAGTTCTTAAAAACGGCAAAGATTATTAAAACTGACAATGCGACTGCAAACGTGACGATGGACAATGCTGGGCGATTTATCGTGGCGCAAAACGGCGCTATGCTGCAGACTTATGATTTGGAGCGTAAAGAATTGTCGAGCGCATTTAATATTGGTGTGGCGCAGGAAGTAAAGTGGCTGGACAATTTCTATCTTCGTAGTATTTCTGCGTCAGGAAAAATGGAGATTCGCGAGTTTGACGGCACGAACGCTCATACGTTGATAGACGTTAAGCCTGGTTTGGATTCTGTTTTATCCTCGAATCAGCGATATGTTTATGGATTGACGACCAACGCTTCTGGAAAAATTGTCCTGAGTAAAATGAATATGGACAATGGATCTGTTGGGCTATTTAATTAAATGGCTAGTTTATCGACCGCCGAATAATTTCTCAAGCAAAGTAGGCTCGGGCTTTCCTGGAATATTTGATTTATTGCCTTGCTGCTGATTTGAGCTGGATTCTGATGTCTCAGTGGCTTTACTTGGGTCTGGGCTGATTTGTTCCGCAAAGATAAGAAGTCGCTTTTCTGCGGTTCCTAAAGGCACACAGCTTACAAGTGTTAGCATTGGTTTATCCGTGTTAATCTGAACTTTTGAAACTTCGGTTGGCATAACAACTTCTGTTGATGTTACCTTGTAAGTGTAACGCTTTCCATTATAGTTCATGTAAATAATGTCGCCCTTGATCAACTTTTCATTCTGAGCAAAGACGAATTTATAATCGCCACTAGCAAAAGCGTCGTTACTGGAGTGTGCGGCAAATACGGCATTTCCGACTTCGCCTGGCACAGCACTGGCGCCAGGAATTGAAAAGTGAGCCACTCCCTTCTCCATGGCTTTTGATTGCGATTTCGTGTCACTAGCGGCGCCGTAAATAACTGGCGCGTCAACGTTAATTTTTGGGATGATAATCCTAGGTTCTGGTCCGACAGTTACGTCAGTGGAGGCGTCAACGATGATGTTTTGTGGGTTAATTGCGCCAGGTGTTGTATAGGCTGCGACCGCGCCGAAAATAATGCGGTTATATTGCAAAAACATGAAGACTAATAGCACCGATAGTCCAGCAATCGCCGGAACGAAATGTCGGGATTTTTTCACTTTATTTGCGGAGTCGCGAACCTTTTGCTGAATTTGACTACGGAGTTCTTTTATGGCTGCTTTTTGTGGGTCCAGAGGCTCGTCTGCGCTGACTACTGGCGTGATATTCTGACTTTCCTTCGTCAATCGAGAAATCTCACGGTTTTTTGCCGCAATGTCGCCAGCGTAGTAACGCTCGTAATACATCTGATAATATTTCTGCCAAGCGCTGTGATACTGCTTCCATTGGTCCGCCGAAACTTGAGTGTGGACGGCTGAATTTTGAGTTTGAGCGGTTTGATTTGCGGGTGCGGAATTGCTAATTTGCGGCTCTGACTGAATCTGGACTTGGGCAATTGGCGCCGTCCGCATAGCGTGATTGACAGAGTCTTTTTTCAGCTCTGGCTGTGGCGTTGTTGAGATTTGCTGAGGTTTGGCTATTTGTGCTTTGGGCTGTTCTGGTCGAACTTCGGGTTTTGGTTGCGATTGAGTAGAAAATGGTTGCGTCTGAGGCTTTTCTGGTGCGGAATTCTGTTCTTCTGTTCTGGAATAAATAGCGTCAAGTTGCCCACGAATAACATCAGCAGCGGCATTTCGTGAGGCTGCTGAGTCGCGAGTTGGCGGCGTGAGAGATCGGCGCTGATCTGATACCGGCATGCCCACTCGACCGTTTGATTGATCATCCGTCGGATACATAACTTCTTTTATTATACGTCAAATTGATATCAAATAAAAGTCGTGCTTGTGAGAAATTGCTAGTTGTGTTACAATCATACGGTAGCTTGGAGCGTTCTCTTGTGCCGCGGTGGCGGAATTGGTAGACGCGCTAGACTCAAAATCTGGTGAGCAATAGCTCGTGCCGGTTCAAGTCCGGCCCGCGGTACCAGAGGCAGCTTCAGGTGATAATCGTCCGTTTTGGGCGATTTTTTTATGCAAAGAAAACAGCCCGCAGAAAGGCGCTAGCCGAGGCTTTATAGCCTTCTAGGCAAGCTGTTTTCCAGCGGACTTTACTGCAGCCCTTTCTTTCCATTCAGCCCCGCATTCAGTAGGAACATAAGGCTAGCGAAGCCTCCGGCCATTGCTCCAACGGGCGCCGCGGAGGACATGTCTGCGGCAAGCAGGAATGCGATTAGCATCCCAGCCACTGCTCCGATTGTAGCGGAAGCGGCGACGACCGCCGCTAATGCTGTAACCATGATGAGTAGAGGTCCAATCTTCATGACACTCACCTCCTTTCGAGAAGTGCTCTTACGCCCACCAAGGGCTACTTTTTAGTCTCGCTCAAAAAGAAACAGCGTGATCATCACCACCGAGAAGATATACATAAAGGTAGTGAACATAAAATCACCTCCTTAGAGAGATGCTCTTCACTCGCGACCAAGGGCTACTTTCGCCCTTTGACAAGTCCGAGCGGAAGCTTGGTAGTATAATACAACTAATTGTACGTAATGTCAAATAGATATTTATGCGAGGCTACATTTTGCAAATAGCGGTACTGATTGCTGCCAGTGGCGCTTTCGGAGACCAAATCAAGTAGCTGGCGGCGCGGGCACCGACGGTTCCTCGCCAAATTGCCATTGGTACGTCCCATTTTTGGGTGACGACTTCCCCGCCGTGGGCGATTATTAAATTGTCGGCATGAAAAACGCAAATTGTTACGGGATATGTGATGGTGAATTTGTGAAGCGCTTCGACGAGTTGCGATAATTGAATGCTGAACGTAATCATTTTTGGATAAAAAATTGCGCGGAATATTTTCTGAACTTGCGCCAGACTTGCCACGAAAACCACGTGCGGATTGTCCAGAATTTCCTGAAAACTATTTTGCACGAGGTCAATCGCATCTCGCGTCAGCACGACGGGAATTTCTGACTTTTTGATCAATTCTTCGTAGACAATTGCCGTTTGGCTATT
>CAUSLX010000017.1:0-12989 GCA_963532505.1 uncultured Candidatus Saccharibacteria bacterium | reverse complement strand
AGAGAATTATCGCAATATTCAACTGATTTGGTGGATTATAATAGTCGCGTGGCGGACTTTAATCGGCGAGCGGGCGTTAGTGGCGGATTTTTGTCACAGAGTGATTTTTATAGTCAACGTCAAGCCTTGAAGGCGGAGCTCTCGGAGTTGAACGAAAGGCGTGCCAATTTGAATTCTGAGATCAATTCTTACAATTCTGATGTTTTGCGGCTCAGGGAGTTAGGTGTACAGATTGATGAATTGAATAAAAGTTTGGATAGTTTGGAGGGGGCGAAATAATGGCGAAAGCTAGAAGTCAATTTGTTTGTCAGCAGTGCGGGGCTAGCTTTTCAAAGTGGGCTGGCAGGTGTGAAAATTGCGGGGAATGGAATTCGCTAGTCGAGCAGGTCGTTTCTTCTGGTGGCTCATCTGTTGTCGATAAATCTGCTGGGCGCGGCAAAGCCTTGAAAACGTCTAGCATTCGTGAAGCTGCTTCTGAGTCTGAACTAGAAAGATTAAACACTGGAATTGACGATTTGGACACTGTTTTGGGCGGTGGATTTTTGGTTGGCGGCGTGGTGTTGGTAGCAGGTCAGCCAGGAATTGGGAAAAGTACGCTGCTGGCGCAAGTTGCGGCACATATCGCCAAATCAAAATCGGTGTTATATGTAAGCGGCGAGGAATCGGTTTCTCAAGTGAAGCTTCGTGCGGAGCGTTTGGGTGCGGCTGATTCGGAAAAAATGCAGCTGGCATCCAGTAATAGCGCGGAAGATATTGCGGCGTCAATTCAGCAGGGTGGATATGATTTGGCAATTGTCGATTCGGTTCAGACAATTTCTCTCAGTGAGATTTCCTCCGCTCCGGGGTCGGTTAGCCAGATCACCAACTCGTCAAATGTAATTATTCGTGCCGCCAAAGCTTTGGGTACGGCGGTGATTTTGGTTGGTCACGTCACCAAAGAGGGCTCAATTGCTGGTCCGAAAATATTAGAGCATTTGGTGGACGTTGTACTGAATTTTGAGGGCGATCGATATGGCGGTTTTCGAGTTGTTCGAGCACAGAAGAATCGATATGGCTCGACCAATGAAGCGGCTATTTTTGAGATGGACGAGCAGGGGTTAAGAATCGTGAAGAATCCGTCGGCGGAACTTCTGGCGGAGCGTCAGAATCTGGATGGATCAATTGTGTTGGCGACCATGGAAGGCGCACGTCCGCTTTTGGTGGAGATTCAGGCGCTAGTTAATCCGACGAATTTTGGCTATCCTAAGCGCACGGCGAGTGGTTTTGATCTGAATCGATTGAATCTGTTGGTGGCAGTTTTGGAGAAGCGAACAAAGTTAAAATTGACGGACAAAGATATTTATGTCAATGTGGTTGGTGGTCTGAAACTAAATGATCCAGCGGCTGATTTGGCGGTGGCGATGGCGATTGCTAGCGCTAGTGCTGGGCGAAGTTTGGACGAAGGTGCTGTGGTGTTTGGCGAGATTGGTTTGGGTGGCGAGGTTCGTTCGGCGACGAATTGGCAAGCTCGAATTAAAGAGGCGAAGAAGCTGGGCTTCACTTATGCGATTGCGCCAAAAGTTCATAAAGATAAATTTATAAAAGGCGTCAGTGATATGCGACAGGCGCTGATTGACTATTTACAATAGAAAGGGAAAAAATGAAAGATTTTTACGGATTGATAATAATTATAATGTTGCTTGGTTTGGCGGCTGAGATTTATTTCTTGGCGAAACCGCGACGAAATTCATCTGTGGGCGCGGCGCCGATTTTGGTCGATACGTCAGTACTCATGGACGGGCGAGTGACTGAGCTAGCGAAGACTGGATTTCTGCTGGGCAAAGTTATTGTACCAAGGAGTGTATTGACGGAATTGCAATTATTAGCCGACGGCGCAGACCATGACAAGCGTGAAAGAGCGCGATTCGGTATGGATGTTGTGAAGGAGCTCAAGGATATTTTGAAGTCTTCATTCGAGCTATATGACGATAATATTCGCGTGCCAGAAGGTGTGGATTTGCGATTATTGAAATTGGCAAAGGAAATGGATGCGGCAGTGTTGACACTTGATTACAATTTGAATAAGGTGGCGCAAGTTGACGGTGTTAAGGTTTTGAATATCAATGAGCTGGCGAAAAGTTTGAGGATGAGTTATTTACCTGGCGACGAGCTGGATTTGGAGTTGTCGCAGAAGGGGCAAGATTCTCATCAAGCGGTTGGCTATTTGAAAGATGGAACAATGGTAGTTGTTGAGAACGCCAAGCGCTACATTGGGCAAACGAAGAAAATTGAGATTATTCGAAGTCTACAAACTGATGCCGGAAAAATGATGTTTGCGAAGCTTGTGGTTGAACAGAAAAAACCTGTAAAGCAGAAAGCTAGCGTTCCCAAAAAGCGCACAAATGGTCGCTCAAAAACATCAGCTCAACACGAGGCTGAGCTGATTAATTTGGTAAATAAACAATAGTTTATTTAGTGAACTTGAATGCTGCCAGTTGAAGTGGCGGTGTAATATGCAGAGTCTCTGACGGTTACAGAAACTGTGTGCGCTCCTGCCGTATCAAGTTCTACTGTGGCGGTCTGCTTGCCGCTTGAAGTAATTTCTGAACTCTTAATGCTCTTTCCATCCACGGTAATTTCGATTGCCGATAAGCCCCAAGTTCCTGCTGTAACATCAACACTTATCGTATATTTCTTACCACTGTTGGTGTATGATATTGCTCCAATTTGCGGCTTAGTGTCGTCGCACTTGTGAACGTCATCTTCTGCGTTTGCGTCGTAGCCTGAAGGAACGGTAATTGATTCTTTCTTAGTCAAAGGATCAATAATCTTTGTCACTTCAATCTCTTCCTTTGCGCCGTCTGGAGTACAGTTTGTTGCCTTTTTCTTAGAGACTTTATCGAAGGTGATTTTTTCTGTGGATTGACTTTGTCTCTTATTCCACCATGACGGATAGAGTTCACCGTTGACAGTCTGGATTCCGCTTGGTCGCTCATACCATTGACCTGACTTCCATTTGCCTTCCTTGGCGTAAACTTGGGTGTGAGCAAATTCCATAACGCTTCTAATTACTGGCATGCCGTAGTTGGAGGCTGATGTGCCAATCACACTAGTGTCGGAATTTCCGAGCCACATTCCCATAACTAGGGCTGGGCTGTAGTTGATAATCCAGAGGTCTTTTGGCTGTGAACCCTTGTCGGACGTACCGGTTTTTGCAGAGGTTCGAACGCCATTGACGCCCATCCAGCCGTGAAGTCCAGGGGTTCGGTCGGACAAGATGTCGTTCACGATGTACGCTGATTGCGAGTCGATAACTTGCTTGCCTTCATCTTTCCATTTTTTCAGAGTTTCACCTTGGCTGTTCTTTACCTCGATAACACTTGAAATGTCTTTTTGAACTCCCATTCGCGCCAATGTTGAGTAAGCGTTCACCAATTCTGTCTGCTTGGTTCCACATGCGCCAATTGCTGCACCGAATCCATAACCGCCGGCATTTTCTTCCTGACGGCAATAGTTAGGATCACCCATCCTGCGGATTCCCTCGACGACAGGCTTAGCAGATCCGTCACCAACGATGTAGGCGGCTTTAATGGCTGGGACGTTTCGAGATAGAGCTAGTGCTCTTCGAATATTGATGGCACCCATAAACTTATTGTCCCAGTTTCTCAGAGTCGCGCCGTACAGTTTATCAATGTTTTCATCGGCTAAGACTGTGCCACTGCCGTATGCTTGCTTGCTGTCGTGTTTGTCGAATAATTGAGTAAAGACAAGCGACTTAATCGTGGAACCTGGCTGAATATAGGAAACTGCGGCGTTGTCCTGACCAAAGCCGGTGTAGTTAAAGTCACGGCTACCAACAAGTGCTACGATTTGTCCAGTCTGAACATCCTCAATTGTTGCGGCGCCGTTACTAATTCGCACAGCGTCTGGTCGACCAGTTGCAAAGAACGACTTCATCTCGTTTTCAAGCTTTTCCTGAATTCGCCAGTCGAGAGTGGTTTTAATCGTCAATCCACCACGTCCAACGACTGATTCGCCGAGTTCTTTACTCAACTGATTGCGAACCATCAATAGGAAGTGAGGAGCCTTAATATTCTCCAAGTGTTCAGTCTGTGGCTTAAGCGTACTTAAAATGTCAATCTTTTTAGCTTTTTCAGCCTCATCCTTGGTGATAACGCCTTGCTCGGCCATGTAATCCAGAACTGTATGTTGTCGGGCAATCAAAGCCTTATTTCCAGCGGTGTTGTATGGATTATAGTAAGTCGGATTCTGTGGAATACTAGCAATTAGCGCCGCTTCCGCCAGCGTCAGATCCTTAGCGTGCTTGCCAAAGTATGTCTGGGCGGCAGACTCTGCGCCGTTACGACGACCGCCGTATGGAGATTCATTCAGGTATAATGACAGAATTTGGTCTTTGCTGTACATACGCTCGACTTCAATTGCGAGAATGATTTCCTTGATCTTTCGAGGAATACCGCTAATTGATCGATCGCCGGCCTCATCTGCGAAGAAGACTTGCTTGACTAGCTGCTGCGTCAGAGTCGATCCACCCTGAACTTGGCGGCGTGAAGCAGTTGAGAGCATCGCGCGCAACATACCGCTAATACTGATGCCGTGGTGATTGTAGAAGTTTCGGTCCTCGATTGCGACAGTGGCTTTTTTCAAATAATCGCTAATCTGGTCAGATTCGACAACCAATTGATAATTGCCCGTACCTTTATCTTCCCAAAGCAAATTGTCGTTGCGGTCGTAATATTTAGTGACAGTCGTTTGAACGCGCTTAGCAAGCTCGCCAGGGCGAATTTTATCGAGGTCTTTACGGAAGTAAGCGAACATTCCGCCGATAAGCAGCAACATCAACAAAATACCGACGCCAAGAATTTTTAGCGCCATCAGTCCGCCGCGCTTAGAGAACCAATATTTCGCTAGTCGCTTCGGATGCAATCGATAAAAGAATCGCTTTACGGGATGTTTCGGCAAAGTCGCCAAATATTCCGCTCGTTCGCGCGCGTCCTTGTCTTTTTTAGTCTTATGTTTCTGCGCCAAATTGGCATATAAGTTCATCCGTTTCGACGGAGATTTCTTATCGCTTGAGCCGTGTCCGGCGGTGCTTATCGTAGTCTTTTTCTTCACAATTCTATTATATCACGCATATGTTTCGCTTCAATTATAAAATTGCTATACTAATATATAGAAAAGGAGTGATATGAAATTATCAGAAGAATTACAATGGCGTGGATTCTGGAATCAGACCACATTTACTGACGACAAACTTATCGATTCGGAGAATTTCACGCTCTATTTGGGGACGGATCCTTCGGCAGACAGCTTACATGTTGGGCATTTGGCAGTTTATATGATGGTTCGGCATTTTCTGGAGCGCGGACATAAGGTGTTTTTGCTTGTTGGCGGTGGCACGGGAATGATTGGCGATATGCGTGACACGGAAGAGCGAAATCTGCTTCCGTACGAGGAAATTGAGCATAATAAACAAGCCTTAAAATCCCAAGTTTCGCGAATCTTTGCTGGACGAGATTTTACTTTGGTTGATAACGCTGACTGGCTGGCTGAGCTGGAATTACTGCCGTTTCTTCGCGATATCGGTAAGAATTTCAATATGGCAGATTTGGTGAGCCGCGAATTTTTCAAGGCGCGCATTAACAACGGCAAGGGTTTGAGTTTTGCGGAATTCACTTACACTTTGCTTCAGGGCTATGATTTTTGGCATCTATTTAATCAATACGGCGTGAATCTGCAAATTGGTGGATCGGATCAATGGGGCAATTTATTATCCGGCGTGGATCTGATTCGCAAAAAAGAAAACGCTGAAGTCTACGCAATGACTGCGCCCCTGCTTATCAATAAGTCAACTGGTCGCAAATTCGGCAAATCTGAAGGTGGCGCGGTTTGGCTTGATGAAAATAAAACCAGCGTCTATAAATTCTATCAATTCTGGCTGAATGTTGACGACGAGAGTGCAATTGAATATATGAAGATATTTACGATGTTGGATCGCGATACGATTGAAGCCATTGCTGAAAATCACGCTGTTAATCCAGGTGCGCGTTCGGCGCAGAAGGTTTTGGCTCGCGAAGTTACTGACATTGTTCATGGTAGCGCGCGTCGCGAATCTGTTGAGCGCGTAACTGAAGTTTTGTTTGGCGGCGGTGATTTTAAGAAATTGTCGGACGATGATTTAGGTGCTTTGGCTGAAGAAATTCCTTGCGTTGATGCTGGAATTGATGTGATTGAAGCGCTGGTAGAATCTGGGGCGGTTGGCTCTAACGGCGAAGCAAAGCGATTGTTAAAATCTGGAGCCATTAGTCTAAACGGCGAAAAGCTTGCCGAAAATAAAGTCGTCAATGACACGTCGTTATTAAAGAAGGGTAAAAACACGTTCGTATTAATTATAGAAGGGGATGAATAATGAAGAAAATTATCGGTTTTGATTTGGATGACACATTGGCAATTACAAAGTCGCCAATTAGCGATCGTATGGCTGGAATTCTTAGTCGATTGCTTGAGAATTATGACGTTTGCGTGATTACGGGCGGCACGTTTCAACAGATAAAGAAGCAGGTGATTGATAGATTGAATGTTACTCCAGAGTTACTTCAGAAGTTCCACGCGATGCCAACTTGCGGAACTCGATATTATCGATTTGACGCCGCTGATGATGAATGGAAAATTCAGTATGCTAACGATTTGTCTGATGAACAAAAAACTCAGATAACTGCGGCATTGGAAGAAGTTGCGAAGGAAATGGGTATTTGGTGCGAAAATCCTGCGGGTGAAATAATTGAAGATCGACATAGCCAGATCACTATGTCGGCTTTGGGTCAGCAAGCTACGCCTGAAGATAAATATGTGTGGGCTGAAAAATATAAGGATGTTCGTCCGATATATCGCGACAAGGTGGCGGAGAAGCTGCCTGGGCTTGAGGTGCGAATTGGTGGTACGACCAGCACCGATATCACGCTTCCGGGAATTGATAAGGCTTATGGAATTGGTAGATTGCTTGAACTGAATGGCTGGTCGAAAGAAGAAACGCTGTTCTTTGGTGACAAAATTGAAGAAGGCGGCAATGATTTTCCAGTGAAGCAAATGGGCGTAGATTCAATCGGTGTGAGAGGCTGGGAAGATACGGCTTACGCCCTGGAAGGTATCAACGCCGTTTCGTAGATGAAACTAACAACTCCTCTCGAGCAAATTAAGGGCGTCGGACCGAAAACCGCCCAGGCTTTAGCGGCGGCTGGCCTTAAAACGATTTCTGACGCTTTGGATTTTTTGCCGCGAGCATATGACGACTATTCAACTGCGGTTAATATCGCAGATCTTCAGCCGGGAAAAGTTACGGTTAAGGCGCGCTGCGAGTCGGTTTCGACACGTATTGTTCGGCGTGGTCTTAGAATCACGACCGCGGTTTTGGCTGATAAATCGGGCAAAGTTAAGGCGGTTTGGTTCAATCAACCGTACCGCGAAACGCAATTAAAATCTGATGCAGAATTTATTTTTTCTGGTCAATTTGGTATGCAATATAATCGCTATCAAATCAACAATCCGTCCGTCGAGTTAGCAAAAGAAGCTGCTAAAACTGCTGCGGAAAATAATTCTGGAATTCAGCCGGTTTATAAATCGATCAAAAATATCCGCCCAAAAACTGTGCAAGATTTGATGAAAAATATTCGTCCGATTATGGATTTTTTGCCCGAGACTTTGCCGGAAAACATTATTCGGCGCCAAAAATTGGTTAGTCGATCTGAAGCGGTTAAATTTCTTCACGCGCCAAAAACTCACGAGGAAATTTCTCGAGGTCGTGAGCGTCTGGCGTTCGAGGAGTTGTTCGAGATGATATTGGCGGCACAATTTAATAAGCAAGAACAATCCAGATTAACAGGCTGGAAGATCCCGTTTAACAAGTCGGTCGTGAAGAATTTTGTCGATCAATTGCCGTTTCCTTTGACGAACGCTCAGCGCCGAGCTGCGTGGCAAATTCTGCAAGATTTGGAGTCTGATCATCCGATGAATCGGTTGTTGCAAGGAGATGTTGGCTCGGGAAAAACTGTCGTTGCGGGATTGGTGGCTGCGGAAGTGGCGAAGGCTGGTTTCCAGACGGCAATTATGGCGCCGACGGAGATTTTGGCGCAGCAACATGCGAAAACGCTTGACGAGTTATTGTCGCCATTTGGTGTGTCGGTTGCACTTCTGACGGGTCACGTGAAAGGTGCGGCGCGCAGTCAATTATTGAACAATTTGGCTAGCGGTAACATTGATGTTGTGGTTGGCACACACGCGCTAATTCAGGAAAAGGTTGCGTATCATAAATTGGGATTTGCGGTGATTGACGAGCAGCATCGATTTGGCGTAAAGCAACGACAAGCTTTGTTAGAAAAGTCTGATTTTATGCCACATCTTTTAAGTATGACAGCCACGCCAATTCCGCGCAGCTTGGCGCTGACGTTGTACGGAGAGTTGGATATTTCTATTTTGGATGAACTGCCCTCTGGTCGTCAGCCGATTCAGACTAAGATTTGGTCGCCAGCATCGGCTCCGAAGCTTTACGAATCGATTGAAAATGAGCTAGCCAAAGGTCGCCAAGCTTACGTTATTTGTCCGTTGATTGACGATAATCCAGACAATGATAAGAAATCAGTGGAGGCGGAATATAATAAATTGTCCAAGACTGTTTTCAGCCATCGTCGAGTTGGGTTGTTGCACGGAAAGCTTCCTGCTGAAGAAAAAGCTGAAGTGATGCAGAAATTTGCGGACGGTGAGCTGGATATGTTAGTCAGTACGACTGTGGTTGAGGTTGGTGTGAATGTGCCGAATGCGACAGTGATGTTGATTGAGAATGCGGACAATTTTGGATTGAGTCAATTGCATCAATTGCGCGGGCGAGTTGGGCGCGGGAAACATCAGAGTTTTTGTCATTTGATGATGAGCGGTCACGATAAGCCGAGTCAACGACTTCGGGAGATTGAGAAATCGCAGGATGGATTTTATTTGGCGGAGGTTGATTTGAAGTTGCGCGGCCCTGGTGAGATTTACGGCAAAATGCAACACGGGGATTTGAACTTGAAAATTGCCTCGCTGGCGGATACGGCGCTAATTGCTCGCGCTCAAGTCGAAGCTGAACGCTTTGTCAAAGAGGGGCAAGATTTGCTACAATATAATCATCTGGCGCACGCCGTCAGTCGCTATCAGCGATTAACTGTTTTAAATTAATATATGTATGCAGGAACAACAATTAGGGATGGCTCTGGTCGATTTATTGGCGTCCACCAAAAAATAGATCGAGTCGCAAGGAGAAATATAGAACCAATTCTTCCTGATTGGTGTGATTTTCCTGATATTAAAAACATTCTTCATTTTGAGGGCAAGAATGGTCCTGATGGCGTCAAGCGAAAAAGTCCAGCCGTGGACGAGCCGTGGCATTTTATAAATCCGGACGATCCGAATGATACTGCGCTCTTGGAGATGATTGACGGACATATTGGTAATTTAGCCCGAGCGCTACGAACAAATAATTCCGAGCGAGCGGCGTTTGAGGCGGCTTGGATGGCGCACGCTATTACCGACGGTTTGACTCCAGCGCATCATTTTCCTCTGGAACAAGCTATGGCGGAACTTCGCGGCGGTGAAGGGTTGGAGACGCGAACCTCAATTTTGAAGAAGAATCTCATGAAGGGCGATAACGGAATTGAACTGATTAAGAACAACTGGAAATTCTGGGGCGCCAAAGGTGTGATGACAACGCACGTGGCGTTTGAGACTGGCGTGGCTAGTGTGGTATCGTATCCGCGTTTTAAGGACGCAATTCCAAGTGACGATGATATATTGCAAGTGAAAAATCATGGCTATCGTGAGTATTATTTGGACCAAGTTCACGCTGTGGCATCGATGAAAATGTACGACAATTTTAGCAAGAGCGGCTGGACGACAGACCTTGCTTGGCAGACAAATCACGAGCTAATGCCGATTATTATAAAGTCGGTGATGTTGGGCTGGCTGGCGTCTATTTGGAAGCTCGAGGCGGAAAAAAGTGAGAGTTAGGATTATCTCTGGCGAATTTGGCGGGCGATTCATAAAAACTCCGTCCGGCTCAACGACACATCCTATGGGCGAGCGAGTACGTTCAGCTATGTTCAATTCTTTGGGTGAGTCGATACGCGACGCGCGGGTTTTGGACGCTTTTGCGGGATCTGGTGCTGTTGGACTAGAGGCATTAAGTCGCGGCGCAGCGTCGGTGGTTTTCGTGGAACGAGATCGAGTTGCTCAGCGAGTAATTGCTGAAAACATAAGCATTTTGGGCGTAGAAGAAAAATCTATTGTAATAAAAACAACGATAATAAATTGGTTAGAAAGTGCGAGCTCAACAGGGGAGTTCGATATTATTTTTGCTGATCCGCCATACCATAATCCACAGTTTTCCACAGTTTCTAAGTTAATGAGACTACTCAAACCGGGTGGATTTATGATATTATCACATCCAGGAATAGGTGAGGTGCCAGTTCAAGACAAAACTGTTGTGGTGGACAGTCGTAGTTATGGGGAGGCGCACCTCACCAAGTTCCTACGATTGGAGTAAGTTTGATGAGCGTTCTGATAAATATCAGAGCGTTTTTAATAGGAAAAAGTAGGTAAATTATGAATGAATTTATTTTAGTAGCAATAAAATTATTGATCGGATTTTTTGCGCTGACGATAATAATTAACATCACGGGAAAAGGTAATCTAGCGCCGTCTTCCGCTAGCGATCAAGTTCAGAATTACGTACTTGGTGGTATTATTGGCGGCGTTATTTACAATAATGATATTAAGATTTTGGACTATGTTGGGATTTTGTGCATATGGTGCATGCTGGTGTTGACACTGAAGTGGATAAAGAAGCATAATGTTAAGGCTAAACAGCTGATTGACGGGAAGGCTTTGATAATTATAGATAATGGAAAGATAAATATCGAAAACTGCGAGAAGGTCGGTTTAAGCGCCCATGATGTTTCTTTCAAGCTTCGAACCCATAATGTTTACTCGACGAAAGACGTGAAAAGAGCTGTTGTTGAACAGGATGGCGAGCTTATTATTTCGCACAAAGGCGAGGAAAATCCGAAATTCCCGTTAATAACGGATGGTCAATTGCAATCTGATATTTTGGAAGTAATCGGAAAAGACGAAAAGTGGTTGCTTGGTCAGCTTAAAAAACGAGGCTTAGAGTCTTATGGAGATGTATTTTTAGGCGAGTATGTCGACGGTAATTTGATTCTGACTGCTTATAATTAAAGGTAAATTAACTGGACGAGACGAAAAACGTCGTTGTTTGATGGTGTTGTGAAGTTAACTCTACCGCTGCATCTGGTGGTGTCGTATAATGGTTTGTAGACAAAGTAAAAAGAGGAGGAGTGTAGAAAAATGCTGTACGATGGTCATGTTAATTGTGGGGCAGATATTCTGAGTGAAGATACTTCTGACGAATCGGATAAATATAAATATTACGAGGAAGAAATTGCAAATGATGAAGATTTGCAAAGAAGTGTCGGCGGCAAAGAGCTAGGGGGTGATACGATAGAACCTAGCCAAAACAGTGATGATTACTATCAAGACTTGGAAGACCTCACTGAGGCTGCCTACAATAAGAAAACTAAAGAGAAAATGGCTAGGTTGGCGACTGAATGCGCAGGTCTCTATCCCATAGAAGAGTGCGACACGGAAAAGGGGATAGTGTTCTAGTTGAACGTTTTTGTTACTGGACAATAAGTAAAACTCCGCAATATCCTGAAATTGTCATTTGGAGATTTTCTACGGTAATTAAATTGACAGAGTGAGTCGAGGCAATGATCTTGGCGTTTTCTGGAATGGGAAAGCTTTGTTTCTCATCTGCGAAATTGATGAAAATATAAGCACGTTGATTAGCCAGCTCTCTTTTTAATCCAAGAATAAATCCGTTGCCAGTGTTTTGTGCGATGCTCAAATTGCCATTTTTAAGAATCGGGAGAGTTTGGCGCAATTTTAGCAGCTTTCGGTGCATATTAAGCAGGGAATTGTTTGTGATTTTTTCGCTATCAACGTTAATCTTCATGTGATTATCATTAATAGGAAGCCAAGGTTTTGCACTTGAAAAGCCCGCAAATTGCGAATCATTCCATTGCATTGGCGTGCGCTCCAAGTCTCGGCTATCAACAACAGAATTGGCGGGGCTAAAATTATCTTGAATGTCATCAGCGGTCAATTCTCCATTCATCATGCCAATTTCGTCGCCGTAATATACTACACTGATTCCTGGAGTGAGGAGATTTAAGAAGCTGAGAGCGCGGGCGCGTTCTTCGCCCAATCTGGAGGCGACTCGCGGCTGATCGTGATTTCCGATGCAGAAAAATGGTGTGGTTGAGCTCGCTGATTGTAGGTAATTCTCAATTTTTTTCTCAATATTTTTAGCGTGCCATTCGTTGTCGCGATATTCCATAAAAAACGCCGAGGCTTTTGGATGGACTGTCAGGATTTGGCTGTATTGATGATAAATATCACCCAGCCTATCGTCTGGATAAAACTCAAAAACCATCTGTTTATCGTCATATTCGTCGCAAACTGACGCCAGTTCTTGCAGATATTCCTGAAAATGCGGTCCCATTTTACAGTGGTCGTGGATAAATGCTCCGTAATCGTCTGGATTGCCATAAAAATCAGGATTTGGAGAGTCGTCTTTAAAGTCGGGGTCTTTGGAGATTCCCCAAATTGCATCGACGCGCATTCCATCGACGCCCATATCAAACCAAAATCGCACTATGTTTTTCATTTCAGCACGCACTGCGGGATTATCCCAATTCAGATCTGGCTGTGTTTTTAAGAACGAATGCAGGTAAAATTGCCCAGTGTTCTCGTCAAATTCCCACGAACTGCCGCCAGACAAACTTCGCCAATTGTTAGGCTTGCTATTATCTTTTCCGTCGCGCCAAATATAGTAATCTCGCTTGGGGTTGTCGCGTGAAGATCTGGATTCTTGAAACCACGGATGT
>CAUSLX010000016.1:0-13066 GCA_963532505.1 uncultured Candidatus Saccharibacteria bacterium | reverse complement strand
CTGCACGCCGTAAACTGGACCCAAATCACCCCACTCCTCGGCAAACGCGTGATCGACTGCAATTTTGCCAATAAACAATTTCATGCCAGCGCGCCACTCCTCGCCATTGATTTCTGGAATGCTTTGACCGGTTTTCTCTAGATAATTCTTGTACGGCCACTCATCCCAGATGTGCACGCCGTTTTGCGCCAGATATTCAATATTACCGGTGCCTTTGAGAAACCATAGCAGCTCGTGCGCCACACTGTTGAAATATAATTTCTTAGTGGTCATGGCCGGAAAACCGTCCGCCAAATCATACCGCGTTTGCACGCCAAATACTTCCGTCGTTCCCGTGCCGGTGCGGTCGCCTTTTTGTACACCACTGGCACGAACCTGTTGTAACGTGTCTAGATATTGTCTCATACTTCCTCCTTACCTTTTCTCAATTATGTCAATACACGAGCATAACCGCAAGCAAAACCAGCGGTATTTTTGACAACAAAAAGACTATGATAGTTTACTTAAAACCTTATCAACCAACCCGTACTTTACAGCTTCATCTGGCGTCATCCAATAGTCACGTTCCATGTCAGACTTAACCTTAGCTAATTTCTGACCGGTGTTTTTCGCCATAATTTTCGCTAGCATCTCCTTAACCTCCAAAGTTTCCTTCATGTCAATTTCCATGTCGGTCACTTTTCCGTGCGTTCCAGAAGACGGCTGATGAATCATAACCTTGGCATGCGGCAAGCAAAACCTCTTACCCTTAGCACCAGAGCTGAGCAAAAACGCCCCCATGCTTGCCTGCAAACCAATTCCATACGTCGCCACATCGGGCTTAATAAAATTCATCGTGTCATAAATTGCCATTCCATCATAAACGCTGCCTCCTGGACTATTGATATATAGCGATATATCAGCTTGCGGGTCAACATATGCCAAATGCAACAATTGCGCCACTACACTGTTAGCGGTATGCTCGTTAACGTCTTCACCAAGGAAAATAATTCTCTCATTCAACAATCTCGAATAGATATCAAAAGCACGCTCGCCGTCGGCCGACTTTTCAACGACAGTTGGAATGAGATATGATTTTGGCATATTTACCCTATTTCTTCGTGTTTAATTCGACCAATTTAGCAACGGTCTTATCTGTAATCATTCGGTTGGCAATATCGCGGTGAACGTTTGGATTATCAAATTGCTCTAGCATCTTCTTGTCTTTGCCGTATTGCTGCTTAAAGAAATTAATCTGTTCTTGGATCTCATCACGAGAAGCATCAATCTTCAATTCCTTCGATAGTTCTGCTAATACCAAGCCAGCCTTAACTCGCTTTTCAGCCGCTGGACGAGCCTCTTTCTTCGTCCATTCCTCTTTATCTTTGAAGCCCTGAGTCTTCAAATAGCTATCCAAACTCAGTCCACTATACATCAAATTCTGAGTCAAATCACGCTCGATTGATCGCAATTGATCCTCAACCAAAAGTTCTGGCAGCGCGGCTTTACTTTTTTCCGTTAACTCACCAACTAGCGCATCCTTAAATTTCTCATCAGCTTCACGCTCTTTTTGTGCGGTAAGCTCGCGCTTAATGTCCTCT
This sequence comes from uncultured Candidatus Saccharibacteria bacterium, assembly GCA_963532505.1. GTDB lineage: Bacteria > Patescibacteriota > Saccharimonadia > Saccharimonadales > Saccharimonadaceae > Nanosynbacter. The sequence continues at coordinate 11,486 of CAUSLX010000016.1, read as the reverse complement.
TTTACTTCTTTCATCTCTGTAAATGGACCGCATTTTGCAGCAAATTCATCATTTAGTTCTGGCAATTTCAATTCATTAACCTTGTGAAGTTTCACAGTAAATACAACGTCTTGACCTGCCAAATTCTCAGCGTGATAATCCTCTGGGAATTTCAATTTCAAATCGAACTCTTCGCCAGCCTTATGACCAATCACACCTTCTTCAAATCCAGGAATGAATTGACCTTCGCCAAGCTTCAAGCCATATTCCTTAGCCGAACCTCCCTCAAACGCTACACCGTCTTTCTTTCCTGTAAAGTCAATCACAGCCTCGTCGCCGAGCTTAGCAGCACGCTTGACCTCTGATTTTTCAGAATAGTTTTTACGAATTCGCTCAATAACATCGTCAATTTCTTTATCTTCGACTTTCGCCACTTCTTTTTTTGCTGACAATTTTTTATAATCGCCCAATTTTACTGGCGGAATAATTTCAACTTCAGCCGTAAATTCCAACTCAGAACCAGGAACAAACTTCTTAACTTCGACGCTAGGTCGATCCAAAGCCTGCAATTTTTCCTGCAAAAACGCCTCAGCCACAGCCTTCGACAAAGCGTTCTCTAAAATCTGCTCCTGAAGCGCATTCGGATCAACATGCTTAGCGGCTATGCTTGCGGGAACTTTTCCTTTGCGGAAGCCCGGAACTTTGATGTCGCGCGCCAACTTCGTCAAGGAAACCTGCTCTGCGTCAGCTAATTCGCTAGCACCCAAAGAAATCGTCAATTGAACTTTAGTATCTGATAGTTTTTTTACAGTAGTCTTCATAAAGACTAATTATAACAGATATCAGACTATATCTCAAACAACGCATCTTCATCGCCATCGTATCGACGATCTTTGACAATTGTCACAATTCGTTCAGCACCAACCTTTTGCTCATCAGATTCTACCAAGTTTCGAACCGTGTATGCACCACTGGCAATTTCCTCTTCGCCAACAAACACTGCAAACGGAATTTGCTTTTTTAGCGCCGCTTTTATCTGCTTGTCAATCTTCCTACCAGTGATATCCAACTCCGCTCGCACGCCTTCACTGCGCAATTTTCGCGCCAAATCGTCCGCGCCAGCCATAGATTCTTTTGACACTGGAATTATGTACACATCTGTTTTAGATGCCAATTTAGGCAACAAATTGTGCACTTCCAAAAATTGCTCCATTGTCGTTGCGCCCATACCAACGCCGACCGTAGCAATCGGTTCAACGCCAAATAGTCCAACTAATCCGTCATATCGTCCGCCACCAAACAATGCGCGATTATTCTCTGGTGAATTGTCAAAGAGCTCAAAAACCATGCCCGTGTAATAGTCCAGTCCGCGCATCAAAGTAACATCAAACACTGCATTCGTAATGCCTTTTTGGCTAAGCAATTTCATCACTTCGCGAAGTTGCTTGACGCTTTCATCTTCCATCAATTCACTCGGCAAATCATCAACAGATTTCATGCTGATCATTTTTGCTAACTTTGGTAGACCCTCTGACGCTTGACTACCAAAAATCTCAATTGCCTGACGCTTAAATTCCTCGGCAGGAATCTTATTTTTTCTATCAAGCAGCTTCATCATCATCGTCGAACCAACAATATCAAGCTTCAAAAATTGGCTCATCAAACGATTTATCAATTGGCGATTATTAACCCTGACCGTAAACATTTCTTGCTTGGCGCCAAAATTCATCACGCTAGCGTGACTCAGCTCAATAATCTCCGCGTCCGCCGTCGCGCCGTCCACGCCAAACAAATCCGCATTCAATTGCCAAAACTCACGCTCACGCCCACGTTGCGGCCGTTCATAGCGCATAAAATTAGCAATTGAATACAGCCGCGCAGGCATCGCCAATTCCTGACGCTTAGCCGCCACCATTCGAGAAATCGACGGCGTCATCTCAGGACGAATTGCCACCATTCGACCGCCACGATCTTCAAAAGCGTATGTTTGCTCGCCCGCCAATTCCTGACCCGACTTCGCCAAATAAATATCTAGCGGCTCCAGTAGCGGCGCGCCATATTCTTCATAGCCAAAACTCTCAACCGTCTTGTGCCAAACATTAAAAATGTAATTCTGCAGACGCTTTTCCTCTGGAAAATAATCTCGCGAACCTTTGTAACTTTGTGTAGATAAACTGCTCATGTTAGCTCCATTATGTCATTATTTCTTATTTATAGCAATCAAAAACGCCGAGGCAGAACTCGGCGCGTACAATCAAAAATCAGAGTCCTACCTCGGCAATACGTGTGAATGATGGAATTTAGGTAAAATCATAATACTATTATAGCACATTCTGCTGCAGCCAACAATACATCGCCACAGTCGCTGCCGCACCGACGTTTATAGAACGAGTCGAGCCGAATTGCTCAATCGCCACAATCTGATCCGCGGCGTTCGCTAATTCCGCAGAAATCCCCGGCCCTTCTTGTCCAAACACCAAAACCGCACGCTTCGGTAAACTCGTCTGCGACATATTAACACTTCCTGGGATATTATCAATCGCAATAATTTCCCTACCTTCAGTTCGCATTTTCTCAACAAACTCTTCCGTCGTCGCCAGATATGTAATATGCAGATATTTATCCGTCATCATCGCACCGCGCTTATTCCATTGCCTACGCCCAATCACATAAATCTGCCGCACACCAAACGCATTAGCACTCCTGACAATTGTCCCCATATTAAAATCTCGCTCGGTATTTTCCAGCGCAATCACCAGACCGTGGTCTTTAGAATCTAGCTCACTTATAATCTCCGATTCGCTCCGACCCTTAAACTTATCAATGACGTTTCTTTTATCTTCCATCTCTGTTATTTTAGCAAACGTCGCGAGAAAGAGACAAGAAGTTGACAAAAATCGTTGACATTTTTTCCTATGTATGATATAAGTGATACTAGCTTTTCGCTCGTCAAAAGGGCAAAAGTTGCCCTTTTGATGTAAAACGACACATCCGCGGAAGGATGATAACAATGGAGAACTCTTTGAAGAGCGGCGCTAATAAGCGTCGGCTCGGAGAAAAGCTCTGGCTAGTTTTTGTGCTAGCCAACGCAGTCCTCTTCTTGGTCGCTGTCTGCATTAGCGTATTTTGGCCATCAGAACTGCCGAAGTTCGTCAGCTCACTAACTATTGTAAGTGGGTTGGCACTTATCTATGCCTACTTGATCGAGTGGTGCTTAGACGCGTTAGCGTCTAAGCAATCTAAGTCGGCGCTCGAGATCCTTGAGCGTGATAATGACAAGCTCCGAGAGAAGAACAACAAGCTTCAGAAGGAGCTTGCCGAAGCCAAGGCTAGCGCCGAGAAGTACAAGAAGTTGCTCCCCGAAGAACAACTAAACCTAGCACTAGATATCGAAGAGGCGTTAAACGTCGCTAACGCTAACAGCTCAGATCATTCTCGGGATATCTCGAGTTGCTTACAGCAACAAAAATATCTGCCGAATGACGTTTAGTCGTCAACATAAAAGGGCTTAAAGCCCGCCTAAGAAGTAGCTCGCCTTGAGGCTTTGGCCTCGGCTGAAGCCTCAAGGCGGGCTATTTCTTTTGGTTTTGAAAGTTGTTCGTTATATGTATTGACGTTTTGGATATATGATGAGTGTGATTCATTCTTTTTATGGCTGCTTGTCATATATCCCTTGAAATAATTTTAGAATAGTCTCATTTGAGGCTGTCTTTTATATATTCTATTGACTTTTTGCGCAAGGTGTGGTATAAATGAAAGTAGCTTTCGTTGACAAGTTGAGCAAATCCTTGTCCGAAAGTGAACTTTGACAGGCAATCGAATACAAGGTGAGGTTTTATTTCTTTTTCTGGAAGAAATTGGAAAGAGGAATGAGATCTCATCTCGTGTATTAAAGAATAATGCACAATCGCACACCCGCGAGGATGAGAACGAGAAGAAAGGACGAGCCCATGAAAAAGCTAGGCTCACCCGAGTTCGACGACAAGAACCACTCTGAAGTTACCAAGTCCAGCTCTCGCGAGAAGGAAAAGTTTCAGGACGAAATCAGCACGCTTGAGTATATCGATCCTTTTGCCGACGAGGACGACGATGCTGAAGGGTGTGTTATAACGTTTCCATTGGGATCGGATTCAGATTGTGTCGGCGATGTTTCAGGGTATGTTCTGATCATAGAAGAATCCAAATTAGACGATGAGGGCGCAATTGAGGCTGTGGCAAACTTCATCGTCAGGAAGATTATCGAACAGTCGTTTCCCGAAAAGTCTAGCTGACACACAGGAATAGTAATATTCCATCGGGATGTGTGATATGGTAGTCATATTCTTTGTGGCTGCTTGTCACACATCCATTGAAATATGAACTTATGACATTAAAAATCACCCTAACTACGGGTGATTTTCTTATGGTGAAAAAAATTCAGTTCTTGGTGCGGATGAAAGGACTTGAACCTTCACGTACTTGCGTACACTAGCACCTGAAGCTAGCGCGTCTACCAATTCCGCCACATCCGCATGGGCTACGCGTCAATTATAGCCCAATTTTCACCCAGTATCAAGCTTGATTACGAAGCTTGCACCACGCGTTTAATTCCGCCGCCAACTCCTTCGGCTGAGCCTCCGCTTTAATTCCTGGATTAAAAATTCCAGCTGGATCAAATATTTTTTTCACCTTTGCGTATAATTGTTTTTCGTCATCTGGCAGATTTTTATAGATAAAGTTGGCCTTCAATCTTCCGTCACCACCAAAGCCTGCAAAAGAACCTTCATACTTATCAACAATCTGAGAAATTTCCGCCAACAATTGAAGAATCTTCTGGCGTTCACTCACCTTTTTACTATCAAACGTCGGATGTAGAGAAATATAATCGCTTGAAAAATCAACGAAAACCGGCAAATCCACGCCATACTTAGATTCCAGCGACTTCAACTCGCTAAGGAAACTATCAATCTTTTCTGGCGCCATTAAAATCCCTGAGAAAACGCGTGGCGTAATCATATGCGGCTCGCTTGGAGTTTCCGCCAAAGCCAAAACAGAATGCAAACTGAACAAATCCTGCTCTTCTAAATGTAGCGTTTTTATGTCAATCGCTTCTGATGATTCCAATTTTCTAGTCAATTTCTTCGCGGCTTTATTACGTGCTCTGTCAGAAAAGTCGTCAAAGATAGCCAAGACCACCGCACCCTTAAAGCATTCTTTCGGCGCCCACTCAACCACTTTGCCGACAACCGCAGCCTGGCGGAAGAACCGCCCATCGATTATTTCCACCGCTGACGCCTTATTTTTCATCGCCAATTCTACGGCTGATTGTGCGTCTGACAACTTTTTATATGATGCGGCAACAACTGAATATTCAGGATGAATAAATTGCGCCTTCATAATAACTTCGCAAATCACACCCAGACTTCCCTGGCTACCAATAAACAGCGGTGTCAGGTCAAACGACCCGTCTTTTTGCTTCACTCGAGAAATCCCGCTATAGCCAACCGTATCCGGCAAAGCTGGATCCATTTGCGAAATCAGTTCGGCGTTATCTGAGATTAAATTGTCAATCTCTCGATAAATCTCGCCCTCAAACGTCGATAAACCTTTTTTCTTACTCAATTCGCGTCGAGATATGCGACCAGTCTGAATCACGTCGCCGTTACTTAGGACAATTTCAAGCTGCTGAATCGCGTCAGCAAAACGACCATGTGCGCCAGATAATATTCCAGACGGAGCCGTGTTAATTGCGCCACCAATCGTGCCTTCTTCTGCCACGTATGAAGTTCGCGGCAAGCCCAAGCCTTTATGAGTAGACAAAGTTGCGTTGATCGCCGAAAGAGAAATTCCCGCTTGAGCATGAATCAGTTGCTGGCGAGGATCAATACCAATTACACGATTCATATACGTTTTTTCGTCAATTGCAATGCCTTTGTTCGTCGCCGCACCAGTTTCATCATTGCCACAACCACGAACAAATACAGGCAAAACATGACCTTTCTCTGCCAATTGAGAACAAAATCGCATCACTTTCCTGATGTCGTTCATATTAGCCGCACGAACAATCATTTCTGGTCGGCGCGCCAAAAGTCCGTTATCAACTTCAACTTGACTCAATGCAAAATCCTGCGACGAGACTTCGCCGCTAAGGTGCTCATTCAAATATTTCGCAACTTTATTCATCAACCCTCCTTAGTATGTTACTTCAATTTTAACATAAGCGCGGACAGTTGATAAGTAGAATTTGTTTTGATATAATCGGGTTATGCGGATGTGGTGGAATTGGTAGACACGCATGCCTTAGGAGCATGTGCCTCACGGCGTGAAGGTTCAAGTCCTTTCATCCGCACCAAGAACTGAAATTTTTCACCATAAGAAAATCACCCGTAGTTAGGGTGATTTTTAATGTCATAAATTCATATTTCAAAGAAGGGGTTGACAGGCAACCGTAAGTAGAACAGATACTTATCAATCAACCCTTTCTCATCTCATGGCGAGATGTATGGACGCTTTAGAAAAGCTTAAACTTATACAGCTCATCATACACTGAGGTATATAATTGACTGTACTATTCTTTAGCACAAGATGAGATCTTATATCTCTTATGGTGGTTTTAAAAAAGAAATAAAAACTCATCTTGTGTTCGATTGCCTGTCAAAGTTCACTTTCGGACAAGGAATAAATCTCAACTCATCAACGAAAACTACTTTCATTTATACCACACTTGTATAAAAAAATCAATAGAATACACTCAGCGCAACTTGTCAGGACTTGAAACCTGAACTATAATTAGCTCACATCACGAGTTCGTTAAATAAAACGATAGATGTAATTACGGGAAATTAGCTCAGTTGGCTAGAGCGCACGATTCACATTCGTGAGGTCACAGGTTCGAGCCCTGTATTTCCCACCATTTCACGTTAGGTATAAATATGGTTAAACACAACTTTCACTCTTTTTATTTTCCCCTTATCGTGGTAAAATTTTATATTAAGAGGAAGGTCTGTGCTAATATAAGACCATATTTTTATGAAGGACGCTAGCAAGATTCGAAACATTGCCATTATTGCCCACGTCGACCACGGCAAAACGACCATGGTTGATGGGCTATTAAAGCAGTCGCGAACATTCCGCGACAACCAAGCCGAGATGAGCCAGGAATTGATTATGGATTCCGGCGATCAAGAGCACGAACGCGGTATCACCATCACCGCCAAACAAACGTCAATTTTTTACGGCGACTACAAAATAAACATTATCGACACGCCAGGACACGCCGATTTCTCTGGCGAAGTTGAGCGAACTCTGAATATGGCGGACGGCGTTCTGCTGATCGTGGACGCACAGGAAGGCCCGATGCCTCAGACCAAATTCGTATTAGCGAAGGCACTTGAGCTGGGACTGAAGCCTGTTGTGATTATCAATAAGATTGACAAGCCATCAAGGAGAATTTCAGAAGTTGAAGACGAGTTGAGCGATCTGTTTTTGGAGCTAGCAACCGACGATTCTCAATTGCAATATCCAATTTATTACGCAATCGGACGCGACGGAAAATCATGGAAAGAAATTCCTGCAAACACCGACGAAGATGCGGATTTGACGCCAATTTTTGACGCGATCATTAACGATATTCCAGCGCCAGACGTGACAGAAGATGGCGCGTTTCAATTGCTTGTTACCAGCCTGCAATACGACACATTCCAAGGGAAATACGCGATTGGGCGAATTGCTCGCGGATCTGTTAAGCGCGGCTTGCAAGTCAGTTTGATGAAAAATGGCGAAGTCGCGGGCTCGGCACGAATTGAGAAAGTTTTTGGCTATCGCGGCTTGAATCGTGAAGAACTTGACGAAGCTTTTGCTGGCGACATTGTGGCGCTGGTTGGAGTAGCTGACGCGCATATTGGCGATACGATTGCCGACAAAGAACAGCCTGAAGCACTGCCAACAATTGACATTGAAGCTCCAACTTTGAGCATGTACCTTGGCCCAAACACTAGCCCAATGAAGGGACGCGAAGGCGAATTTACGACATCTAGGCAAATTGGCGACCGATTGAAGCGAGAGCTTGAGACCAATGTCGCATTACGAGTCGAGGAAAACGGAATTGGCTTTACGATTTCTGGACGTGGCGAATTGCACTTGAGTGTTTTGATTGAAACCATGCGACGCGAGGGCTTTGAGTTTGAAGTTGGACGACCGCAAGTTGTTACAATTACCGAGGACGGCGTCGAAAAAGAACCGATTGAAGAATTGCAAATTGAAGTCGGAAGCGAATTTATCGGCGCGATCAGCCAAGAGCTTGGCGCGCGACACGCCGAAATGAAATCTCAGGAAACGACCACCTCTGGCGCTGCTCGTTTGACTTACATTTTGCCAACGAGAGCTCTGATTGGTCTGCGCAACATTTTATTGACCGCCACCAGAGGTACGGTGATTATGAATTCCCTGCCTCACGGATATCAACCGCTTGGCGGAAAATTACCAAAAACTCGCAATGGAGTTTTGATCGCGTTTGAGGCTGGCACAACAACACCTTACGCTTTGCAGGCGGCGGAGGCTCGCGGCGAATTATTGGTCGGACCAGGAACAGAAGTTTACGCCGGAATGATTGTCGGAATTTACAATCGCCAAGAAGACATCGAAATCAACGTTTGTAAAGCCAAGCATTTGACCAACATGCGTTCCAAATCGTCGGATGGAACTGTGCAATTGACACCATTTACGCAATTTAGCTTGGAGCAATGTATCGACTTTATTGAAGATGACGAGCTTTTGGAAGTTACGCCAAAATCATTACGACTTCGCAAGCGATATCTAGACGCAAACGAACGAAAACGCGCCGCGAAACAATAGTTGCATCAAGCACAAAAATAACCGCCCCGTAATGGAGCGGTTTATTTTTATATACAGAAAGGAATTAGTTGACAAGAGTTTCTTTGACTCGGCGAGAAGCAAAGAAGTACAAGATTACCAATCCTTCTACTATTAGCATTGTAACGATTCCGGTAATAAATGCTGAAACGTCTACTCCTGACCTTCCGGATGCATATATAACCACCGCATTTGCAACATTGCCCAATCCAGCCGTGGCGATCGTAGCAATAGCTAGCCACTTACCAAGACGCTTCTGCATCGTTATAAACACAACTGCACAAATAGCTAAGACTACCAGTACAGGTGAAAATATCAAAGAAATGACGTTCTCTGGCTGGCTAAGATTCATTATTGCCTGGAAAAACACTGCTGTATTGACAAGGCTACCGATAACGAAACAAACCACAAAGAACATTAACCAACCCTTAACGCCCTTCAGGGATTCCGCCATCACGACATATTGCACTGGCGCTGCTTGAGGCTGTGCAAAATATTGCTGGCTGACTGGCTGCTGCTCATACGGTGTATTCTGCGGTTGTGGTGCGGGACCGTACTGTGCGTTTGGATCAGGCTGTGGCGCATATTGCGACTGCTGAGGTTCTTGTTTTGACATATTAACTTCTCCTTTTAAGAATATTGATATGCCAATTATACCACATCCTTAATTTCCTCTGGTAAAAATCCTTTGTCATGCTTAAAACCAGCTTGCCATTTGTAATCCTTGTTATAGCCCAAATCTTTCATCAATTTGGTCGGAGCGTTTCTGAGATGTAAAGGCACGGGAGAATTCGGATATTTGCGCGCCAGTTCAAAAGCGCTGTACATTAAATCAGTAATTTCACGCGATTTCTGACTACGAGCCAACGCAATAGCGCAATGGAATAAATTATACTTCGCCTCCGGAAGACCGACGCGCTCGACAGCCTCAAACGTTGCAATTGCCAAACTCAGCGCGCCATTGCCCGCCAGCCCGATATCTTCCGATGCAAAAATCACCATTCGCCGAGCAATAAACTTCGGATCCTCGCCCGCGTCAATCATTCGTGCCAAATAATACGTCGCAGCCGTCGCGTCGCTACCCCGCAATGACTTGATAAAAGCGGAAATCACGTCGTAATGCGAATCGCCTTTTTTATCATAGCCAGGAAGTCGCTTCTGAGCCGCCGCCTTAACCACTTCCGGCGTTACTTTTTCGTTAAAACTCAGCGCCAATTCTAAATTACCCAGCGCCACCCTTGCGTCGCCATCCGATAATTCCGCCAAATAGTCCAGAGCTTTGGGCGAAACTTGTTTGGACTTTTTCAGAACTTTTAGGGCTCTTTTTAATACGGATATGATTTCGTCTTTTGTCAATCGCTGAAGAACCAGAACCCGCGAACGCGACAGTAGCGGCGTAATGACTTCAAAGCTCGGATTCTCGGTCGTCGCACCGATTAACGTAATTAGCCCACTCTCAACATGCGGCAAAAACGCATCTTGTTGTGCCTTGTTGAAGCGATGAATTTCGTCAACGAATAGAATTGTCCTAAGTCCTAAATTCCAGTTTTGACGGGCGTGCTCAATTACCTGTTCAACGTCTTTTTTTCCGCTTGTAACTGCCGATAATTCAATAAACTCTGCCTTCACCTCGTGCGCAATAATTCGCGCCAACGTCGTCTTCCCAGTTCCCGGCGGACCCCACAATATCAAACTGACCGGCTCGCCATTCTTAACAATCCGCCTCAATAACTCGCCCTCACCAAGCAAATGACTCTGCCCTATCACCTCGTCCAGCGTCTGCGGTCTCATCTGTTCAGCCAGCGGCTGCCTACTATCACTCATACTCCCATTATATCGCGAAATCCATAAAGCCAAAAAGTCATCCGCCGTTTACACTTTCCTCACACAAAATGCTACAATAGATCTATATTAGGAGGAAAAATGGAAGCATTCGTAATAATAATCTTGTCGTTTATCGGGCTTTATGTGCTAAGCGGCATTAAAATCGTCAATCAATATCAGCGCGGCGTGGTTTTAACACTTGGCCGATTCACTGGCGTTCGCGAACCAGGATTAAGAGTCGTCATTCCAGGATTGCAGACAATGATGTTGGTCGATATTCGTTCAACTCCAATTGATGTTCCAAAACAAGAAGTCATCACCAAAGACAACGTCACGGTCGGCGTTGATGCGGTGGTTTATTTCCGAGTCATCAACGCGCCAAAAGCTGTACTGGAAACCACGAACTATATTTACGCGACTAGTCAATTTGCCCAAGCAGCACTGCGCGACGTCACCGGTAATGTTGATATGGACGATTTGCTTGCCAAGCGCGAAGAGATTTCTCAGCAGATCAAGGAAATTGTTGATGCCGAAACTGACAAATGGGGCATCGATGTCGAGAACGTTAAAATTCAGAATATCGAACTTCCTGGCGATATGAAGCGCGCCATGGCCAAACAAGCCGAGGCAGAACGCGAGCGCCGAGCCAATATCATCAACGCTGACGGCGAAAAAGCCGCAGCCGAAACATTAGCTCAGGCTGCAGAAATCCTAGCAAAAACTCAAGGCGCTATCAATCTGCGAACATTGAACACCTTAGAGCGAATCTCCACAGAGCCAAGCCAAAAGACAATGATGTTATTCCCTATCGAACTCATCGACGCAATTCGTGG
>CAUSLX010000015.1:0-14331 GCA_963532505.1 uncultured Candidatus Saccharibacteria bacterium | reverse complement strand
TGGCGACCGAGAGAATTGACGATTTTAGACGACGAGTGAATGAGTTTTACGATTCGCTGCAATTAAAAAATCAAGAATTGTATCTACTGCCGAGGGCTGACGTTGAGATTGACGATTTTTCGGAAATTAATGAGGAGCTGATTGATAACTTGGCAAAGATGGAGCCGTTTGGAAATGGTAATGCCGAGCCTATATTGAAAATAACTGAAGCGACGGTTTTAAACGTGAGGAGAATGGGTGCGGATGGGCAACACGTAAAATTGACCTTGCGTGATAAAAATGACGTTGCGCTGCAGATGCTGGCTTTTAATGCGCCAGAGGAATTTTTCCGTGAAGTGGGCGACGAAGTGTCTGCTTGGTTCCAGCCGACCGTAAATGAATGGCAGGGGATGAAGTCTGTTGAGGGGCGATTATTGCATATTTCTGGGGTGTAGATGTTGCGTTATTTTTTTATATCAAATCTAGTTGGCAAATAGTTTCTTATCTGTTATAATGTTTGCAGTATGGTACAAGTAACACGTAAAGATCAGAAGGAAGCGAACGAAAATATCATTCGTCGTTTCAACCGCAGGGTTTTGCAAAGCGGTGTTTTGGCCCGCGCTAAGAGCGTTATGCGTTTTGAAAAACCAATTTCAAAGACCGAGCGTCGTAAAAAGGCTATTATTCGCCGCGAGCGACGAGCTGAAAAAACGGCAAAAATGCGCCTAGGGGTGCGTTAATGTCTGCGCTAAAAGAGCGCATTACTAGTGAAATGAAAGCCGCTCTATTGAGCGGCGATCGTTTTCGTGGTGATGTTTTGCGTAATCTAAAGGCAGCAATCTTAAACGAAGAAGTTTCTTTGGGCAAGCGAGAAGATGGTTTGGATGATTCTGAAATTGAAAAAGTCGTTGCTCGAGAAGTGAAAAAGCGCGTCGAAAGTGCGGATCTATATCGAAAGAACGACCGCGCGGAGTTGGCGGAACCTGAAGAAAAAGAAGCGGAAATTTTACGAGAATTTTTGCCAGAGCAACTTGGCGAGGCAGAAATCTCAAAGATTGTAGAAGAAGTTATTGCGGGTATGGATGATGTCTCAATTCAGAAAATGGGACAAGTTATTGGCGCGGTAAAAAGTAAAGTCGGCAATGCTGCGGATGGCGCGTTGGTGGCAAAAATTGTTAAAGAAAAACTCACAAAATAGGAGGAAAAAATGATTGTATTTTTTGGGCCGGCGGGTGCTGGTAAGAGTGTGCAGGGGCAAATTTTAGCGGCGCGTCATGGTTGGCGTTGGCTAAGTGCCGGACAGTTGTTGCGCGATACTCACGATGGCGAATTGATTCATCGTATGCAATCTGGCGAACTGGTGCCAGTAGAAACTATCAACGATTTGATGGGCAAGGCTCTTAATAAAGCTAAGGATATTAATGGCGTAATTCTGGACGGCTATCCACGACAATTAGAACAGGCTAAATGGCTGATTGAGTCGCGTTCACATCATGGAAAAGACGTTAAGTTGGTGATCGTGCTGGAAGTTCCGCGTGACGAAATTCTGGAGCGTTTGAGGGTTCGCGGTCGAGTTGACGATACGCCTGAAGCAATCGACAAGCGACTCAGTATTTATCGAGGTGAAATTTACCCGATGCTGAACTATTTGAATGACAATGGTGTTCCAATTGTACATATGAGCGGTGTTGGAACTGTCGGGCAAGTTCATGATGAAATTGAGAAAGAATTGGTTAGCCGCGGCATTGTTGAGGGTGTAAAATGAGCCAATTGATCACTGGAGAAAAAACGCCGCAACAGATGAAAGATATGCGCGAGTGCGGCAAAATGCTTGCGACAATTTATGATGAATTGAAAAAATCCGTAACGGCTGGAATGAGTGAGTTGGACGCTAATGATTTTGTAGCCAAGCGAATTAAAGATTTTGGCGCAGAGGCGACTTATCTTACGGACGAGGTGAAGTTCCCGGGAGTGATTTGTATATCGACGAACGAGCAATTGGTGCATTCTTTGCCGACCGAATATGTTTTTGAAAAGGGCGACGTGGTCAGTTTCGATTTGGTGATTGGCTATCGTGGAATGAAGACGGATAGCGCTTTTACTATGGTTGTCGATGAAGAGCCTAAGGGCGCGAAGAAACATTTATTGCACGCAACAGAACAGAGTTTATATGCTGGAATTGACGCGATAACTGGCGATGGAACGCGAGTTGGCGATATTTCAGCGGGAGTGGAAGCTGTGTTGAAGAAGGCCAAACTTGGCATAATCCGTGAACTAGTTGGTCATGGCGTGGGGCTGAGTATGCATATGGAGCCAGAAATTCCGAATTACGGCAGGCGAGGAACTGGTCCGATTTTGCACGCTGGCGACACAATTGCAATTGAACCGATGGCGAGCTTGGGCGGTGAGAAAATCATCACCGACAGCGACGGCTGGACAATTAGTATGAAAGACGGCAGCCTGGGTGCGCATTTTGAGCATACGGTATTGATTACCGAAACTGGCGCTGAGATTCTGACGAAACTTTAATTATTAATCTGAATCTAGCGATTCGTTATCGAAATCTATCTCGGCGACTATATATCGGGGTTGTACGGCAAGATCGCCGCCACCCCATCCGCCGGCATAACTCGTTATGCCATGCTCGGCTTGCCAATCTAGATATGTTTTTTCACTGCATTTTAGATCGTCCATCTTTTTGCGCATCTGTTTTTGCTCGATTCCGTCATTATATACTTCAATGTAGAAAAATACTTTATTTTTGCCACACTCTCTGTACCCAATATTGTTTTTTAGCGAAGTGTCCTTTGTTGGACCGTTTTTTAGGGTATTTAATAAGTTGTCTGGAAGGTAATTAGCCTGATGCATAGCGCGACCAATACCGCCGCCGTCAAACACTCTTACGCCTGAATCAGTATATCCTCCACCAGGACTATCATAGAATCCAAGCGGTTTATAATTTCTTAAAGGGACTTTATTTCCACCGGCTACGTATGATTTAAAAGCAGTTTCGACTTGATGTAATGTCTCTTTTGCAGCCGCGTCATACGCGTTCTCTCTGAACTTAGAATATGATATGGTGGCAATTCCCGTAAGAATACCGATAACGCAAATGCCTATAATAAGCTCGACAAGAGTAAAACCGTTTATGTTTTTCATTGTGAGGATATTGTAGCAGAAATATTTTTTGGCAGCAACAAGGTAATTCGCTTGCCAAATTATAGGCATAACCTGTATAATAGAGCTTATGCAGGAGCAATCTCGATATGTGGTAGGAATTGATATTGGCACGAAAAACGTGCGCTGTGTCGTTGGTTATATTGACGCAGAAAATGGTGCGCCAAAAATTGTTGGCGTCGGTGAAGCATCGAATAGTGGAATGCGAAAGGGAACTGTAACGAATTTGAGCGGTCCAGCTGAGGCTATTGATAAGGCCTTGGAGCCAGCTGAGCGAATGAGCGGTCATCAGATTAACGCAGCCACATTGAGTATTAACGGATCTCATTTATTGAGTACAAAAGCCGACGGAATGATTACCGTTGGAACTGTTAATAATGAAGTTACTCATGATGATATATTGAGGCTGGAGGAAGTGGCTACAACTGGAAAAGTGCCACAGAATAGAGAAATTTTAGATATTATTGCGCACGCGTATAGGCTGGATGGTCAGGATAATATTAAAGATCCAATTGGTATGACTGGCGCGCGTCTGGAAATTAGGGCGAATGTCGTGTCTGGTTTGGTTCCACACATTACTAATTTACAGAAGTCGGCGGAAATGGCTAAGGTTGAGGCTGTATCTGTTGTTCCGTCAGTTTTGGCGGCAGCTCAATCCGTTCTTACGGAAAGTCAGCGTGAAAATGGCGTTGCAGTGATTGATTTTGGTGCGGCAACTACAGGAATTGCCATTTACGAAGAGGGCGATTTGCAACATCTGGCGGTTATCCCAATGGGCGGTCAGAATGTAACGAACGATTTGGCTATTGGTCTTAGGACGGATCCGGAAATTGCGGAAGTTGTTAAATTGGCACATGCTCGATTTGGCGGCGAGGCTCTGGGCGAAGTCGAAACGAAGGTTGAAAAGCAGACATATAAGTTTAACCAAGAGGAAATTGACGAGATTGTTCAGGCGCGATATGAAGAGATTTTTGAGGCAATTACTAAAGAGCTGAAGCGAGCTGGACGATTAGGTAAGCTGCCGAGTGGCGTTGTGCTGGTTGGTGGTGCGGCGAAAGTCAAGGGCATGGTGGAGTTTACGAAAGATCAATTGAGCGTGGCGGCACGCTTGGGTGTTCCGGCTGGATATAGCGGAGTTAGCGATGAAGTGAAAGGCGCGGAATTTTCGGCTGCGGTTGGTCTGATGTTGATCGATTCTATGGGCATTTCGCAGCAGGTAAAACCGATAGTTGGCGCAAATGATGTCACTAAAAAAGCTGGCGGTTTACTTAAAAATATTTTCGCTAGATTTAAATAAATGATATACTTTATGTAAGGATTAAGAGAGGGAATATATGCCGCAAATACAACCAAGTGAAGTTCAAACATTTGCCAGCATAAAAGTCGTCGGTGTCGGCGGCGCTGGTGGTTCAGCTATAAATCGAATGAAAGACGCTGGTCTAACTGGCGTTCAGTTCATTGCTATGAATACGGACGCCCAGGCGTTGCATAATTCGAAGGCTGACATAAAAATTCATCTTGGTCGTGACGCAACTAATGGTTTGGGTGCTGGTGCCGACCCTACTGTTGGTGAGGCCGCAGCTAATGAATCTCGTGACGAAATCAGGGAAGCACTAGAAGGTGCGGACATGGTATTTGTGACAATTGGTGCTGGTGGCGGAACTGGTTCTGGTGCTGGTTATGTTGTGGCAGAAGTGGCGCGCGAGCTCGGTATTTTGGTAGTTGGCGTGGCAACTCGACCGTTTAGCTTTGAAGGTGAGAAGCGTCGAGTAAATGCGGATTGGGCGATTTCTCACTTGGGACGCGAGGTTGATACCTTGATTACTATTCCAAATGATAGATTATTGCAGACGATTGATCGTCGAACGCCGCTACTAGAAACATTTAAGATTGCTGACGATGTTTTAAGGCAGGGTGTTCAGGGTATTTCTGAACTGATTACTGAGCATGGTTTGATTAACCTTGACTTTGCTGACGTTAAGGCAATTATGAGTAATGCCGGTTCAGCTTTGATGGGAATTGGACGAGCGAGCGGTGATGACCGAGCGGTTCAGGCGGCGCAACAAGCTATTGAAAGTCCGCTAATTGAGGTGTCGATTGATGGCGCCAAGGGTGTGCTGTTCAATGTAACTGGCGGTTACGATATGAGTATGGCGGAAATTCAGGAAGCTGCAGAAATTATTACTAGTGCTGTTAGTCCGAACGCTAACATTATTTTTGGTGCGACTTTGAAGCCGGAAATGGAAGACGAGCTGGTTATTACGGTGATTGCGACAGGATTTGATAGCGATACATTCCGTCAGCAGGAAGTTAGCTTGACTGTAGGCGACGACACGAAACCTGCCGAAACAGAAGTTGATGACGAAATGGTTAAAAATATTGACCTAGAGTTGGATAAGGAAGAATCTGCCGAAAGTTTTGCGACTGAGCCAGAAACTAATATTTGGGAAAATCCAACCGTTGAAGCTGACGATGATGAGGATGATACGCCGGCATTTCTGAGGCGACGAAAGAAGAACAAGGAGTAGATAAAATGGTGTTTAATATCGGCAATAGTCGCGTTGTTGAATCACGCGAAGTTTCTGACGGTGCCGCAATTCGACGTCGCAGAGAAACTCCAGATGGCAAGCGATTTACTACGTATGAGCGAGTTGAAAAACCGAATCTAGCGGTGATAAAGAAAAATGGTGATCGTGAGCTGTTTGACCGAGTGAAATTGGCGAATTCGACGCGCCGTTCGGTCGGAAAATTCTTTAAGTCTGACGAGGAAGTCGATAATATCATTACGGCGGTTGAAGACTCTTTATATGCGTTGGGCGAATCGGAAGTTACGTCAAAACAGATTGGCGATCAAGTTTTGGACGAGCTAGAAAAGCGCAACGAAGTAGCGTATGTTCGTTTTGCTAGCGTTTTTTATGAGTTTAAGACGTTGGACGATTTTGTGGAGATTTTAGCGAAGCGACGCAGTAAGGGCGAGCGGGAATTGTAATGCGAGTGGTTGTTGTTTATCGTTCAGAAAGCGATTATGCGCGCCAAGTTTCAGACTTTCTGCGTGATTTTAGCCGACAAACTGGCCAGGCTTTAGAGGAAATGAGTCCTGATTCTGCAGAAGGTAATAATTTTTGCGAAGTGTATGACATTGTGGAATATCCAACAATTATCGCGCTGAGCGATAGCGGTCAATTGCAAAACCTTTGGCGCGGCTTGCCACTACCAACAATTAGCGAAGTGAGTTTTTATGTTTAATAAAATCAAAAACTGGCTATTTCACGAGGATTTGAAAAAGCAAAATTTGGCGGCGTTTATAATGCTTGTCGGTAGTGGACTGGGGTTATTGGCGTCATTCGTATTATCTATTGAAGCCTTAGAATTAGCAAAAAACTCTCACGCTGTATTAAGTTGCGATTTTAGCTCGGCTCTGAGCTGTTCGGCGGTGGCGAATCATTGGTCGGCGGCTATTTTAGGATTTCCAAACAGTTTCATTGGCGTGATGACTTTGCCTGTTATGGTAACAATTGCAGTGGCGTTGTTGGCGGGAGCAAAGTTTCCAAAGTGGTTTATGCAGGCGGCGCAAGTCGGTGCTGTCATCGGAATGATATTTGCTATTTGGATGTTTTATATGAGTTACATTGAAATTGGCGTGCTTTGTCCGTGGTGTTTGACGTTGGATCTTGGTATGTTAATGATTATGTTTGGGTTGACGCGTTACAATGTTCTGCAGAAAAATATTTCTTGTCGATGTATGCAGAAAGTTGTTGGTGGCGGATATGATGCGCTTACTATAGTATCGTTGGTTGTTGCGGTAATTGTCGCGATAATCGCCAAATTCGGCAGCCAATTGTTCTAATTGCGCGCTTATTTGCTTGCTTTATTTAAAGTGCTTATGGTATATTTATGACGTATATTTATGTTCGATTTATACCACCACAATGAAACATAATAGATCGCTATCAATAATAAAAGACCATAAAGCCAAGAGATTTTTTGCCCTTGGCGGTTTTATTGTCGTTAGCGCAGCTTTAGGATTTATGTTTTTGAGCCCTCAGCAAAGTAGTGCTACTATTCCTAGTGGTGGCAAGCAGATTGAAGTGGGGCAAGTTTCTTATCGATTATACGAATCGTCCAATGGTATTAATCCAGGCAGTCCGTTGGCAAATACCAACACCGCTGCCACATTACCAAAAGTCGGCGCTGATTTTAGGCTGAGGGTTGGTCTTCAAAATAAGAGTGCATATTTTAAAAAATTAGCTGAATACGGAAGTGGGTATGAGCATAACTGTGCCATTATGTCGGATGACAGTGTTTATTGTTGGGGTAATGGTCAGTATGGAGTTCTTGGTACTAATTCAACCACCTCATCAACGGTCCCAGTACCTGTATATACACAAGACGTACTCAATGGGAAAACTATCAAGCAAGTCACCGCCGGTTTTTATCACACCTGTGTAATCGCTTCTGACGATAAAGATTATTGTTGGGGCTGGGGTACATATGGAAGACTAGGAAATAATGGTATAGTTCAGAAGAATGCTCCATATCCAGTTAGAGAATTCGCAACCACAGTCGTCTCTCAAATTGCTGCGGGTAATGAGCATACTTGTTCGCTTAACTCGGAGGGAAAATTGTACTGTTGGGGTAAAGGTATAAACGGAGAATTAGGTCGTGATGTATTCTTAGGCTCGAACACGCCAACAGCGGTTAATATGAGTAACTTTGGGACGGAATCGGTTAAGCAGGTTGTTGCAGGAGATAAATTTACGTGCGCTTCGACGGTTGAAGGCACAGTATTCTGCTGGGGGTCTAATGATAAGGGGAGGACTGGAGTAGGACTTGCTATTGGTAGAACTCAATATCCTACTGAAGTCAAAGGTCTTAATGGGAAAAAGATTGAGTCAATATCTGCTGGCGATTCGCATGCCTGTGCTGTTATTTCTGGTGGTCAAGAAGTGTATTGTTGGGGAAAAAATAACAAGGGTCAGTTGGGCGTTACAGCAATGGGCTATAGAAATACTGCTTCAAGAGTTCCTTTTGGTAGTAATGTCCTTTCTGGAGGAAAGACTATTAAAAATATTTATGCTGGCGGCGAATTTACGTGTATAGTATTAAACACTGGCGAAATTTATTGTTGGGGTGATAATTCTAAGGGTCAAATGGGTAACGGGTCTATTACAGGATTTTTGCCCTCTCCCGTAAAAGTGAATGTCCCATTTGCGAGTTCCGGTGAAACTTCTATGTATGTAGGTAAAGACTTTTTATGCGCTTTACGTACGGGCGAGATGTATTGTTGGGGTAATAACAACAAGGGGCAGGTAGGAAATGGCCAGTCGAGCAACAGTCCTGTCACGCGCCCTACATTAATCGCGCCTCCAGGAGGAGCCGTTGAATCTGCGTCAATGAAGTTGCGCGTCGAATATGCAAAAAAGGGCAGCGCGGCAACTTGTTCGGCGGTAAGTAGTTCGGATTGGCAAGTCGTGACCGGAACGTCAAAACTTGCTTATTCTGCGAGCGGTCCCGCTGACGGCACTAATATCAGTAGCAACTCGTCTGATCCAGAATTGCCGGCAGGAGCTATCGCTTCTCGACCTCAAAGTCTGGTGAGAAAAAGCGGGGCGGCTGGAACGTTTACGAATACGCAAAAAATATCTGCTGGCGAAGTGGGCGTGTGGGATTTGGCGTTTGTTGATAAAGGGCTTGATAGGAATGAAAGTTATTGCGTCCGCGTAGCAACTGACACGACTGCCGCTCCTGGATCTAGTATTGATAGCTACACAATGTATCCAGAATTTAAGACCGCTCCTGGGTCACTAGATATTCGTTTTAGGGATAATGCTGGCGCTACAATTACGGATACTGGTACAAAGTTTGACAACTCAATTATGAGTAATAGCAGCGTAGCTACCAGCGCTCTCTTGTCCAACTCAAGCTCGAAGCAAATTGAAGTGACGAATACGCAAACCAGCTCTGGGTGGAGCGTTGTGTTGTCGGCATCTGACGGCGCAACCGCCAAATGGAAGCGAACTGCCGGTACAGAATCGTATATGTTCAACGGCACTAATGGCGATCAGGGATTTCTGTCTGTCAATTTTGGGACGTCGTCCGTCTTAGCTTCGGGTAGTTCATTGAGCGGGTCAACTTGCCAGACATCAGGAATATCAAAGGGTGTTGATTCTCAATTTAAGGTAGGGACTGCTACGGCTAACGGCGTTACATTGATGAGCAGTGGCGGATCAACTGGTCAATTGGGGTGCGTATTTTTGCTACAGAACGTTCGATTAAACCAGACTATTCCAGCATATCAAAAACCAGGAACTTATGAACTACCAATGACATTAACGGTAACAGCGCAGTAAGGTTGAGTATGAAAAATAGAGTAAAAAAATTATTCATCGTCATAACATTACTAGCTACTTTGAGTAGTCCTTATTCGGCTTTTGCAGATTCGTCGGCTAATTCTAATTTGTCGCAAGTGATTACTGATTGCGCTCATGATTCCCTGGAAACTGGCAGCCAGATGAATGAGTCAATTTGTCCGATTTTTCCGCCAAAATTCTCTAAGTTTGATTTGGTAAATGGGAAAGATCTGCTGGTGTATGGCGTTTATGATGCGGTGCATACGGTAGCTAATCCCGCGACAGGTCAACACGATTTGAAGGTTGATTTTGGTGGTCGGACTTTTGTTTTAGGGCAGGATAGTGAGCTTAAGGTTAACGGAAACATATGGGTATTGGATTTTTCAAATTGGCAGAATAATCATCCAGGCGACAATTTTATGCCGCCAGTTCCAGAGCATACTTATAATGGTCGTGTTACGACTAAACTGAAAGCTGATGCAACATCTCCAGAAGTGACAAGGTTTGCTGATTTTTCATTTACTACTCCGAAAAAGACCGTAGAAAAGGCCATTGAAGATGTTATTGTTATTCCGAAGATTGTTAAAGAGATAAGTAAGGTTTTGGCTAATACTGGAATTAATTTATGGATGATAATGACTGCTGGTATTGGTGTAATTGTTGCGGCGTTCATTATGTTATTTATTGTTAAAAAACAGAAAAAGAGGGATGAATGAAAAAATAAGCACAGTAATTATTAGCATAATAAATTAAATCCATTAGGTAAGGAGAAAAGATGAAGAAATTAGCATTATTAATTGTTGTGAGTGTAGGCGTAGTTGGTCTATTGGGATTGTATAATATGGCGAATTCCTCTGTTGCCAATGCTGCAACTACCGCCAGCTCTAAGTTGTCCCAGACAATTAACCCTGGGGTCTTGAGTACTGACATTCGTAATTCAAGCAATGTCGTGGTTAATAATCCAACATTTTCTATGGCAGCTAAAACCGTATCGTTTTCGCAGCAGACTTCAACTGGAACATTTGGAGATAATCAGAATCGTATTTATGTTGAAAATCCGGGTGCCGCAAATAATGGCTGGACTCTGACTCTAAATGCTCTTCAGCCAGGGTCTGGTGAATGGCGTTCTGCTGGATCTGACACTTATAAATATAATGCTAATGCTACTACTGGACAATTAACAGTCAATCCTTCGGCGGGAACAATCACTCCAGTAATTGGCTCGGGTACTGGCGTATTAAAAAACGCTGCGACTGCGTTTAGTGGAAGTAATCCAGTTAGATTAATGACAACCTCAGCTAGTGCAGATAAAGTTTGGGCTGGCTATATTACGGACATTGGATTGACTCAGGCTATTCCAGCTTCTCAGTCAGCTGGCACATATACTCTCCCAATGGTTCAGACTGTCACGGCTATTTAATAAAAAGGCTTAGATTATTGAGCGAGAATAGACATTCTGATGAGTGTCTATTCTTTTATGTGTGACATTGATATAATAAGCATAATGGGTTTTAAGGAGGGGTATGAAGAATTTATTGTGGGGTAAGGTTATTGGAGCGGCGATGATTGCAGGACTGATTTTGCCTGTGTCGGTGTCTGCTAATGGTATTGGTGGTCGACCGGCAAATCCTGATCCGAATAATCCCAGGACAAGCTCAATTTTCATCTATAATCTTTCTGGTGGCGCTTCGAAATCTGACCAATTGTATGTTCAAAACGGGTCTGATAAAGAAGAAACGATTGAAGTTTATTCGGTTGACGGTACGGTTACGACGACTGGTGATATGACTTGCAAAGAGAAGTCGGAGGATAAAGTTGGTGCGGGCAAATGGGTTTCTGTCTCTAAAAAAGAGGTGACTCTTGGCGCGAATGAGAATACGCTTGTTGATTTTACGGTAAATGTTCCAAACAAAGCAGATGTTGGCGAGCATAATGCATGTATGGTTGTTCAGCGGAAGGTTAATCAGGCGTCAAATAATGCTGGCGGCATTCAAGTCCAGACTCGTCAGGCTATCCGTATGGCAATAACCGTTCCTGGCGATATTCACCGCGACGTGACGATTGAGAAGTTTAATGTTAAGAATTCTAACAGTAGTCAATTGTATGAAATTGCCTTAAAAAACTCTGGCAATGTGTCGGCTGATGTTGACGTAAAGCTGGTCGTGAAAGATCCGATGGGAAATGTTGTCTATAAAAACGGTGGCGTGAATGCGATGATCGCGAATGAAACGCGGCAGTTTAATTTTGATAGCAATTTAGCGCCGTTTTGGGGCGGAAAATATAAGGTAGAGCTGTCGATTTCCTATAAAAAGAAGGCTGGCGAGTGGGGAATTAGCCAGGACCAAAATGAGCTAATCACCAAAACCGCCGAGTCAAAAGAATTGTTCTTCTGGCCATCAACTACAGCGTTAATGATGATTGGCGGTGGAATACTTTTGTTCATTATTTTGATAGTGATAATTGTCATAAAATCAAAACGGAACAAAAAAACTGTTCAATTTAAAAAACGTTGAGTTTATAAAAAAAAGTGATAGAATAGATGTATGAAGAAAAGTTCTCTGATTAGAGCGTTTTTGAGCATTGTAGTCGTGGCGCTCGGCGGGGTTTTACTATTGAAGAACCTCGAAGTTATTAACATTAGCTGGGATATTTTCTGGGGTACGGTTTGGGCTGCAGGATTTGTATTGTCTGGGCTGGTGAATATATTCAATTATCGAAATAAAACGTCATGGATTTGGGGATTATTACTGGTTGCGATTGGCATTCTGATTGGCTTAAATTCTTACGGAATAGTTGACGTTAGTATCTGGAAGGTATTCTGGCCTGTAGTTTTGATTGCTGCTGGTTTGGCAATGATGTTTAATACTAGCCCTAAGGGCGTTAAGCGTTCTAAAAAGTTGGATAAAGACGGCGCTGCTAATGAGAAAATTGCTTGTTTTTGGGGCGAAGAAGACGCCGTAAAAGGTGATTATACTGGCGGTTCGTTGGTTGCGATATTTGGTGGTGTGGATTTGGATTTGCGCCAAGCAAAGATTAAAGACGGTTCTGTGATTGAAATTTTTACATTTTGCGGTGGCGTTAACATTACTTTGCCAGATGATGTGATTATTAAGAACGAAGTGCGCGGATTTTTGGGCGGAACTGATGATAAAACTCTACCTAAAGATTCTGCCAAAAAGACTCTATACCTGAAGGGCGAGTGTATTTTAGGCGGTCTGGAAATTAAATAAAGTTCTTGGGATTTTGATGAAAACGCGCTACAATAGCAGTAGGGCGTTTTCGCGTATGTTGAATTGGCGTGAAATGAGCGGTTATCAGCCGTGAAGTCTGCGGGAAGAAATTGGCATGAAGTCGAGATTAGAACCTGCCGTGAGCTTGCGTAAATAGCAAATAAAGAGCTGAAAGAATCACTTCTTTTGGAATCGAGATGGTACCGTCCGCATAAAACACCTGAGCGGATTCTCGAAGTCAAAAGAGGTGATTTTTAATTGAAAATAATTGTCGAAGATCTAAAAAATAAAGGAGGCAATATAATGAAATTCAAACATGGAACACGTCGTCGAGCTGCAGAATATGAGAAAGATTGGGTGCAGCGATGGAAAGACGATGACACATTTAACAAGTCGATCGCGCAGCGTCCTGCTGATAATTCTTGGGTTTTTTATGACGGTCCTCCATTTTTGACGGGAACGCCGCACCACGGACATTTGTTGGTTAGCACGGTGAAGGATACGATGGGACGATTTCACACGATGAAAGGTCAGCGAGTTGAGCGTCGTTGGGGTTGGGATTGTCACGGACTACCAGCAGAGGTTTACGTCGAAAAAACGCTAGGCATTTCTAACAAAAAAGAGATTGGCACGAAGATTAGCGTTTCGGATTATGTCAAGGAATGTCGAGCGGCTATGGTGCGGACTGGCACCGAATGGGAAGACACGATTGAGCGAATTGGTCGTTGGGTCGAGTTTAAGGGCGCTTATAAAACCATGGATAACAATTACATGGAATCTGTTTGGTGGGCGTTTAAGCGACTTTACGAAGAAGGCAAAATCTATGAAGGCGAAAAGATTTTGATCTATTGCACGAAGGACGCGACGCCAATTTCTAAGAGTGAAGTGGCTATGGAAAATAGCTATCAAATAGACACTGATCCGAGCTTGTTCGTTTACTTTAAGCTGGAAGATGAAGATGAGTATTTGCTTGCGTGGACGACAACGCCGTGGACTTTGCCGACAAATATGGTTTTGGCGGTAAATCAAGACGTCGATTACTCTTTGGTGGCGTATGGCGATAAGAAGTTTTATGTTGCAAGCGACCGTGTTGAGAAAGTTATGACGGACGAAAAGCACCAGCCGCTGGAATATTCAATTGTTAAGACGATTAAAGGTTCTGAATTGGTGGGCAAGCGATTTGAGCCTTTGTTTGAAAATCGCGGGCCGGCTGCGCATAAGATTCTTCACGCTGATTTTGTGACAACTGAGGACGGTACGGGAATTGTTCATATTGCGCCGGCTTACGGTGAGGACGATTATGAATTGTGTCGAAAAAATGACGTTCCAGTGCTATCGTTAGTTGACGGTGATGGAAATTACACAGAAGGCAGATGGCTGGGTCGCAATATTTGGGAAGTAAATAAAGAGATAGCGAAGACTTTATTGGAAGAAGGTCGGGCGCTGAAAATTGAATATATTCGTCACGAATATCCGCATTGTCATCGATGTGGCACGAAATTGATGTACCGCGCTCATCCGAGTTGGTTTATGGATATTCAGAGCCAGAAAAAGGAAATGTTGGAGGCGAACGAGCAGACAAGCTGGACGCCAGA
>CAUSLX010000014.1:0-14475 GCA_963532505.1 uncultured Candidatus Saccharibacteria bacterium | reverse complement strand
TTTGATCAAGCGGAAAATCGTATGCATACAATCAAGGCTGTGATGGCTTTGACATTGTAGTTGTTGTCGTAATAAGGAGGTTAAGGAGGCTCCGAGGCAATGGTAGAAAAAATTAAAAAAGCAAAGCAGAAGCTTCGATCACCGTCGGCGTTTACTATTTTGTTTGTCGTGATCATCGTTATGGCGGCATTGACGTGGGTTGTTCCTTCTGGACTATATAAGACGAACGAAGATGGCGATCGCATAGCTAATTCGTATCATGTAGTCGACAAAGAGCGAACCGTCACGGAAGAAAAAGACGGTAAAAAGGAAGAGGTCAAAAAACACGACCAGCAAGGTTTGTGGGACGTTTTCACTGCACCTATTAAAGGTATGTCGGACAAGCTTGATGTCATCGTCTTCGTGATGGTGCTTGGTGGATTCTTAGGCGTCACTATGAAAACTGGTGCGCTTGACGCTTCTCTTGGCGCGCTGCTCCGAAAGATGAAGGGCAAGGAAAAGTGGCTCATCCCGATTCTGATGATTTTATTCGCTATCGGTGGTACTACTTACGGTATGCAGGAAGAAACTGTGGCGTTTTACGCACTAGTTATACCAATGATGATTGCTGCTGGCTATAATGCCATGACCGGCGTGATGGTGATTGTGTTGGGTGCCGGTACTGGTGTGCTCGGCTCGACAATCAACCCATTCTCTACTGGCGTTGCAGCAAAAACCGCAGACGTGAAATTGGGTAGCGTTATTCCAATAATGTCTATCATCTTAGTACTTTGTTTGATTGCCGCGATTGTCTTTACTATGCGTTATGCCGCAAAAGTGAAGGCAGGCAAGTATAAAGAAGACGTTCGCTACAAGCCAGCTACGGCTGCTCTCGACATGACAAACGTACCAAAATTCACTGGTCCACGAAAAGTCGTTATGTCTGTGTTTGCTATTACGTTTGTACTAATGATTCTTTCCTTGATTCCATGGGGAAGTTGGAATATCACATTCTTCACTGACATGTTTGAATGGGCTGCAGGTCTGCCGGTTATTGGCGCGGTACTTGGTGTAGTCCACAGTGCGGCATTTGGTGATTGGTATTTCAATGAAATCACTGCACTATTCCTAATTTCAACAATTGTCATAACCGCAATTTACTACAAAGAATTTAAGAAAGAGGGTGTTTTCCCAGTTGATACATTTATCGACGGCGTGAAAGATATCTTGCCAGTTGCTTTGATTATTGCAGTGGCAACGGGTGTTTCTGTGGTGATGTCTAATGGCGAAATCCAGGACACGATCATCAGCTGGGGTGAATCTCTCCTGAAAGATGCTGGTGGCGGTGTTGTCGGTGTGTTGGCGTATCTATTCTACTTGCCAATGTCATTTATCGTTCCATCGTCATCAGGTTTGGCGGCAGCAACTATGCCAGTTATTGCGCCAATTGCTGACCTGGTTGGCTCAAGCAAAGAAGTTATGGTTGCCGCATTTGCGACAGCGTCTGGCTTGATCAACATGATGGCTCCAACTATCGCGTCGTTGATGGGTGGATTGGCTTTGGCTGGTGTTTCATATCGCGACTGGCTAAAACGCTCAGCTCCAATTATGGCGATATTTGCTATTATCAGCATTACAGTTATTGCAATTTTCGGAGCACTGTAGCCTATGGATAAGAAGCGTACTATTGTAGTAGCGCTCGGTGGTAACGCCCTGCAACGGCAGGGCGAAGCCGCGTCCGAGCAGCAGCAACGAGTAGCCGACGAAACAGTCAGACAACTTTTGCCGCTTATTCAGGCTGGCCACAATGTAGCAATCGTTCACGGCAATGGTCCTCAGGTTGGTAATATTGTGTTGCACGAAGAGGCGATTAACACGCCAGATGTACCAAGCTTGCCACTGGAAGATTCTGGCGCTATGAGTCAGGGGTTGATTGGCTTTTGGCTGCAACAGGCTTTTCATGACGCCTTTATGGTTAATCAAATGAACAATCGCGCTGTTAGCGTTATAACTCAAACGATTGTTAGCTTGAGTGATCCAGCATTCCAAAATCCAACCAAGCCAATTGGTCCGTTCTATTCGGAAGACGAGGCAAAAACTGTCGCTAGCGAACGCGGCTATACGGTAAAAGAAGACGCTGGCCGTGGTTGGCGGCGTGTCGTTCCTTCGCCAAAACCTCAGACGATTGTTGAGGCTGATGTGA
This sequence comes from uncultured Candidatus Saccharibacteria bacterium, assembly GCA_963532505.1. Classification (GTDB taxonomy): domain Bacteria; phylum Patescibacteriota; class Saccharimonadia; order Saccharimonadales; family Saccharimonadaceae; genus Nanosynbacter. The sequence continues at coordinate 12,293 of CAUSLX010000014.1, read as the reverse complement.
TTAAGGCGCTGGTTCATGCTGGCGTGACGGTCGTTTCAACTGGCGGCGGCGGTATTCCTGTTCTGCAAGACGAAACTGGTCAATTAAAAGGCGTCGCTGCGGTCATTGATAAGGACTTCGGCGCGGCAAAATTGGCAGATCTTTTGGACGCTGACACTTTGCTGATTTTGACTTCGGTTGATGCTGCTAAAATTAATTTTGGCAAACCAGATGAACAATCTCTTGGGGAAGTTTCAATAGAAGAACTTCAAAAACATATTGACGATGGGCAATTTGCGGCAGGTTCGATGTTGCCAAAAACTCAGGCTGCCTTGTCGTTCCTGAATGGAAAGTCGGGACGTACGGCGATTATTACTTCGCTGGATAAAACCGCTGAAGCCATTAGCGGCTCGGCAGGCACGATAGTTAAATCGTAATAAAAATCAAGAAGTTCCTGTAAATGACTCAGGAGCTTCTTGTGTTTATGTATGTTTTATTTTATAATATGAAATTATGTTGCAATATCTTCGTTCAACAAATAGTGATTCAATAATTAGCCCGCAAGAAAATTTGCAGTCTGGTTCGTGGGTGCGTTGCGAAAGACCGAGCGACGAAGAGGTTTCGCAATTGCTGACGCTGGGTTTGGATGAGGATTTGATAAGTGACGCGCTTGACCCACACGAGGTGCCGCGTATTGAGTTTGATGATGAGTGGACTTATTTGATTGCGCGATTGCCAGACACTGACGACGATTTTAACGATTTTACCACACCAATTTTATTCTGCATCAATAAAGATCATATCGTGACGTTGTCCAGAGATAGTTTGGGGCGATTGTGGCAGCCATTTATTGATAAGGTGCGAATTAGGACGGATCGACAAGTTGAGCTTTTGGTGGCGATGGTTGAGGCGATTTCAACGCAATATCAGCGGCGTGTGGCAACGATTAATCGCCAAATGCGAGCGGCTACGGACAGTATTCATACACTGAGAGTTAATGACATTGCCACCTTGGCGGAGTATGAGCGCAAATTGAATGATTATCTTGATGCGCTAATTCCGATGAACTGGGCGATTGAAAGACTTCTGGCGACTCAGAAGTTGCGCCTGAAAGCTGATGATAAGGAAGATGTTGAGGATATTTCGATTGATTTGGAGCAGGTGATTGCGCGTTGTAAAAGTTTGTTGAGGACGATTACTAATGTGCGCGATAGCTATAGGGCGGTGATGGATACGCGTCTTAATGAGACGATTCGCCTGCTAACCGTAATTACCGTAGCTTTGACTATTCCGACGATGATCGCTGGTTTGTATGGTATGAACGTGCCGGTTCCAGGTGCCGATAGTCCATTGATGTTTTGGGGAATTACCGCAGTTAGTGTGGTCCTAGCTGTTGTTGTGGGCTATTATTTCCTGCGCCGTCGATAAAGTTTAATTGCAATTCGACAGATTGCTAATATCGCTTGTGTATATTATAATTTTCTTATGATGGTGGGCTATTTTGAACGCAGATCGTTGACTGAAAAGTTGACGCAAGCTCAACGAATGCATAAAAACGGTTGGATTAATTTGACCGGGAGTCTTGATGCTACTCGAGTTTCAAAGGCTTTGTCGCTGTCTGCTAATATTGTCCGTGACGTACTGGATATCCACGAATTACCTCGAGCGGAGTTTTCTGATGGCGTTGAATATATTTTTACGCGCATACCGTTTGGTCAAACTGATTCTGGCAAAACGGCACCGTTTTTGATTGCAATTAGCGGCGGTCATTATATTACAATATCGCCTCATGTTAAATTTTCACCTCTGGAGGTTAGCGATTATTTATTTAGCACAACCGAACGTCCAGCGGGAGTTTTTGCTGCGAATTTGGCGTATATTATTTCTCAATATGAACAGCGCGTGCATTTATTAACGGAGCAAATTAGCGATGCTCGCCGGCGACTAAGTCGTCATGAAGTTGAGAATTCGGATTTTATTAAATTTGTCGCAATTGAAGACACGCTCAATGAATATCGAAGTAGTTTGGAAGGGATATCTCGCGTTATTACACAACTAATGGAAAACCGCCGCCATTTATTTAAGACTAGAGACCTGGAAGCCTTGGAGGACGTTGACCTACACATCAGACAAGTCTTAGTGGCAATCAGTTCCAGCACGCACACAATTTCCAGCATTCAAAACGCTTATTCGACGGTTGCTAATAATACGCTGAACCAACGTATGAAGGCGTTGACTGCCATAACAATTCTTCTGGCTATTCCAAATGTTTTTTACGGAATGTATGGAATGAATATCGCGTTACCATTTCAGGGCGAGCCTTGGGCGTACCCAGTTATCACCAGTTTTACAGTGTTGTTGATTTTACTCGTTATGTTTGTTGCTAAGCGACTCCGCTTATTCTAATATAGATATAATAAGCATTTTCAAAATGTTTTTGCTTGACGCGCCAATAAACGTTTGGTAACATTGTTAGCGTGTCTCGCGCCGAAGCATTAAATTGCTGATATTAAGTGATAAAGGTCGAAGCGCGTGGGGCTGCACATAATAATAAGGAGTGCAAAACACATGCCAATAGCAATCAAATTTGTGCCATCAAGGCGCAAAAAGATCGCGGTGGATGTGGTGCCTGCCGAATGGCAAACATACATAGCACAATAATAAAAAGTAGTGCAGTCGCTCCAACGATAGAATAGGGACGACTATAAACAAATCCCGCTCCAAGGCACCGGAGCGGGATTTTGGTTTGTGTGAAAATGCGTTAATCTTTTACTTCAACGCCAGCTTTTTTCAAGGCTTCCTTGACTGATGATTCAATTGAGCCAGAGCTGTCCATCTCAGTGTTTTTTCCATTTATGTAGAAAGTTGGTGTTGCGGCAACGCCGTGTTTGCGACCGAGAGCCATATCGAAGTCAATTTTATTTTTAACTCTGTTGCTAGCAATATCGGTTTTATATTGATCGATATTAAGCTTCAATTGTTCAGCATAAGATTTGAAGATATTGTCGCGTTCTGTAGTGTTGGCGTTTTTCCAAGCGTCCTGATTTGCGTATAGAAGCTCATTCATCTCCCAGAATTTACCCTGTAAACCAGCGGCTTCAGCTACGGCAGCGGCAGCGCGCGCGTTAGGGTGTGAGCTAGCAATTGGGAAATTACGGAAAATTAATCGAACGTGATCTTTATATTTTTTAGCTAGTGCTTCGGCTTTTGGTGCAGCGGTGCCACAGCCAGGGCATTGATAGTCGGCGTATTCGATAATTGTTACTTTGGCGTCTTTGCTACCAATTTCATGATCCGCAATATTGCCATTTCTTGATTCTGCGCTGATAGCCGTGTTCAGCTGATCGTTATTGATATCGCTAATATTTAGTCGATTTTGTGTCGAAATATAAACCATTCCGCCAACAATTGCCACTACAATAATTGCGAAAATTATCCAGCTTTTCTTATTCATTTTACCTCCATTTACTCTAGTAAGTATAGCACGGAATGCTGTACAATAAAACTATGACGATTGTGCTAATTTTTGGATATTTGGTGACTCTGGCGGTTTTGTTGATAGTGCTGGGAGTTCAGCCGAAAACATCTTCGCATAGTCAATTTGAGCTGCGGCGGAGAAGTGGACTAGGCGATGAAAAGGCTAAAATTCTTTTGCGACGAAGAGAATTTTTACGAGATATTATTTCATTGCAGCGCGCCGTGGCTTCTTTATGTTTGGTAATTTTAAGTGCTATTAGTGTTTATTTGTTCAGCTGGGCGGCTGGACTCTTTTTGTCAATTATAATAGCTCTAGAAATCGGAGCCGTCGCGCGAATTGGCTTGTGGCAGAAATACTCACAGCAACTTTATGAAAAATACGAACCGCTAATTTTAACGACAATTGAGCGACATCAAGTAATTTTGTCGCTAATCCGTTCGGTGTCGCCAGTGGTTGGTGATAGTAGGGTGATTGAATCGAAAGAAGAATTGCTGGAAATGGTGGCTCAATCCAGCGGAGCGATTCCATCTTCTGAGAAAAAGCTTATTACTAACGGGCTGAAGTTCAACGATATGAAGGTCGAGGAAATTATGACGCCGCGAAGCATGATTGAATCGGTGCCTATGAACGAACTCCTCGGGCCACTAGTGCTTGATGATCTTCATAAAAAAGGGTATAGCAGATTTCCTGTCATTGACGGCGACATTGATCATGTTGTTGGTATGCTGAGGATTCAAGATTTGTTGACGATTGATCGCAAAGCAAAATCTCATCGTGCGGAAACAGTCATGAGTAAAGACGTCTATTATATTCACGAAAATCAAACTCTACAGCACGCCTTGGCTGCATTTTTGAAAACGCAGCATCACTTGTTTATTGTCGTAAATGAGTTTCGAGAAACAGTCGGTTTACTGAGCCTAGAAGACGTAATTGAAGCGCTATTAGGTCAGAAAATTATTGACGAATATGATGTTTATGGAGATCTCCGTAAAGCCGCTACGGCTAATCCGCAGAAAAATAATTTGCCCACAAAAACTCGACGAGATGTTTAATTCTGGGAATTTGCCCAAATTATGCTATAATAACAGATATGAAAAATAGAATTTTGGCGGCAGAAACTTCTAAAAAAGTTGGTGAGAATATTACAGTTGCGGGCTGGGTTCATTCCAGGCGTGATCATGGCGGATTGATTTTTATTGATTTGCGTGACCACACGGGTTTGGTTCAGTTAGTTATTAACCCTGATAAAAAAGATGCTTTTTCTTTGGCGGAAAGCTTACGGGATGAGTTCGTAGTTCGTGCTTGTGGCGTGGTTGCGGAGCGTGGTGAAGGTCTGAAAAATCCGAATATTGCCAGTGGCGATGTGGAAATTGTTGTGGACAATTTGGAGATTTTGAACCGAGCTGAAACTTTACCAATTCAACCATTTGCCGAGGATAATCAAGCTGGCGAAGAACTAAGATTCAAGTATCGTTATCTTGATTTGCGTCGTCCAAAAATGCAAAATATGCTTAAAAAGCGCGCCGAAATGTATCGTCGAATCCATGAATATATGGACAATCGAGATTTTATTGAAATTCAAACGCCAATTTTGGCTAATTCAAGTCCTGAGGGTGCGCGCGATTTTCTGATTCCGAGTCGTTTGCAGGAAGGGAAGTTTTACGCTTTGCCACAAGCTCCACAGCAGTTTAAGCAGCTGCTGATGGTTGGCGGTGTGCCGCGTTATTATCAGTTGGCGGCTTGTTTCCGCGACGAAGACCCGCGAGCAGATCGCTTGTATGGCGAGTTTTATCAGCTTGATTTAGAGATGAGTTTTGCTGAAAATGGTGAAGAAGTTCGCGCTGAAGTTGAGCCTTTGATGAAACAACTGGCAACTGATTTTGCTGGTAAAAAATTGTTGGATTTGAGTGATTTGGCGGTTGGTGATGGCAATTCAATTCCGCGAATTTCGTATCGTGACGCCATGGAAACTTACGGTTCCGATAAGCCAGATTTGCGATTTGGTATGGAATTGATAGAACTGACGGATGTGTTCTCCGAGACTGAGTTTGGTGTATTTAAAAATGCTGAATGCATTAAGGCTATTTGTGTAAAAAATGGCGCAAGTTTGAGTCGCAAGCAAATTGACAATTTTACTAATATCGCTAAAAGCGAAGGCGCTGGCGGTTTGGCGTACATTACATATCAAGACGGCGAAGCAAAATCTCCAATTGCGAAATTCTTGAGCGAGAAGGAATTGGCTGACATCCAGCAGAAAACTGGTGCGGTTGAAGGCGATGCAGTGTTCTTTGGCGCTGATTCTCGCTCGGTTGTTAACGCGGTATTGGGGCGCTTGCGCAATGAATTTGCCTCGCACTTTAACCTTAAAGATCCATCGGTCGTGGCGTTTGCTTGGATTATTGATTTTCCGTTTTACGAGTGGGATGAGCGAAGTAAAAAACTTGATTTTGGCCATAATCCGTTCAGTATGCCAAAGGGTGGCTTGCAAGCTCTGGAGTCTGCTGAAACTGACGCCGAAAAATTATCCATTGTCGCTGATCAATTTGACATGGTGATGAATGGCTATGAGATTTGCTCTGGCGGCGTTCGCAACCATAATCCAGCGGTGTTATATAAAGTGTTCGGTTTACTGGGCTTCAGCGAATCTTATGTTGAAGAAAAGTTTGGTGCTATGTTGGGCGCTTTCAAATATGGCGCTCCGCCTCACGCAGGATGTGCTTTTGGCGTTGATCGTATTTTGATGGAATTGACCGATGAGCAAAACGTTCGCGAGACTCTGGCGTTTCCAAAGAATGGCTCTGGCGTGGATGTGATGATGAATTCACCATCAGTTGTTGATCCCGCTCAGCTACGCGAATTGGGTTTGTAATCTTAAGGTGAGTGTAGTATATATTATACAATGAATGACAAGTTGAGATATGCTACCGCTGAAGAATTTTATGTAGCAATAAATCGATCAATGCTAGGTGACGATAGAAAGTGCTTTTTGTCCGAGTACTCGATAGATGACTATGCAAATATGAATCATACAATACTCATGCATAATAGCTATGCTGGGTTTGCTATTAAGGATGGTGATATAGTTAGTGTTTTTAATTCTAAACAGAATCCAGTTAGACAGTCTTTGGACACTATGATTCCAGCGGCTATATCTCTGGGGGGGGGTGAAGCTTGACTGTATGGGTCAAGTATTATGTAATAAATATGCTAAATATGGATTTATAGCTGTAGCGGCTGTGCAGTTTATGGACGAATATGCGCCACACAACTGGAATTATTCTAAGTTCGGCAGACCGGCTGTTTACTTTATGTTGCATAGGCAAATAATGTCGCTTAATAATGCTGACGAATTTGCAGAGAGTGTGCCATGTTTTCCATACGATGAAGCTTATCAATACAGAGAAGAGCTGATTGGTAATGCGCCGTAATATTATTCTTCACATTCCTCACGCCTCGTTGTGCTTGCCGCCTGATTTTTGGCGTGATATTACGGTGGGTAAAGAGATTGTCGAGAGAGAATTATGTTTCATCGCTGATTATAAAGTTGATGAGCTCGTTAAGAATATAGATAGTCATAAAATTATAGCTAAATATTCCCGGCTATATTGTGACGTTGAGAGGTTTCGTGAAGACGAAGCTGAGTCGATGGCTAAGCTGGGTATGGGGGCGACTTATACGCATTTATCTGACGGTACGCAATATCGCAAGATAGGATCATCTCGCCGCGAAGAAATTTTAGGCAAATCATACGACTTACATCACAAACAACTAAACACATTGAGTAGAAAAATTGTTGATCAATATGGCTCGTGTGTGATTATTGATATTCATAGTTATAGCGACGAATTGGTGCGAAGATTGTTTGGCTGGACGGATAATTTACCTGATATTTGCCTCGGCTATGATGAAAAATGGTTCGGTAAAGACAACGCATCAAAATTAAAGACATATATTGAAAAAATGGGATATAGTTGTGAATTAAATCATCCGTATTCTGGGGCGCTAGTTCCGATGGAATTTTATCACGATGAAAATCCGAAGATACAGTCGGTGATGTTGGAAATTAATAGGCGCGTCTATTTGAATGGTGGTGCGGTAAGTGAAAATGCTGTGTGTAATATAGATAAAATAATAAATTTTATCGCAGAAAATCTAAATCCTAATGCCAAGCCATGCCGCCAAAATGTCGCCCGCAAAGTAGGCTAGTCCTGCCGCAATTACCCCAAGAAGTAGTGTGATGCCTGCAGATTGCCAAGGTGATTGTTTGCTGACTTTACCTTTGATGAAACCGATTGCTAAGAACGTTGCCGCAGTTAGCGCCGAGCTAACATAGAATAATGCCGCACTTGGCGCTTTTAAGTTTGCAATTACATCAATCAAATATGGCAATACTGGTACGCTACCGACCACTACGAAAGCTAAGAATGTTACTGTGCCTATGATCTTTGGAGATGAGCGTTTTTGGCTGTCACGTACAGATTCTTCGTGTTCAGCGCTGGCTGCCAAATATGCACTAGAGCCCATTGAGAATCCGTCGGCTATTAAATTAGCAATTCCTAATATAAGAATGACTGAACTGGATATTCCAGCTCCAGCTGAAGCCGCCACAACTGCAAATGTTGTTACTGTGCCGTCGACCGCGCCATAAACAAATTCCGGTATGTATCGTTTGAAAAAATCTCGCATAACCATACCAGTTTATCATATTATTAACGATTAACGGACATCTCTATTGACAATTTAATAAGCTTATGCTATAGTGAAATAGTTAGATTATCTAATACAAACAATTTAACAAGCATGCTAAAATAAACATAACAAATATAAACTTTTGCAGAAAGGTAAAGCGTGGAAGATATCCAAACAGCCATCGTTTTATTATCAATCATCGTAGGATTGTTGTCGGTTATTATCGTAACGCTGCTGGCAGTGGTCATCGCCTTGTTGGTAAGACTTAATACAGTCATGAAAAGCGTTAGTAAAATTACAACTAACGTAGCTAGTGCGACTGAGTGGTTGTCACCAACAAAAGTTTTTAGTGAACTATTAGGTTTATTTCGTAAAAAATAATTAAAAAAAGGAGTAAATATATGAAAAAAGTTTTAGCAATTATCGGAGCGGTAGCAGCAGGTTTTACAGCTGGAATTTTAACTGCACCAAAGAGCGGCAAGGAAACAAGGAAAGACTTGAAGGATAAAGCTGTAAAATTGAAAGCCGACACTGAAAAAGTAGCTTGCAAAGCGACTGCCGCAGCAAAAGACAGTGTGGACTCATTGAAAGCTGGTTCTCAGAAAGTTGGAGACGCCGTAGTAGAAACCGCAAAAGATGTTAAGGGCAACGTCGAAAAACGTTTCAAGTAATATTTGACTCTATTCAAGAAGACGTGAGATAATATAAGTGATGAAAAAAGTTACTTTCTATTTCGCGTCTTTTTTGATTGCTTCTAGTTTGTTAGTGACGCCACGGGCAGTTGAGGCTCAGTCGGTTGATGCTACGGCTGATTCTGAGATTATAAAAACGCTTGATCGAAACTGTAGTTCCGTAAGGGTTGCTATTAAAAACATCCACACCAATGACGCTCTAACTAGGGTAAATGTTGGACAGAGGTATAATTCTATTTCTACCAAACTTATGGCCAGGCTAAACGGTCGATTGGCGATCAATAAGCTGGATAGTTCAAAGTTGGTGAATATTACTAATGAGTTCGAGTCGACGAGACTTAAGTTTAATAGCAATTACAATGATTACGATACTGCGATGACTGATCTTCAGCGCGCAAATTGCTCTAATAATGTGGCGGACTATTATCAAAAATTGACCGTCGCTCGCGAGGCTCGTAATAAACTTTCTGAGAATGTGAAGATATTGGATGAATTGTTAGTGAGATATAAAGAAGAAGTGCAAGTTATCAAAAATTCGCTGTCTGGAGGTTCTAATGAATAGGGCTAAGGAATTATTTCGTAGCTATAAATTCGCTACATTTATTGGGCTGACTATTGCGGTCTCAGTTTTACTAGTATCGATTGCAATGTTTATGTATTACAAGACTGACGCTTATCGATTGGATTTGAGTCGCCCAGAATACGCTTCTCGCCGCAAGCAAATTAGCAAGGATGCGAATGAAAAAAGTCACGAATTTGACGCGCAAGGCACAGTAAATAAGGATACATTGAAGGAATTTTTGGGAATTTACGATAAAGAAGTAGAGAACGTTAATAAGATCAAAGCGTTTTCTAATGATGTGTTGAGTGATAAAGAATTGGGCTTGTCTAATAATTAATCTTTATCTTCTGGTCATTGAGGTTGGGGTCGGCAGGGTCGCTAGAAGAACTCCTTCACGATCAAAGTTTTGTAGCAATCGATGTCGCATTTCAGAGGTAACAGACCACTGATCTGATGGCTGAGTTTTTCCGGCAATGATCAATTCTGTTCCTCGTCCGGTAATATCGCCAACGGAAACGAATTTAGGCGGATCGATAATTTTCTTTTGCCAAGCCTTTTCTTTAGCCAATTCTTGACCAGTAGCGTTAATGATGTCTGTAACTGCAGAAATGTCAGAACTTGGGTCAATATAAATACTGAATCGCGACATGCTATAGCCCATAGTTTTATTTATAACGTGCTGAATTGTGCCATTTGGAACATAATGAACATTACCCTCAGAATCTCGTATAACAGTAGTGCGAGTGCCGACTCTCTCGACGGTTCCAGCAGCTCCCATTACGTCAACGACATCGCCAACACGATATTGATTTTCGGCGATGATGAAAATACCAGACAAGAAGTCCTTAACGAGCGATTGAGCGCCAAATCCTAATGCCACACCGATTATGCCAGCGCTAGCGAATAGAGGCGATAAATCAAATAGAAATAGCTTATTGGCAACAATTGCGGCGACATAGAAAATTATTATGATTCGCCAGAAACTGCGGGTTAATTGGATGAGAGTTTTTTCGCGCTTTTCTATGTCTTTACGGTGCCAGGAACGATGTTTAGCGGTGGAGCGTATAGAATAATGTATAGTCCAAGATAATAAATATTTCCCCAGAAAATAAACAAAAACAGAGCCGATAATAATGCTGACTGTGTCGATAATGCGCTCACTAATTAACCAGCCAAGGTTGTTGCCGTGCAGCCATTGACCCAACGTAGAAGAATCCAAAAACTGTTTTATAAGCTTATCCATTATTGATTTAGTATAATAGAAAATATGAGTTTTGTCGATCCGAATCAATTTATTATTACCAGAAAACGTAAGAAGTATAAATTTGCTTTATTCCACAATTCGCCTCTATGTTTTGAGTTTGATGAGTGGGTAAAGCGGGAAGTCGATTGTTTGGAAATTGGTGCTGGAACTGGACTATTCAGCGTGGAGCTTGCATTGCGACATCCTGAAAAGACGTTTTTAGCAATTGACGTGAAAGGTGATCGATTGCAGAAGGGCGCGAAAATCGCTGAAGAAAAGGGGCTAGAGAATGTGTTTTTTGTTCGAGCGCGGGCTGATCAAATAGACCAATTAGTAGAGCAGAATTCTTTGGAGCAAATTTGGGTAACATTTCCTGATCCGTTCCCGAGGAAGCATAGCGCTGGGCGCCGCTTGACTCATCCTAATTTTTTGAAGAAGTATTCTTCATTGCTAAAATCGGACGGATCTTTATTAATCAAACACGACGATCACAATTTTTTCTGTTGGAGCTTGGAGCAATTGGTGGCAGAAAAATGGCAAATTAAAGAGTTGAGTTTTGACCTTCATGAATCCGAGCTAAATGACGAATATAAAATAATGACGACTTACGAGCAGAGGTGGATCGACGAAGGGAAGTCTATTAATTTTGTAAGAGCCGTGCGCTAACAAACGAAAGGAATATTATGCAATTTAATGATTATTCAACTAAAGCAATTTCTACCTTAACAGATAAAGATTCTCATAAATATGGTGATGTTGACGCCAGATTGATGGCGCAGATATTGGGATTAAGTGGTGAATCTGGCGAAGTCATGGAGAAATTTAAGAAAATCCTACGTGATAAAAATGGCGAGATCTCAGAGAGTGATCGCGACGCAATAATAAAAGAGCTCGGTGACGTGCTTTGGTATGTCAATTCTATAGCGCATTTGCTTGGTTGTAGTTTAGAGGAAGTGGCTCGCGGAAATAATGATAAACTGCTCAGTCGCCAGAGTCGGGGGAAGATTCACGGCAGTGGCGATGATCGCTGATCGCTAATTTTTAGCTAATTGCTCGCGAACCCATCCGTCGATTGTGCCAGCGCCCATACATAGGACGAGCTTTCCAGAGTTCCTTGCCGCGGTTATTTCTTGCCATAAATTATCGTCTAGTTCGGCAAAATGAACTTTTTCTTTGTCGATATTTTTGGCAAGTTGTTGTGGTGTTAAGGTTGATAAATCTGGATTTTCCCTAGTTAAGTAAGTTGGCAGCCAGTAAATTTCATTGGCATCACGGAAAATATCATCAGTGTATTGATCAATTATCTCGTGCTGGCGAACATTTTGGTGTGGCTGATAAACCAGAACTACATCGTCTGACAGCTCTTTAGCCATCTGTAGTGTTGCTTGAATTTCAACTGGGTGATGTCCATAGTCAGAGTATAGATTTTCGGCGAGCTTTTCAAAACGTCGTCCTGAGCCGGGGAAAGAGTTTATTGCTTGGTATATTTCTGACTCCTCCGCGTCCACTCCTATATTCTTCAAAGCTTCGATCGCCAAAGTAGCGTTCTTTCGGTTGTGTTCGCCGGGCAGAGTGATGTTTTTATTGGAATCGTACAAGATTGTTAGATTTTTCTCATCAAATATGGCGGAATTTTCTTGCCACGCGATA
>CAUSLX010000013.1:0-15111 GCA_963532505.1 uncultured Candidatus Saccharibacteria bacterium | reverse complement strand
CACTTATATCTGTCTCTCTGAATAGAGTAGGCTTTATGTATCTCAGATAAAAATGTCTCTTGTTGTGATTTTGTCGACACTTTATTATTCAATAATTTTTCATGGGGAACTCGTGAAACCGATACTGTTAGATCTAGTCGATCAAGTAATGGCCCTGATAATCTTTTTTGATAATTGAGAATCTGATTTTGTGAGCATATGCAAGTTTTTTCTGGGTCTCCAAGAAATCCACAAGGACAAGGATTCATTGTGGCCACTAATAAGAAATTGGCAGGGAAGTTGAATTTACCATTTGCACGACTGACGGTAATTTCGTGATCCTCTAAGGGTTGACGAAGTGATTCAAGCACAGTGCGTGGATATTCGAGTAGCTCATCAAGAAATAAGACACCCCTATGAGCTAAACTGATTTCTCCTGGCTGTACTTTTGATCCTCCGCCAATAATAGATGCTCTACTTGCGGTGTGGTGTGGTGATCTGAACGGTCTATCTACTATGGGATTATTTATTATAGTGTGTTCTCCAAGACTGTGAAGTTTTGTCACCTCTACTATTTCATCCTCTGATAGGGCTGGTAATAGATTCTTCAAAGATTTTGCTAACATAGTTTTTCCTGACCCTGGAGGGCCGGACAATAAAATATTATGTCTTCCGGCAACTGCTATTTGAATAGCTCTCTTTGCTTGTTCTTGTCCGTAGATGTCGTCGATGGTTGGAGTATTTTTATGATTGCGAGATATATTTTTTATTGATGATCTGTCTATTGGTTTAATGATCTTTTCTTTTTTGAGATGTAAGAAGAGTGATTTTAGGTTTTCTACTGGAAATACATCAACTCCAGTCACTAGCGCCGCCTGTTCGGCATTTTGGGCTGGCACGTATATTGATTTAATTTTTTGGTTTTTGGCTACTTCGGCTGTAATGATCGCTGATCGTATTGGGCGTAGACTGCCGTCTAGTGCCAATTCACCTGCAAAAACCGCATCGTTTATATCGCTTTGGTTGAGTGCGCCGCTGATACATAAAATAGATAAGGCGATGGGGAGGTCAAAGTGAGATCCGTCTTTTGGTAACTCTGCCGGTGCTAAGTTGATGATTATTTTTCCTTTTGGAAAGTCTAAGGAAGAGTTTTTTATTGCACTACGTACTCGATCTCTGGACTCATCGATGGCCTTATTGCCCATTCCGACAATTTGTAGGCTAGGAAGCCCCTTTGACATATCTCCCTCAACTTCGATGATTTGTCCACTAAATCCGTAAGGTGTAGCTGAAATAACTCTACTAATCATGAATCTATTAAAACATAAGCATGTAGATTTTTGAATGAGATCAGGGTATAATATGAATCGATATATGGGGCTGATATAGCTTTAGACAATTGGACCTTATCATGACATTCTGCGAGCCGACGATACGCGTAACGTATATTTTTTAGATGCAAACTTTGTTGCAAAAGCAAAGTCATTCGTAGCGAGCGCTTTCGCTCCTAAGATGGCCTTTGCGCCAATCGCTGCCTAATTTTTAGCGATCATCCTTGTATTGTGGCAACAGTCAATATCTAAGGGTGTTATACCTATGTTGCTTGCTATATATTCGGAAGTAGCGAATATATAGGACTTTTACTACGTAACGGAACTCGGTTTTCTTGGTTTATTTTAAATCCGAGTAGCGTTATTAAATAAATTTAGATAAGCCTATGCTCGTAGACGAATGCTGTGATACCAGTTGGACCCGGGGGCAGTACCCGGCAGCTCCACCAGATAGATTAAATTAAAAGTCAGTCTTATCGCTGACTTTATTTATGCTAAAGAGTAGAATTTATCTTTAATATAGAAAAACAACCACCTGCGAGTAGTGGTTGTTTTCAAAAAAGTGGAGTTTTACAATTTCTTTTTATTTTTGGCCTCTGTATAACTTTTTTATTCAGAAGCTACCCCTATAATAAGCTATATAAATGCTTATGTCAACAATATTTTTGTAAAAAGTTGAGTAAAAAATACCACATATTTTATAATCTTCTTTCTAATTTTCGCAACTATTTTTTCTAATGGCTTTCACTATGAAGTTATATACCAGAGACTGGTGTTTGTTTGATTGCTTTTTATGTCTTTTATGTGTGCGACAAATTAAATTATCGCACATCTTCTAGGGCTCTTTTATTGAAGTGTAAAGGGTGGCTTTGTGTATTATAAATAAACTTTATACTTTCGTTTTGTAATTTTAATTAAAACTGTTGTATAACATTTTGATGTATAAGATTTAATATACATACTGATGCTTGGATGTTCTTATAATAATATAAAAAATAATTTTGTTAAGTTTGCTGTAGTGTGACAATGAAAGTTAACGGAGTTTTATAAAGTAGGGAATAGAGACTATTATTTTATCGCGGATTTGAGTGTTAGACTTCGGTCTGATATTGACTGTACGAACCTATTTTTGTGGCAATGTTTGGATGACAGATAATCATAGGTTAGTCGTGCAATTGGGCGGTCACTAAGTCGAGGGTATCTTTATCAAATGACAGCAGAATCTGTGCTGGCTAATACTCAAAATGGTAAGTTTGTTGTAAAATACACATATGACCATAAAGCGATAGGAGAATAATTAACAGATGATAATTTTAACAACATTAAAAAATAGGTGAAAATTACAATATTTTTTGGACGAGTAATGGTTGACATCTAAATAGGGCTATGCTAGCATAAGGTTAAGCTTTTAGAAAAATAAAAAAGCAAAAATACATTAACAATAAAATTTATATAAAGCTACATTTTGCGTATAAATTGACGGACAGTTGGCTGCATGATTTTTATAATGACGCAGCCAATGCTCCGCCTTATAAAAGCGTTGAGCGCGCGGTTAGTACCGCATACATCCAGTTAATCCTCGTTAAAGAACTAGCGGTGAGAGTCCTGGATGTATGCAGAGGAACACTGCAAGGAATGCTCCTTAATTAAGGAGCGGTCAAATCGCCTCGAGCGGTAATAGGCAAGTAGCACCCGCGCCTAATAGTTATTTTTTATCGGCGGATGGTTTGTGTCTATATGCTATAGTATTATCGCTCAGGCTTCTTGTGTATAGTATGATGTGAGTATGGGGATGAAGATAATTAGTTTTATAGCGTTGGTTGCATTGATTTTGACTGCGGTTATTTTGAATGCAACAAACCCGAGTTCTGCTGGTCCGTTTGGGATTTTAGCGTTTTTTGTATGTTTGTATGTACTATTTATATGTCTAACTTATGTAGTATTTTTAACATCGGAGCGAATAGCTGCGAAATTTTTTAATTTCAAGAATAGTCGCAATGAATCTAAGTATAAGACGTATTATTATTCTACTGTAATCTCTCTTGCTCCAGTTATTTATGTGGGTATGCAATCGATGGGAGATGTTGGGATTTTTGAGATATTATTACTTGGTGTGTTTGAGCTGCTGGCGTGTTTTTTTATACATAAAAGATACTAATTCCGTCCTGAATGTAGTCGTGTATTTTAAGTAGTTACGTGGTACAATATATTTATGAATCCCGAACTGCCACAAGTTAATAGGACCCCTGAGGTGCAGCCACAAAATATAGGTGGCGGTGAGTATAATGTAGAAAATACATCATTAAATCCTGAAATCGGAAGAGAGTCCGAGCAGTCACTTGGTGCTAGGGTTGAGCAATATAACAATATCCCCGTGGCTTTGCCTGTTGATAATACTACAACAGTTCCTTTATCTCAATCTCAAAACGACGATCAAAGTGCGAAGCGGTCAGGGGTAGTAGTTGATGATACTCCTCTGGTGGCAGCGGATGAAGACTTGATAGAAAGAGAATGGGTGGATAAAGTTAAAAAGATTATAGCTTTAACAAAAGATAATCCATATGAGAGGAATAGAGTTATTGCACAGCTGCAGGCTGATTATTTAAAAAAACGATATAATAAGACTTTAGGTCAAAATGACGACGGTAGTAAGTAGGGTTTTGTATGGGTGCGGGTCCTTTGATAGTTAGTTTTATCGCGATTGTTATTATAGCCGCTGGTGCTGCGGTAGCTTTTGTGTTGTATCGTAATATGCTGAGAGAGGCCAAAAATTATGAACGAGGCTTGAAGATGGTGCCGTTGCTTATACATTTGCCTCCGACAAGTGAGGACGTTAATAGCTCAAATCGGGATGAACGAGATTTAACCGAAGAGGTGCTGTCACAAGCTCAGGTGATGTACAATATTATTTCAAGTACGGCAACTAAAGGATTCAAAAGTAAAGTCTACGGCCAACGTCATATATCGTTTGAGATTGTTGCACATGGTGGGTTAGTTCATTATTATGCTGTTGTTCCGCTAGTGTTAGTTGATGTTATTCGTCAAGCTGTAGCGGCAGCATATCCTTCTGCTCGGCTAGAAGAGGTATCTGATACTAATATATTCAGCAAGGTTGGCAAGATGAGCGGAACCATCGGTGGCGAATTCACCCTGAAAAAATCCTTTGTTTATCCAATATCGACTTATCAGGAGTCGAAAAGAGATGCTTCCAGGGCGTTATTAAATGCTTTGTCTTCGGCATCTAAAGAAGATGGAATAGGTGTACAATTTTTACTGCGTCCGGCGTATGACGGTTGGTCTAAGGCTTCAGAGTCTCATATTGACGGTATGAAGAAGAATAAGGGCAAGAAGAAGGGTTTCGGTGGTGTTGCTCCTATGGATATTATGGAGGCTCTGTGGAAACCACCAGAAAATAATGAAAAAGACGGAGTCTCTAATTCCGAGGACAAGCAGCTGACATCTTTAGAGCAGGCGGAAGTGGATGCTATCAGCGAAAAAGCTCGCTATCCTGCATATGAAGTCTTAGTACGTGTTGTAATTTCGTCAAATACTGCGGCGCGCTCTCAAGTGTTGTTAAAAAATATAATAGCAGCCTTCTCGTTGTTTGACTCACCGCGCAATAATGGGTTTAAGTTCTCTTTAACTAGGAATGTTGAGGAAATGACAACAGCATATATTATGAGGTTCTTCCCTCAGGAAACTCGTAGTAATATTCTCAACAGTGTAGAAATGGCAACGTTATTCCATTTGCCTGGAGCTAACGCGATCCCGACTTCACAAGTTAAGCGACAGATGTCCAAGCAGGTTGATGGACCAACAGACGTTTTGGATGAGGGTTTACTGATTGGATATAACGAATTTCGAGGAGTCAAAAAACCTATTCGAATCGGCACAAAAGACCGTCGCCGCCACGTATATATTATTGGTCAAACAGGTGTCGGTAAGTCCGTCTTGCAGGAAAATATGGCTTATCAGGATATGATGGATGGTCGGGGATTCGCCTTTATTGATCCGCACGGTGATTTGGTTGAATCTTTATTGGGTAAGGTTCCAAAAGAGCGCGTTGAGGATATTATCTACTTTAATCCTGCCGACATGACCAATCCAATTGGTCTGAATATGTTTGAGTTCGACACTCCAGATCAAAAAGACTTTTTGGTTCAAGAAGCAATTAATATGCTGTATGGCCTTTACGACCCAGGCCATACGGGAATTGTTGGTCCTCGTTTGGAGCATATTTTTAGAAACTGCGCCTTGCTGCTGATGTCGGATCCTGCTGGCGGAACGTTTATTGACGTGCCGAAATGTCTTATTGATCCTGAATTTGTGAAAAGCAAGCTTAAATATGTAAAAGATCAGCAAGTTATTGATTTCTGGACAAAGGAATTTCCTGCGTCACAGAGGTCAAATGAGGCGGGTGAGGTTATTTCATGGGTTGTATCAAAGTTTGGTCCATTTATTTCCAATGATGCAATGCGCAATATCATTGGTCAGACCAAATCTGGATTTAATTTGCGTGAAATTATGGATAATAATAAGATTTTGCTGGTTAACTTGTCGAAAGGTAAGATGGGTGAACTTAATTCGAAGCTTTTGGGTATTATTTTTGTGATGAAGTTCCAGGCAGCAGCGATGTCTCGAGCGGATATTCCAGAGGATCAGCGAGTTGATTTCTCATTGTATGTTGACGAGTTTCAGAACTTCGCCACTGACAGCTTTGAATCTATTTTGTCTGAGGCTCGTAAGTATAAATTGAGTCTTATTATGGGTAACCAGTTTATGACTCAGTTAACAGATAAGATACGAGAAGCCATTATTGGTAACGTTGGTACAGTTATCTCTGGGCGTATTGGTGTAACGGATGCCGAATTGATGGTTAAGAAATTTCAACCAACTTTCGATGTTGATGATTTGGTAAAATTGCCAAACTTCCAATCTATAACATCTGTGATGATTAATAATGTTCCGTCTGCGCCATTTAGTATGAATTTGGTTCCTCCGATGGGGCAGGTTAATAGTCAGCTTAGAGATGCGCTAGTAAGGCTATCTGCTGCTAAATACGGAAGGCCGCGAGCTGTTGTTGAGAAAGAGATATTTGATAGGATTAGAGGTAGTGTACAACCAAAGACAGGCCCTTCTCAGTTAGCGTCTTCTACTAGCCAGAAACCATCGGGTGGCGGGTCGTCGTTCTTGGATGAATGGCTAGCGAAGAGACAACAATTAGGAGGAAAGCCCGCTTCTAACTCAACCGTAAGACCAGTAAATTCGCAAGCCCCACAGACTTCCTCGCAAATACAGAATCCGCAAGGTCGCCCAGGGGCGGTTGATAATGCGCCTTCTAATATAAATAGCGTAAATGCTACAGCTTATAACCTTGGCAATAAACAGCAAAGTCAACCTTCTGCGATAGATAGTGCTGTCGCTAATAAGCCAAATATGTCTATGACTACAGACAGCAATCCTGTTTCTTCTGTAAATGTAAAACCGAGCCAACCTGTAGTTAAGAATCGGCTCGATTTACGCAATGGTGATGATGACGATAGTGAAGTGATGATTAGCTTGAGATAAGATTCAATATCTATCTAGCTATTTTTCCTGTTGTTGATAAACCCTACTCGAGCGTATTCAATAACAGCGCCGATAGACCAGCCGGCTACAAACAGGATAATAGTTTCTGATCCTGATAATAGATATCCGTATCGTTTGGCGATAAAATACACGACAACAGAAGCTATTGCGCCTAAGGCGCCAGAGATGATTAAGTTAGGGCGGGCAACAGTATTGCCAATTGCATCACTAGTCTTTTCGACGACTGGATTATGAATAACCTTGCTGAAAGCCCTGGACGGAGCTGATAGTTGGTCTTGTACATTTTCCAAAGTTTTCTTATACGAAGCTTCAATATCTTTTTTTGTAAGAGGCTTATCTTCTTTTATCTCTTTAGATTCTTTCTGTTCTTGCCGCTTTTCTTGGCGGGCGGCAATTTCTATAGCCTCATGTTTAATGCTATTTTCATTTTCGGCATTTGATTTTTCTTTTTCAGCCGCCTTTTCTAGGGATCTTTCGATTTCAGCAGCTTTTTCTTTGCTTAAATCTGCTAATTCTCTGGTGTCGACAGCATTCTCTACGGTAGATTTTAATTTTTCACTCATTTTTCACCTCCTATAAAGTTCCTGCGGACATGTCTCGCCGAATGATTCTAACTTCTTTATTTAATTGACGTGATCTAGCGTAGAAGTATACGACCACGGCTGCAATAATTCCTGCGAACATCATATTCTCGCTGGCGCCAGTTTTTGGCAGTTGAGAAGTGGTTTGTTCAATAACTTTCGGTGCAGGGCAGTCGATTTTTGTGCTGACAGTATTGCCAAATGTGTTATCAATCCTACAGTCATAAGACAATTGATTACTGTTACCGCTAGCCATTGCCGGGATGTTGTTCTTTATTTGGATAGTAAAGCTGCGTTTCTGGGTTTCTCCTGGCTTGATCTTGATAGGGCTCCATACTAGAACTTTTGCGTTGCTGCTGCCTGCGCTAGCGCCTTTATCGTCTGTTAATGTTCCGCCGCCAGCGTCGAATATGTCTGCATATTCCAATAAATCGCTGACTTGATCTTTGAATGTAAATTCTTCCTCTTTAAGACCTTTGTTTTTTACTGAAAGGGTGTAGGTAATTCGATCTCCAGATTTCGCAACCGTAGTTGTTGCGTCGGCGTTATTCTGGGTAAGATTAACTGCGGTTTTTGTCTGCACGAATGAAGCAGAACATCGACTATCGTTAATCCATACTGTAGAGTCGCCTGGACATGGTTGACATTGAGGATTGTCCTTTAACAATTCAGGGTTTTGAGGACATCTTGCTGGCTCTGGTATAGTAAATGTCTTTACGCAGGCGTCTGAGGTCCTATCTCCTAATGAGCTATGTACAGTTAAGACTACTTTGTATGATCCTGGTGTTTTTTCTGTATAGGTAGCTATTCTATTATTGCTATTAATAGTTTTTACTAAAGTATTTCCCCTGTATACGCTATAGGTATATTTTTGAATCGTAGCACCGTTGGCCACGCTGGCATTAGCGGTAAATTGGTATGTATCTCCGTTCTTTTTTACGTCTAGAGCATTACAGGTAGCTACTGGCTTAGGTGGAGTAGAACAATATGGGTATGTGCCAACTTGTCCTGTTGGGCATTGATGACTTGGTGGTGCGATTTTAAGGATTAAGTTACCGCAGTTGAGCATAATTGCAAACCATCCGGTTCCGGCTGAATATCCAACGAATGCTCTATATGAGAAGCTACCCCAGAGGTTGTGAGGTCGATAATAGAAAGTGCGGGCGCCACCTTGTGACGTGCGAACTACGTAAGATCCTTCGCCTCTTGCTGCACCAAAGTGAGGAGTGAGTCCCCACGAGTAGGTCCCCATGTTACTATTTAAGGTTTGGAGGTTTCCTGTAGCAGCTACCAAGTTGGCACGACTAATGCCAAGATGATTATAGAGGTCGCGAATATTATTTGTGTTCGCGTCATAATGAGCCATCAGTTGCTGACCGCTAGAAATTCCGCCGTAAATTAGGTCGCTGGAATCTGCCGCATTGGCTGATTCTGGCGGTGAAAAAACAGTGAAAGATTGCACAATAAGTGCTAGGGCAGTTAAGATAAGTCCGATCTTTCGAGTAGCTTCTTCTTTGCGTAAGCGTTTCGCGTAAAAGCCCAAACTGTGGATCATTGAAGGGCTGTATGGTAGGCGCGAGATAATTTTTTTGAACATTTTGACCTCTTTTATTTTTGTTGTTATATAACTTTAATCTAACTTTAGCATAAGCATGCTGAAAAAGTAAATAGTTTGAGAATATATCTATTTTGATGTATAATAAAGTTGTTGAAAAGAGCTGATAATTCAGATAATAGTGAGGGAGATATGGCTAAACAAACAAATGAACAATCTTATGATGGCTCACAAATCCAGGTCCTAGAGGGTCTTGAGCCGGTTCGTAAGCGTCCAGGAATGTACATTGGTAGTACGGGGTATGAGGGCGTACATCACTTGATTAAGGAAATCGCCGATAACTCAATTGACGAGGCAATCGCTGGTTATGCTACAAAGGTCGAAGTAACTTTGTTAAAGGATGGTGGTGTTCGAGTATCTGATGACGGTCGTGGTATTCCTGTCGACAAGCATCCAAAGACAGGTAAGAGTACATTGGAGACGGTATTAACAATCTTACACGCCGGTGGTAAGTTTGGTGGCGGTGGCTATAAGGTCTCGTCTGGACTTCACGGTGTTGGCTCGAGTGTTGTGAATGCATTGTCTACGCGAATGATTGCTGAAGTTAGGAAGAACGGTAAAATCTATCGCCAAGAATACGCAACAGGCGTGCCTCAGACAGAATTAGAAGTAGTCGGAAAGTCTAATGATTCTGGAACGACAATTACATTTTATCCAGATCCAACCATCTTTAAGGAAACAGTTAATTTTGACTATAAATGGGTTGTTAATTATCTTCGTCATCAGGCGTACCTTACAAAAGGCATTCACACGTCGGTTATTGATGAGCGAACTGGCGAACGAAAAGCTTTCTACTTTGAGGGCGGTATTCAGAGCTATGTAAAAAACCTGAATATTGGTAAAGATGTTTTATCGGACGATATATTTTACGTTGAGAAGCAGGTTGAAGATTGTATGGTGGAAATTGCGGTTCAGTATAACGACACTTACGCTGAAGTGGTAAAGCCATTTGCCAATAACGTCTTAACTCCTGATGGTGGTACTCATTTGGTTGGTTTTCGAACAGCTCTCACGCGTGTAATTAATGATTATGCTCGCAAGAATAGCTTACTGAAAGAAAAAGAAGATAATCTGACTGGTGATGACATTCGCGAAGGTTTGACGGCAGTTATTTTGGTGAAGTTGCCAGATCCTCAGTTTGAAGGTCAGACTAAGAATAAACTTGGTAATCCAGAGATGCGCCGCTATGTTGATCAGGTGATGAGCGAATATTTTGCGTATTACTTGGAGGAAAATCCAGCTACAGCGAAGAAGGTTGTCGGCAAGGCTACATTGGCGGCACGAGCTCGTAAGGCGGCAAGGGCTGCGCGCGACAATGTTATCCGTAAGGGAGCATTTGAAGGCTTAAACTTGCCATCTAAATTGACGGATTGCTCATCTCGTAACCGAAAAGATTGTGAATTATTTATTGTCGAGGGTAATTCGGCTGCGGGTTCAGCTAAGGATGGCCGCGATTCGACTATTCAGGCCGTTCTTCCTCTTCGTGGTAAGGTGTTGAATACGGAGCGCGCAAGGTTCGATAAGATGTTTGCTAATGCTGAAATTGTTTCGTTGATTAAGGCTATGGGCGTTGGAATTGGCGACCAATTTGATATCAGTGGCATTCGTTACGACAAGATTATATTTATGACAGATGCCGATGTTGACGGTGCGCACATTTCTACGCTTTTGATGACATTCTTCTTCCGATATATGTCTGAAGTGATTGAAGCGGGTCATGTATATTTGGCGAAGCCGCCTCTGTTCGGGCTGAGTAGAGGAACTGGCAGCAATCGTAAGATAGATTACGTCTATGATGAAGTAGCCCTCGAGCAAAAATTGAACGAAAAGATCAATGAGCGCAAGGCTGCTGGTGTAAAGATTGATGAAAATGCTGAGAAATTTAAGCAGGCAGGCTACACGGCACAGCAACGATTTAAGGGTCTTGGTGAGATGGATGCCGCCCAATTATGGGAAACGACTATGAATCCGGAAAATCGAACATTGGTGAAGGTTAATATTGAAGATGCAGAACGGGCAGACGCAATATTTACGAAGCTTATGGGTGATAGTGTAGAATTGAGGAAAAATTTTATTCAAACAAATGCCGCTAAGGTTAATGTGGAAGATTTGGACTTTTAAGGAGGAGATATGGCGGACAATGACAATAAAAATATAGTAGAACCAGAAATTCTGAACGAAGAGCCAGAAGTTCGCGGTATTGAAAAGTCGACAGTTGAGCGCGTTATGGAAGACTCCTTCCTTAAATACTCCATGTCAGTTATTATTGACCGTGCTTTGCCGGATGTTCGTGACGGATTGAAGCCTGTTAATCGTCGTATTTTGTATGCGATGAATAAGAATGGTTGGCGCGCTCCTCACGCTACGGTGAAGTCGGCGAAGATCGTCGGTGAAGTGATGGGTAACTACCACCCGCACGGTGACTCATCGATTTATGATGCTATGGTGAACTTGGCTCAACCTTGGAAGATGCGATATACGCTAGTTGAAGGTCAGGGTAACTTCGGTTCTATGGACGGTGATGAGCCAGCGGCTTCTCGTTATACTGAGGCGCGAATGGATAAAATTGGTGGCGAGTTGCTGTCTGACATCGACAAAGAAACCGTTGATTTTCGTGATAACTTCGACGGAACAGAGAAAGAGCCGGTGGTTTTGCCGTCGGCCGTTCCGAATATCCTGCTGAACGGTCAGATGGGTATTGCAGTTGGTATGGCGACGAATATTCCACCGCACAACCTTAGTGAGGTGGTTGACGCTACAGTCGCTCAAATAGATAATCCTGAAATTACACTAGACGAATTATTGACGCACATTAAGGGTCCTGATTTTCCGACAGGTGCGGAAGTTTATGGTGGTGCACCAATGCGTCAAGCATATGAAACTGGACGTGGCTCAGTTACGATTCGTGCGGTTGCGTCGATTGAAGAGCGTAAAAATGGTCGCTACAGTATTATAATTACCGAAGTTCCGTATGGTATGAGCAAGGAAGGCTTTGTTGATAAGGTTCGAGAACTTGTCCTTGCTAAAAAAATAACACACATTGCCGATGCGCGAGATGAAAGTGCTCGCGGTAAGGTTCGAGTTGTTGTTGAACTGAAGAAAGATGCTTATCCAAAGAAGATTCTTAACCAATTGTATAAATTAACTGGACTGCAGACGTCATTTCATTATAATGTCCTGGCTTTGGTCAATGGTATTCAGCCTAAGGTCATGGGCTTGAAAGAGATTTTGGCGGAATTCATTAAGCATCGTCAAGGCGTTATTCGTCGTAGAACTGAGTTTGAACTTCGCAAAGCTAAGGAACGAGCTCATATATTGGAAGGTCTGAAAATTGCGCTTGATCATATCGACGAGGTGATTAAGACGATTCGTGAAAGTTATGACGACGCCGACAAGCGTTTGATGGAGCGATTTGGCCTGTCGGAAATTCAGGCGGCCGCAATTTTGGCGATGCAACTACGACGATTGCAGGGGTTGGAACGCGACAAGATTGAAGAAGAATTGAAACAACTCCATGAACTGATCAAGAAATTGGAAGCAATTCTGGCTGACGAGAACGAGATTTTGCGTGTTGTTAAGGAAGAATTGCTTGCTATGAAAGAAAAGTATGGCGATGAGCGACGCAGTAAGATCATTAATCACGAATTAGGAAAGTTCTCTGACGAGGAATTGATTCCAGAGGAAGAGTCGGTAATTCTGCTTACAAGCGAAAATTACATTAAGCGAACCTTAGTAAGTGATTATCGTAGGCAAAATCGTGGTGGTAAAGGCAAGCGTGGAATGACGACCAAGGAGGAAGATGTCATTGATCAAGTCGTTCAGGCGAGCTCGCATGATTATTTGCTATTCTTCACTAATATGGGTAGGATCTTCCGATTGAAGGCTTACGAAGTGCCAGCTGCCAGCCTAAGTGCGAAAGGTGTTGCTGCGGTTAACTTATTACAACTTCAGCCAGAAGAGAAGATAACGGCAATTATCAAGCACGAAAAGGACGCTAACGAAGAGGGCTATCTGTTCATGGCGACAAAGAAGGGTACGGTTAAGAAGACTCCTGTGAAAGATTACGCCAATGTCCGCACGAATGGATTGATTGCTATTAAATTGGACGAAGGCGATGAACTGCGCTGGATAAAGAGGACGACTGGCGAAAATGACGTGATTATCTCTACATCTGCAGGACAAGCTATTCGCTTTAACGAGAAAGATACGCGCCCAATGGGCAGGTCGGCTCGTGGCGTTCGCGGCGTAAGATTGCGTCCAAATGACTCTGTTGTTGGTATGGATATCGTTACGGGTGACGACCAAACCTTGCTGGTGGTTAGTGAAAAAGGCTTCGGTAAACGCACGAAGGTGTCGAATTTCCCAAGTCATAAACGTGGCGGAGTCGGTATAAAAGCTGCAGTTGTAACTGTAAAAACTGGTCCGATTATCTCTGTGCAGACGATTGATCCAGAAATAACAGAGGCGTTGCTAGTTTCTCAGAATGGTCAGACTATCCGCCTGGGCTTGAGTGATATTAAGCTACTCGGAAGGACAACTCAGGGTGTGACGATTATGCGTCTATCTGACGGCGATGCTGTTTCGTCGATCGGTTTGATGGCGGATCGTCCGCAGGATGAGGGTAATTAATAAATGAAAGTCTTGATAGTCCCAGTAATCGCATGGGCGATATCCCAAGGGTTGAAGCAAGTGTTTCATCTCATGGGGCGTAATCGTCGAGTATTCAGTGGTGATACGAACCCAAAAATACTTCTATCTGGAGGTATGCCAAGCGCTCATAGTGCGATTGTCGTGTCGTTGGCGGTATTTCTGGGGCTACAAGACGGCTGGGATAGTTCTGTATTTGGACTAGCTACTTGGCTGGCTATTATAGTGATGTATGATGCTATGATGGTCCGTTATTCGTCCGGAATGCAGGGTGAAACGCTTAATAAGTTAATTTTGGAGCAGGGTAGCAAGTTGAAAAAACTTCGCGTTGCTCATGGTCACACCCCTGTAGAAGTGGCGGCTGGGGCGGCTATTGGTATGGTTGTAGCTGTCGTTGTATTTTTCGCAACAAAATAATTGTAAAAATCTATTGACCTAGGCAATTATATACTGTAAGATTAGTAACAAGTCTGGTTGCTGGAGTGCGAGTTAAGCAACGATTTACAATCTGTAAAGCGAGGTAAATCATACTTCAGTCTGACTTAAGATGAACTTTAACAATTTGATTGTGCAATATCATCGTCAGTTTATATTTTTGTAGAGCCTTAATACTTTGATACAAAGTAGATTTTAACGGAGAGTTTGATCCTGGCTCAGGATGAATGCTGGCGGCGTGCCTAACACATGCAAGTCGAGCGGCAGCGAGTTTTACACTGAATTCTGGAAGCTTCTGGGTAATATAGAAGATCTATTCAAGAATTTTGTGTAAAATGTCGGCGAGCGGCGGACGGCTGAGTAACGCGTAGGAATTTGCCCCAAAGTGAGGAATAACTGCCCGAAAGGGTAGCTAATGCCGCATATGGTCTTCGGATTAAAGCCTTCGGGCGCTTTGGGAGAAGCCTGCGTTGGATTAGGTAGTTGGTAGGGTAATGGCCTACCAAGCCGACGATCCATAGCTGGTCTGAGAGGATGATCAGCCAGACTGGAACTGAGACACGGTCCAGACTCCTACGGGAGGCAGCAGTGAGGAATCTTCCACAATGGGCGAAAGCCTGATGGAGCAACGCCGCGTGAAGGATGAAGGCCTTCGGGTTGTAAACTTCTTTTATGAGTGAAGAATATGACGGTAACTCATGAATAAGCACCGGCTAACTACGTGCCAGCAGCCGCGGTCATACGTAGGGTGCAAGCATTATCCGGAGTGACTGGGCGTAAAGAGTTGCGTAGGCGGTTTAATAAGTGAATAGTGAAACCTGGTGGCTCAACCATACAGACTATTATTCAAACTGTTAAACTCGAGAATGGTAGAGGTAACTGGAATTTCTAGTGTAGGAGTGAAATCCGTAGATATTAGAAGGAACACCGATGG
>CAUSLX010000012.1:0-15492 GCA_963532505.1 uncultured Candidatus Saccharibacteria bacterium | reverse complement strand
AACGCCGCCGCGATAATTCCAGCCCCCAAATACTGAGTGTGCTTGTCTGCTAATGTCAATCGATCCGGTGTCGCAGGGAATGTTATGCCGAATTTTGTCGCGATGTATAACCCGACCATCACGCCAGCAATTACACCACCCGTCGCCATTACGACTTTTAATAATCTGGCGTTGGCGGTCATGTAATATTCGTCAATTGCGTCTTGAAATGCGCCGACAAACATTAATCCCGCGACTAATAAGACAATTCCGCTGATAACCAACAATGTTGCGTTGACGCTTAGCCCTAGATAATTGCTACACCAAGCTGCGCCCGCCGCTACCAATGTTACGAAAATAGCCACGAGGGCTTGCGAATAAAACAACGGCGCGCCAATACGCCCCAGCCACCTCAGTAGTCCAGTCGCTGAGAATCCGAGCAGAAACGCGATTGATGCCATGAGCAAACTGCCGCCGTACAAAATAACAGAACCCGCGCTCACCAGTCCGCCCGCCGCGTAAACGACTAGCCGGGAATGTTCGGTGGGTTTTTTGAGTATTTGTTGCAATCGCTCTTCGGCTTCTTCCAGGGAAAGTTGTTTGCGACGAATGTCGAGGGCTAATAATTGCAATGCTTGAATCGATTGATAATTAGGGTCGTCAGGAACGATAACTCGCGCCATCGTCAAAGGCTCATGACTAACTCCGCGGTCTTGAGAAATTGTCACCAAAGTGTAGCTCACGTCCACATGAACGGGTCTGCGGCAATATGTCCGCGTGATTCCTTGCGCCATACGAACCACATCGCGCGCCACCACACCCATGCTCAGAAGTTGCTCGGCAATCGTCATAGCCAGGCGCAAAGCTCGCATATTCGGCGTCAAACTTTCGTCAATTTTCTCCAGATGATGCTCCGGCTCAAAGCTGTAAAGATTAGCGACTCGGGCTAATGATTGCTCAATGAATTTTGGTACTTTTTTCTTCACAATATCTAGTGTAACAAATTTTATGCCAATAGAAATAGCCCGCCAAGGCTCAAGCCGAGACCTAAGCCTCAGCGAGCTATTCCTAGCGGGCGTGTTCGCCCTTTGTTCGAACGACTAAACGTCGTTCATATTAGCGCATGCGTGTGGATATTCAGCTACCTGATGAAGTATCCTGAGAGCTGTTCAGCTCTAGCATTTCTTCAATGGCGTCTTCAAGCTTGCACTGATCTTCTGCAAGCTTGCGCAGATCTTCTGGGAGCATTTCCCAGTAACGCTCCGCGAGCGCTTTAGCTTCCTCAAGTTCGCGCTCGGACTCAAGAAGCGCATTGTCGAGTTCGCTGTTCTTGCGCTCAGACTCGTCAAGCTCTTTCTGAAGGTTGGAATACTTTTTGCTGTTCCTGATGGCCCTTTCGTTGAGGAAGAGCGCGCACGCGATAATCGCGATAATAGCCATGTAAATGACGGCAGCTAGAGACTTTGACGAAACTAGCTCTAGCGACGGTAGCGACTCCTCTCCTAAGATGTAGGAGACGAGGGCAACGGTCGCCAGTAGGAGCAATATGACAAGACAGCACGAGTAGATCTTCCTGATCGACTCATGCGTCTTAATGTCGTTAGCGGCTTGATTTGCTGAAGTGCTCATGTACCCCTCCTTAAGGGTGCAGAGTTTTACGTCTAAGGGCGACTTTCGCCTTAGACGAAAGCTAGTATTATTTATATCACACATGAGTAAAAAAGTCAATATAATAAAAAACAGCCCCAGTTGGGACTTGATAATTTCCAATGAATAATGGCAAGCAGATGAGATATAAGATTAGATGTCGGGCGCGACGACATCAGTTCGATATTGCCGTCTGCTTGTCACTACTCAGTTGCTCCTGATAACTTACCGCAAGAAGCGGCAAGAGACCAATCAGGGTAAGTACCATCCCGCTCGTAGAGTCGTTGCTGAGGGCACGGCCCATACATATTTACGGTCATACAAAATGTATGACTCGCCCGTAGGGGCTCCATTCTCATACCTCAGTGCGGTGACTTTTGCTAGAAATGCGCCAGGCTCGACTTCCGTCACGACATACTCAATATCGGCCGCACCAGGAAATTTTACGTGGTATCCCTTTTTGACTTTATTCAATCGGTTCTTTTCGTTGCAGGGCATAGCAATGACAGTTATGTCGTCGCTATGCTTTTCACGATCTAAATCTAAAATCCAATTGAAGTCGCCAGACTCTATCGTAAGAACGTTGATAACGTTATTCTCCGTAAAGGTGTAGTGTGCTAACCTGATGGTAAGGTCATTGACCTTCAGTATGAAGCTGCCGATGTCTATCGTGAACACGATTTGACCATCGTTAGTCTTTTTGGGTTCATCAGGAACATCGTCCTTGAGTGCTGCGTAAGGGATAAGAGTCATCTCAGTATCTGAAGTCTTGAAATAGAGAACATTTTCTACTTCATTGTATTCAGAAAAATCTGATTCCGAAAAGGATAATTCGGTGATACCCTTGGACTGCGTAATGGTAGCGCCCCCAGCGTGGATGGTTATGTCGCCCTTGCAATTGAGGCCGTAGATGACGGTGTAAAGCCCCGTCCTTGCTTGGGCAGTGTAGACGGTCTCGGGACGCTTGGCGTTGTTTGCGATGGGTGCCATTTGGCACTCCTTTCTACTTCTCTCGCGGCGATTGTCGCCATCTTTGCCTTTCGACAAAGACCATGCTGCTACCTAATTTGAGCATGAAACGAGATTTCAATTGTCAATTACATATTCTCTCAACAACTAAAACCTCGCTTCATGCTTAAGTTTTCGTCTTAATCTAATCATCTGCTTGTCAAGGTGCGCTTTCGGACAAGGATTTACTCGACTTGTCAACAAAAGCCAATGTTATTTATATCACGCGATAATATTTAAGTCAAGTTTAATCAACTTTCTGTAAAATAATGCCCGTTCTGGCTGGCAAGTAAACTTTAAGATTGTGGCTATTATCAGCTGGGGAAGTGAAAAATCGGGAATTATGGTCTATTCGCTCCTGTCCGCCGAAGTTCTTGTCGTCGCTACTTAACGCCAATTTGTAAGAGCCAACTTCTGTGGGTACTGCGTAGTCTGAGCGGGATTTGTCGGGCGAAAAATTGATAACAAATAAAAAGTCGCTGTGCATAAAACTTACTGTGTGATCAGATTGGCGAACCGTCAGGTGTTGAATGTCGGAATTATCAATTTGTCTAATAATCTTCATCAGCGCCGCGTCAAAATAGCCCAACCATTGATATTTTAAGAAGCCGTTGTCGCGTAAACTCCATTGTCGTCGAGCGTGCTTAAATGACCAATTATTACCTTCGCGCGGAAAATCAATCCATTCCGGATGCCCGAATTCATTGCCCATAAAATTCAAATAGCCGCCGCCGTGCAGCCCAGCTGTCATTAGACGAATCAGTTTATGCAGGGCTATTCCGCGTTCGGTCTTAAGATCTGGATCAATTTTATCCATGTGCCAATACATATTTTTATCAATAAGTCGGAAAATCAGCGTTTTATCACCGACGAGCGCTTGATCATGGCTTTCAGTGTAATTGATGACTTTTTCCTCTGGGCGATGCGAACTCAAAGTGTAAGCCAATTGCCCCAAATCCCAATCTTCATCATTTTTCTCTTTTAGGGTTTTTATCCATAAATCTGGCGCGCCCATTTGCAAGCGATAATCAAATCCCAGTCCGCCGTCCTTTGTCGATGCGCCAAGTCCAGGAAAACCGCTCATTTCCTCTGCAATTGTCGTGGCGTCGGGGCGAACGGCGTGAATGGTTTCATTTGCCAGTCTTAAATAAGCGAGCGCGTCTTTGTCGACATTATCGCGGAAATAATCATCATAGCTAGTGAAACTTTTTCCGAGTCCGTGATCGTGGTAAATCATGCTAGTTACGCCATCAAACCTAAATCCGTCAATGTGATATTCGTCCAGCCACCAGCGACAATTGCTTGCCAAAAAATGCAAAACTTCTGGCTTGCCGTAATCGAATAATCGCGAATCCCATTCTGAATGATTTGTTGGCTTGAAATATTGTGTTGGATCGCCAGCAAAATTGCCCAGGCCTTCGACTTCGTTTTTGGCGGCGTGAGCGTGAACAAGGTCAATGATGACGCACAGTCCCATTCCGTGCGCCGTGTCGACCAATTTCTTAAAATCGTCGGGAGTGCCAAATCTTGACGAAACCGCGAAAAAGTTGCTGACGTGATAACCGAAACTGCCGTAATATGGATGTTCGGCGATTGCCATAAGTTGAATGGTGTTGTATCTAGATTCTTTAATTCGCGGCAAAACCTCCGTGGTAAATTCACTGAAACTGGCTACTTTTTCTTTCTGGCTACTCATGCCAACGTGCGCTTCGTAAATTAGCGGAACTTTTGGTTTGGGCGGAGTGTTGTTTTGCCAATTGTAAGGAGTTTTTGGCGACCACACGACCGCGGAAAAATCGACAGAATTTTCGTCTTGGACAACGTAATTCGCGTATGAGGGCAGTCGCCAACCGTTGCCGTTAGTCCAATAGACGCGCAATTTATATTTCTGTCCGTGGCGAAGTGAATTTTCAGGAAGATTTACGCTCCATTCGCCGTTTTTATCGCGATTTAAGGCAAATTCCTTGCGCTCTTTCCAATCTGAAAAATCGCCAACTAAGAACATCCGAGTGGCATTCGGCGCCCATTCTCTAAACGTCCAGCCTGTATCTGTTTTATGAAGTCCGAAATGTAAAAAACCCATCGCGAATTCGGCTGGCGTCTTGCCGCTTAAAACCGTTTTCAGCTTCGAGGAAATATACTTCTCGCGCGCCTGAATTGTGGATTTGTGCGGGGCTAGCCATTGGTCCAAATCAACGAGGGTTTTACTGCTCATGTTTCTAGTGTAGCGGAAAAAACTGATATAATCTATCAAATGAGACCTTTTTCTTTTGAAATAACTTCACGATTTAACGACACGTTAGCGCGAACGGGAATTATTCACACGCCACACGGTGATATTAAAACGCCGGCGTTTATTGTGGTTGGAACTAAGGCTAATGTTAAGGCGATGATTCCGGAGATGGTGAAGGGTGTTGGCGCGCAGGCGGTGCTGGCGAACGCTTATCATTTGTATCTGCAGCCGGGGCATGAGTTGATTGAAAAGGCTGGATATCTTGGTAAATTTATGCACTGGGATGGTCCGACTTTTACGGATAGTGGCGGGTTTCAGGTGCTGAGTTTGGGTTCTGGTTTTAAGAAAGTTTTAGCTATGAGTACTGATGTTGATGAAGAAATTGCGATTGCTAAAAAATCGTCGCGTCATGCTTGGGTGGACGAAAACGGTGTGATGTTTAAGTCGCATCTGGACGGCTCTTATCATAAATTCACGCCAGAATTGTCCATGCAAATTCAGGCTGGAATTGGCGCTGACATTACTTTTGCGTTTGACGAATTGACCTCTTTGATCGATCCGTACGAATATCAAGTTGAGGCGCTAGCCAGGACGCATGCCTGGGCGGAGCGAAGCTTGGCGGAAGTTAAGCGCCTAAGGGCGGCTCGTCCAGATAAGCCGTACCAAGCTTTATTCGGTGTTTTGCAAGGCGCGAATTACGAGGATTTGCGAAAGCAGACTGCCGAGTTTTTGGGCGCGATGGATTTTGATGGCTATGGAATCGGTGGCGCGTTGGAAAAGGAAACTATGGCGCAGACGATTCAGTGGGTCAATCAAATTCTGCCTGAAAATAAACCGCGTCATTTACTGGGAATTTCCGAGCCTGATGATATTTTTGCGGCAATTGAGCAGGGAATTGACACTTTTGACTGTGTGAGCCCGACGCGTGTAGCCAGGAATGGTGCCGCGTATACGCCGTTTGGTCGGGTCAATGTGCGTGGCCGAAAATACCGTGAGATGTTTGCGCCAATTATGGACGATTGTGATTGCTATACTTGCAAGAACTACACGGCGGCTTATCTCTGCCATCTTTTGCACGCCCGCGAGTCGTTGGCTGGAACGTTGTTGTCAATCCACAACGAGCGATTTATCGTTAAGTTGGTCGACGATATTCGTGCCAGCTTGGAGGATGAGACTTTTTACGAGTTTCGCGATTCGTTCTTGGCGAAGTATTATAGTAAGAAATAGGCTATTTACAACTGATTGGAAAATCGTTATAATTAAACTCATACGCCGTGAGGTCTTTTTTATGGACTGTACCCGCGTGAAAAATAATAATTAAATTAAGGAGAACTTCTACAAATGGCAGATGCATTTGACCGAAGCAAACCGCACGTTAACGTTGGTACAATGGGCCACGTTGACCACGGTAAGACTACGCTGACTGCTGCGATTACTGCAGTGTTGGCAAAGCGCCTACCAAGCGCAGTTAACAAACCTGTTGCGTACGACCAGATCGACAACGCACCAGAAGAGAAGCAACGTGGTATTACTATCGCGTCTTCACACCAAGAGTATGAATCAAAGAATCGTCACTATGCACACGTTGACATGCCAGGACACGCTGACTACGTCAAGAACATGATCACCGGTGCTGCTCAGGTTGACGGTGCGGTATTGGTTATCGCTGCAACTGACGGCCCAATGCCTCAGACTCGTGAGCACGTTTTGCTTGCAAAGCAGGTTGGTGTGCCAAAGATCGTTGTCTTCTTGAACAAGATGGACATGGCTGACGAAGAAATGGTTGAGCTGATCGAAGAAGAAGTTCGCGAACTTCTTGAAAAGAACGGCTTCGACAAAGACGCTCCAATCATCAAGGGTTCTGCTCTTAAGGCTCTTGAAGGTGACGAGAAATATGAAGACGCTATTATGGAATTGGTTGACGCAATGGACAGCTACATTCCAGAGCCAGCACGTGACATGGACAAACCATTCATTATGCCAATTGAGGACGTCTTCTCAATTAAGGGTCGTGGTACAGTAGCAACTGGTCGTATCGAGCAGGGTGTTGTTAAATTGAACGACGAAGTTGAAATCGTTGGTTTGAAGCCAACTCAGAAGTCAGTTGTAACTGGTATTGAGGCCTTCAAGAAATCTCTTGACCAAGGTCAAGCAGGTGACAACGCAGGTGTCTTGCTACGCGGTATTGAGCGCAGCGACATTGAGCGCGGTCAAGTTTTGGCAAAGCCAGGCACAATTACTCCACATACTGAGTTTGAAGCTGAAGTTTACATCTTGAAGAAGGAAGAAGGCGGTCGCCACACTCCATTCTCAAAGGGCTACAAGCCACAGTTCTACTTCCGCACAACTGACGTTACTGGTGAAGTTGAATTGCCAGCTGACAAAGAAATGGTTATGCCAGGCGACACTGTAACCTTCAAGGTTAAGTTGCTTGCACCAATCGCTATGGAGCAAGGTTTGAACTTTGCTATCCGCGAAGGTGGCCGTACAGTTGGTGCTGGTGTTGTTACAAAGATTAACAAATAATTTTGATAACACAAGCCTAATTAAATCCCCCGAACTTTCGGGGGATTTTGATTGCCGCAAGAAGGGGCTAATTGACAAAGCGGTAATGTTTATGGCAGAATAAAGACATCTAATATAAAACAGAAAAAGGAGATTTTGGTGAATAAACAGAAATTGCTAATTGTTGGCGGCGGTGGAATGGTCGGTGCGACGGCGGCTTATGCGTGCGCGTTGCGTAGTGTTATTGAAGAAATTGTGCTGATTGACCGTAATGAGGATTTGGCTTGGGGTCAAGCGGCCGACATTAATGACGCGATGGGAATTGACAGAAATGTCGTGGTTCATACGGGAAATTATTCTGATATCAATGACGATGACATCGTTGTGATCACCGCGGGTGCGCCGCAACTTCCTGGTCAGACTCGATTAGAATTGATTGACGTTAATGCAAAAATTATGCGTGATATTGTGAAAAACATTATGGCGAATGGCGCGAAGCCGTATTTGGTAATTGTTAGTAATCCGGTTGATGTTTTGACTTACGTGGCGCTTAAGGAATCCGGTTTGCCGAAAAATCGGGTGTTCGGTACGGGTACGACGCTTGATACTTCGCGAATGAAGTCGTATTTGGCGGATGCGTTCAATGTCGACAGTAAAGCGGTTGATGCTTATATTCTGGGTGAGCACGGCGATTCGTCATTTTCGACAATTGAAACGGCGCAAATTGGTGAAGTGCCGATTAAGGAATATCCTGGGTTTACAGAGGAAATGATTGACGGAATTGAGCAGAAGGTTCGTGACCGAGCGTATCGGGTGATTGAAACGAAGAAATCGACGTATTTTGCGATTGGGTTTGTTGTGTCTAAGATTGTTTCGGCGCTCCGAAAATCGACACACACGGTTTATCCTGTTTGCTCTTTGGCTGAAGGTGAGTATGGACTGAATAATGTTGTGCTTGGATTGCCGTCAATAGTTAATAGCGATGGTGTGAAGATTTTGGCAGGCTATCCACTTACCGAGCGAGAAAAAGAATCGCTGAATAAATCCGCTGGAATTATCGCGGAAATGATTTCTCATCTTGATAAAGCGGAAAATTGCTGATATAATCGCATAGTCAATAATAATTTATCTCGAGAACTCGATTGACTATAAATAGGGCAATTAGAGGTTACGAGATTGCACATAAGAGGAGGAGCTATGGCTCAAGATACAGGAATCAAAATCCGCATTCGTCTGAAGGCTTATGACCACAAAGTCATCGACCAATCAGCAAAACAAATTATCGACACCGCAATTCGCACAGGTGCTAACGTGGCTGGTCCAGTGCCTTTGCCAACTCGACGCAGCACTTACACTGTTGTAAAGAGTCCGCACGTTTACAAAACTGGTGGTGAATCTTACGAGCGCCGCGTCCACAAGCGTCTGATTGATATTACAAACGCTACACCAAAGACGATTGATAGCTTGCAGAACTTGAATTTGCCAGCTGGTGTTGACGCTGAAATTCGTATGTAATTTAACGATATATAAAATTTCCGCCTCTTGAATGGGGCGGATTTTTTATGCTATAATTCCATTCAGCTTATGACAAAACAAAAAACTCGTACTTATGCTCGCAATCGCTCGAAGTCTAGCGAGCTATTTAGTCGCAAAGGGCGCGAACGTATTTATGACAACGACGGCTCATTTTTCTTGAAATTGGTGATTTTTGTGATATTAAGTGCGCTGTGGCTTCGTCTAAAAAATCCAGTTGAAGTTGGCGGTTTGGTTGTTCAAGCTATTCCTGTCGGGCTATTTATTGCGTTACTACTGGTATTAAAGATTGAAAAATATCAATTCAACCGGAAAATTTGGTATGTTACGATAATTTTCATGGCAATTTTGACTTCGTTTACGCCGGTTGGCGTGATGATTTAGCTTATGCTGTACTATTTTGATATTTTATGTTATTTTAATTATTAAAGGAGTGTGGTAATGGATCAGGATGCTTTATCTAAATTTATAAGTGATATTATAGACGCTAAGGGTTATAAAACCCTTGACAGTGAAGTCAGGCGGCAATTAGAGCAAGATCTGAAGAATAGACTACTGAGTCAAATCGATAGAGCAATAATTGAAGCACTATCTGAAGACCAGGTTGATGAGCTAAATAAACTATTAGATCAGGGTGTAAATGAACAAGGTGTTCAGCAGTATATAGCAAGTTGTAATATTGATACGCAAAGAGTGGCACTTGAGACGATGTTGCGCTTTAGATCATTATATCTTGGAGATAAGTAAATAGTATGTCAACTACTACAGAACCAACACCACCTACAGATCCGATGCTGGTCAGTGTAAATCAAGCAGCAAATCCTAACGATAAGCCGTTAACTATTGCCGTTGTCGACCAATCGCGTGATATAAATGCTGCAGCAAGAGATTATGCCGAAACTCGCATTAGAGAAGAGGATTATGAATTCGCTGAAAATCACGGCAAAATTAGGAAGTTTTTGCGTGACATATGGCGGGGTGAAAATGGTGTTACTACTCCTTATTTGCGTAATAAGTATTACGAAGAAGGAAAGAGGATTGCTAAAGAAAATGGAATAACTTCTTTATATACTGATGACAAATCTCTATGGGATGCGGCTACGGGTGCGACTATTGACCGTTTTGCTTCTGAATATGATGAGAGTATTCATATTGAAGCCGGTGAAATTCGAAAGGAGCTAGCCGATGATTCTCCGTTTGGCAAATCCGTGAAGAAGCTTATCGAGAATTTTGCTAAGGGAGATAGTAGACTTGGTGATAAAAAATCTTTTGACGAGGCAAAGAACAGGATATTGCGTCAGTTGAAACAATATGGAAATGGCGATGGACTTATTGGTGAGGGCGATCTAAAAATTGACAATATCTGGGAGATTGCGCAGGCTGTCAAAGAGCGGATTGATCATGGGGAGAGCGTTGATGCTGTTATACAGGGCATGAAGATTTACTCTGGAGAATCTCGCTCTGGTGTTCGTACGGAAGCTTATCAAAGTAAGGTTGATAAAGTTGTCGAAAAGGTTCAAAGTTCAAGAGTTGGGTCGTTGGTTCGTCCGGGTACTATAGGTTTGGCTGAGGCATTCGCTACTGGCGTTTGGCGGGTTGGCAAGGGTTCTCTTGTTAAGGCTCTTGGCGTAACTGTTTTACCTGGCGGACTCACGGGCGTATTATCTGGCGTACGTGAATGCCGTAGGCTAGGAAAGGAGCGAAGCGTGCATTCTAGAGAGATGGCTCAAGGCGGATCGTTTGATAATGAAAGTCGTAGAGAAGAGATGGACAAGTTCCGCTACAATACGGTTAGCGCTGAGCACTTGACTAATTCATTAAGAGAATTTATCGATAGAGACGATCCGTCTCCTGAAGAATTGCAAAAGGGCTACGAATCTCTTGTTGAGGCAGCATCTAGAACCGCCATGTCGGACAGAGAACGTGCTGATTTTATCTCATATTCAAGCGTAGAAAATGTGGAAATTGAGAGATTTGATTTAGATGTTGCAATAGCCGAAGCTAAGGTTAAGCTGAAAGGTAAGCTGGGAGAGCTGCCAGAAGAATTTCGTAGAGATTTAGGTATTGATAAAAACGATACAATAACCGATGCGATAAACAAGTCGACAGAACTGATGCAATCTCTTAGTGAAGATAAGGACAAGAAAGATCAGCTATTTAAGAGGCTGTGCTTAAAGCGTGCAGCCGGGTCGGCTGCTATTGGATTTGTTTCTGGACTTTTGGCTAGTGTAGCTGTACAGGAAGTTGCGGCTTTCTTTGCTCCAGGGTATGACGGACTTCTCGAGAGAGCCATTTCGGGTGATACTAAGGGAGATAGACAGACAGTACTAGACGCAATAGTTCATAGAGAAGGTTCTAGTGGTAATACTATTTTAAGCTCAGATACGTATTCCTCGCACAGTATTGGTAACGGTGACGGGAATGTTAAGTTGCCGGATAATTATAAATTTACCTATAACGACGACGGAACCGCTAATATAATTGGTCCAGATAATAAACTGTTTGCTCATAATATTTCATTTGAAGCGAACGGCTCATTGTCCCAATCTTCCCAGGAATATCTACAGGGAAAAGGTGTTGTGATTGAGAATCTATCATCTACAGTGGATGGTAAGGAGCTGATGTCTCGAGACTTGAGTGTAAATGAATATTTGGATCATTATCAATCTAAAACTACGAATATCACGCGAGATTTTTGGTATGATAACAATACTCCTGGAGTATCTGACGGTAATGAGTTGAATCTCCACTGGGAAGAGCGGGGCGCTGACGGGTCTATTAGACTATCAATAGCTGATATGACGAGTGATGGTTCTTATTATGGCTATGACGGTGCGTCTTGGTCTGATGGTGCTCAGAACGGTTCATTAAAGTTTGCAGTGTCTGCCTCCATAGATAATCAAGATAGGGTATTTATGGTTGATATTGCGCCGGATGGTAGTATAAATATTCCTCCAGATAGTCCAGTCGCAAGCCTATTCTCGGTTGATGAACATGGCCAGATGGAATTTAATGGTGCTTATGGAGAAGTCGTTTCTGTTCAAGACGTCGATTCAGATGGAATAACTCATGTAGCTCCTATGGCAACTATGGAAGGAAATAATTCTATAACAACTATTTCAACTCCTGTCGAGGTCCCTACGAGTCATGTTGCCTATGAAACAAAGATGACATTTCCTCCAATGGAAGTAAGTAAGCCGAATGTCGTTGAGGGATTTGGCGCGCCGTGGTTTGTAACGAGGAGGCCATTGGAAAGACTAAACAAAAAAGAAGATCCTTTTACATATAATTATTACGGATACGGAGCAAATAGAGATCTACGATGGATGCGTAAGTGGGTGTCTGACATGGGAGGACCGCGCACACGTAGGCAAGTGAAGGATGCTTCTGGTAAAGAGCACTGGGTTGAAGCAGACAACTCCCCAGTGGTAAGAAGCGTAGAGCGCGAGCGAAATACAATTTATAACTACTTGAATAGTGAATTTTCAAAAAATCCAGAATATAAACAAAAAGTCGCCAGTGTTATATCTAGCTTGGGGGTTATGAGTGACAATTGTAGAGTCTCTGTCAATATCCCCGCCTATATGGAGGCAGATGGCCTAGACAGGCTTCTTAGTCAATATATAGATCAGACAGATAATAAAGGTGAGGCGCTTGAGCAGTCTTTGTTCGAAATAAATATTTTGGTAAATCGTAAGAAAGGAACTCCAGAAGATAACTCTGTAAAAGTCATAGAGAGTTTTATAGAAAAATATGCTAAGCGTCATAATGGCGTTCGTCCAGTCGTTCATTACGCAAACGTAGAATTAGATCCTGAAGATGCTAACGTGGGTTTTGCGCGAAAGCTTTTGACTGATGCGGTACTGCAGAGGAGTCTAGACCGCAATAATCAATCTCAGCCGCTATATATCGAGAGTGAAGATGCGGACCTGATAGAAGTAGACAAGAGGACGGTATTTAACCTTATTTCTAAACTAGATAAAAATCCTCATCTTGACGCAGTTAGGGGCGTTGAAGGTAGAATGCCGTCTATTATTAAAGATAACGCCCTACTCTTAATGCGAAGAAATGCCTGGGAAGTGTTCTTGTTTAATGCGCGACAAAAACGTTTTAGGGATCCAAGAAATCCAAACTGGAACTCATTCTCTAACCGTGTAATCACTGGCGGCTGGAATTCTGGATACTCGGCAGAGGCTTATGCTATGATTGGTGGCTACGAGCCGGCACGGGCGGGAGAAGATATCTCAATTGGTGAGAGGATTTCTATGATGCGAGGTGATGGTGATTATCCAAATCTTGAAACAATAGGCTCGGTTTCAACACGCACCGAATCTTCTCCGCGTCGCTTTATAGACGAAATTGCGAAGAATAAATCTGCCTATGATGACTTTGGAGATGATAGCAACGAAGAGGCGATAAGAGGAGTGTCATTGTCGGATGCAATGAAGCGCATAGATGAATACGCAGACATAACCGAAGATAATAAACCCATCTTCGAGAATGAAGCGCAAATGTATTATGACTGGGCTCGAAGCTCTACACCTACCTTAGATGACGCAAGAGAGGTGACTAGGAGGATTATGCGATCAGTAGGCTACGAGGAGGGCGATTACGTATTTGAGGGAGATAAAATCCATATAATAAACTGGGACAACGTTAAGCGTAATATTGAAGATTACAGACGTGGTTTTACCTCAGCAAAAAATCCGAATAGAAAAAATGCCATTAGAGGGTGGTAGAAGACTTATTAAAAATAATACCGTCAACTTGGAGTTGGCGGTATTATTTATTTAGGATTGCTTAATTTTATTAGAACTGCTAACTATTCTCTAATTTATTGATAGAGTAGTTAACCTCTTGGATAACGTCAATTAATGCCTCAGCTCGCGCTACTGTATCTGGGATATTTTTAGCTGCACCATAAGCTAATCGAAGTAAGTTGCTGTTATTAGTTATCCTTGCAGCCGTCATGTATATTTCGACTTTCCGCTCCTCGTCGACACCTTCTACTTTTTCCATATCTGGAATTAATGAATTGATAGCTTCTTTTCTTATAGCATATAAATTATTCAGTTCTTCATTCGTATTTTCGATTTGAGAATCGTTCATGATTGCCCCCCCCTAATTAATAAAATTTCTTTTCGAATATGATTATAGCATATGCGGAATTGTAGATAAAACAGAACATGTGGTCATGGGTTGACTTTTTAGGCTCAATTGTGCTACAATTTACGAGTAATTTCTATTACGCGTAATATCAACTGTTCTCCTTGGTGAATGAGCAGGTCTGGTTATGAGCGGGTGTTTACATTTAACGTTCTCTCAGAACCCAGAAACCGCACGTCATCAGGAGTATTTAAGTGGGAGTGAGGAAAAGTGAAAACACTTCTCGGTACCAAACTTGGTATGACCCAGCTCTTGGCTGAAGACGGCAAAGCCATTCCGGTAACGCTGATCCAAGCCGGCCCTGTCACCGTTACTCAGGTGAAGACTGTCGAAACCGACGGTTACAATGCGGTACAGGTCGCTTATGGAGAGGGTAAGAACCTGAGCAAGGCCGTGGCTGGACACGTCAAGCCAGCCCAAGTGACCCCGAAGCATATTCGGGAATTCCGCGTCGACGAGATCCCTGAAGGTCTCAAAGTTGGCGATGAAATCAACGTTTCCGCGTTCGAAGTCGGCGATTCTGTCGATGCGACCGGAACCAGCAAAGGTAAAGGTTTCGCTGGAACCATTAAACGCCACAACTTTAAGCGTCATCGTAAGACGCACGGTGGTAAAGGTAATACTCGTAAGCCAGGTTCAATTGGCTCGATGTATCCACAAAAAGTTTTCAAGGGTAAGACGATGGCTGGCCATATGGGTCACGAACGTGTTACTGTTAAGAACTTGGAAGTGGCATATGTTGATCCAGAGACCAATCTAATCGGGGTTAAGGGCGCTGTTCCTGGACCACGAAAGGGGCTGATTATTTTAGGAGGTAACAAGTAATGGCAGATTCAACCAAACTTCCTAAAGACATTTTTGCTGTGGAAGTGCCAAATCACGAATTGTTGAAATTGGCATATGACAGCTACTTAGCAAACGCACGCCTAGCTAGCGCTACAACCAAGCAGCGCGGCGAAGTTTCTGGTGGTGGTAAAAAACCATGGAAGCAAAAGGGAACTGGTCGAGCACGTTTCGGTTCAACCCGTAACCCAATCTGGCGCGGCGGTGGTGTAGTATTTGGCCCACGCGGCAACGAAAACTACACTAAAAAATTGTCAAAGACTGCTAAGAAAGTGGCAGTTCGCCAAGCTTTGACCGTAGCTAACGAAGCTAAGAAAATTGTCATCAAAGACGTTAAGACTACTGGCAAGACCAAGGAAGTCGCAACATTCCTAGCTGACAATAAGTTCGAGCGCCGTATTCTGATCGTCGTAGATGAGAAGACGCCAGAACTTATGCGTGCTACAAACAATATTCAGAACGTTTTGGTGGTTCGCGCTAATTATCTAAGCGTTTATCACATTCTGAATGCGGATACAATCGTTATAACACCGAAAGCTCTACCTGTAATTACTGCATGGTTGGGTAAGGAGGAAGCG
>CAUSLX010000011.1:0-16205 GCA_963532505.1 uncultured Candidatus Saccharibacteria bacterium | reverse complement strand
GTTTTTTCTGTGGATAATCGTTCGAATGTTTAACAAGCTAACAAGTCATAAAGACGATGACATGATTGGAGACGTTTAGTATGAATATAAACTTCTCTGCCCTGTTTGACGCAATTCTCTCGTTCTTCATGTTCCCGCTCCACGTAATTCTCACTCCTGTCGATTATCTTCTTAAACAGATCCCGAACATCGATGTGATACCGAACTCAATATCCGCTATTGTCGGCTATGTCGGCAATATCCCCTCTACCCTTGTTTCTTTAAGTGGTATATCCCCTATTATCTGGAATGCAATTATTTCCACGCTACTGCTATATTTTGCCGTGATACCTACCATTAACGGAATTAAAAAGCTTATTAATTGGATAAGAGGCTAACATGTCGATTGAATGGAATACATTTTTGAAAAAACGTCGTAAAGAAAAACGTGGATTCCCTACGGGTACAATCTTCTTCACGGGCTCGCAAGGTGCTGGAAAAAGCTTGTCGGCTACGCACTACATTAAGAAGCTTAAAGACCGATATCCGAATCTATACATTTATAGCAATATTAAACTCAAGATAGCGGATAAGATTTTGACTAGCGACCAGATTGCCGATCATATCCTCGATGTGAAAGATGATCGACCGATTGCATTTTTTATCGACGAGATTCAAACTGTCTTATTCTCTGGTAAAAAAGCCGTCTCAATGGAGACATTCAAGGCTATTTGTCAACAGAGAAAGGCCGAAAAAACTATTATCGGTACAATGCAGGAGTTTTTGGACTTGGACATTAAATATCGCCGTCAATTGAGATCTCAGGTGGAGTGTTTTAGATTTTGGGCAATTCAATTCGAATTGTGGAAAGATCCAGAGTCTTTACGATTCGATTCACGAAAGAACGATTATATCGGCAAGACGCGACATATTAATATTTGGAAGCGACACAATGAAGCTTACGACATATATGACACGTATGAGATTGTTGGTGCCACGATGGATATCGATCCGAATAAACGCGAACAATATTCAAAACAAAAACCTCAACGCGTTATTATACAGAATCAGAAGGGGTCGGCGCCCATGTAGTAGAATAATGCCGAGAAAGGAACTGAACCGATGGGTGCAGAGACTGTAACAAAACTTACAACCGCGTTTAACCCTGCTGGTCTTTTGGACACGTTTGTTTCATTCGCTCCATTTATTTTGGGCGTTGCTGGTACAATCATGGTCGTTGGCTTAGTAAAATGGGCCATCAAGACTGTTCGACGCAAGTTGTCTGGCGGTGTTGCTTAACAACTCGCAAAAAGACGAATCACGCCCTCAATGGGCGTGATTTCGTCGGTGCTTTTCGGCCCTCCACCACGGCCAGAAAAGCATTTTGCAGACTTTTGACGCAAGCGTCAAAAGTTGTGGCCCTACTTGATATA
This sequence comes from uncultured Candidatus Saccharibacteria bacterium, assembly GCA_963532505.1. Lineage (GTDB taxonomy): Bacteria > Patescibacteriota > Saccharimonadia > Saccharimonadales > Saccharimonadaceae > Nanosynbacter. Next base: position 14,793 of record CAUSLX010000011.1, on the reverse strand, counting down.
GGGACACAACTTGCATACTTTTAACAAAACCTAGGGAGTATTTGGTGGCAAAAAGAATTAGTGAGGAGGGTATTTTTATAGGAGATATCGTAAAGGAATACCCAAACATGTTTAAGATTATTATTTATCACGACGGATATTATTTACCGTCCTCAGATCGTAAAGAGATCAAAAAAGTCAATAAAGAGACGCGACGTCAAGATTCGATCCACCGATCGCTCCGTCGCACAAAAACGACCATAAAAGACATCATGCTATGCAATCGTTTCGACTATTGGTGTACGTTTACGTATAACTGCCGTGCTTGTTATCCAAAATGCAATAACAATCCGTGTACCTGCAATCCTTCAACCTGCAAGCGATTCGACATTAATTACACACGTCGCACGCTCCAAAACTGGTACAGAAACCAAAAGAAGCATTCGCCGAATTTGAAGTACCTTGCCGTTCCTGAGTTCCATAAAAACGGTGCAATCCATTTTCATTGTATGATTAGCGGATTTAACGGCCGATTGAAGGATTCAGAAAAAAAGACTAAGAACGGTCAAACAGTCTATAACGCTGTCGGATATTACTCAGGCTTTACTGAGTTTGTGCGAATCGGCGAAAGATTCGACGACGTCGATTTTAACTCGGAATATCAACGCGTCATTAGTTATATAAGTAAGTATATAACTAAGGATATGCCACTTATTCACGGCCGTCGGCGATTTCTGACGTCAACAAACTTAAACAAGCCCGTTACAACAGTAAACGGAATTAGCAAGTTTAAGTTACAATCGCTGATTCGCAACAAAAAGCCGGAGTTTATAAACGAATACCTAGAAGTCCAGAAACATGACTTCTCTATTCCCGCTTAGTCTTTTTTATTGATATTGACAAGCAGTATTATTATGATTATCAATAATAATACTGATATCAACAATTCCCCCATCGTAAAAGAGTGAAAAATAATTCCATTATCTAATATTTTGGTTCCGTGTTCCATATTGTCCTCCACCCTTATTCTATCACAAAATATGTTGTCTATTTTACACTCTTTACGTATTGACTAGGTACATTGTGCGACATTAAAACTATATCTAAAACACGACTATTCCATCGTCTTTCTTCGCGATAAATTTATCTCATTTTCGCCAAATCAACCTACTTGTCGTTTACTATTTTATAGACCGCCCTATTTGCTGGCTTGGTGCGTGTTATGTTGTATATTGGTTTATCTGCATTGGCTCGGATTTATAATTTATATTTGTATCGCGCAAAGTTTATCAATATAAATACTCAGCCGATTCGGCTTTATGCACGCTTAAAAATGACTAATAATTAGTTCGTATTTTGTTCTATTGTTCTTTAATTGCTAGTTTTGCGAAAGAGCTTGGGTGATTCTGTGCTTAATTATTTCACTGTTCCATTCGCCTGCCTTAAATCGCAGTAGGGGCATATTAGTATTGGCTATGATTGAATTGACAAAATCGTCACGCGTTTTCCGATCGGGCTGATTGTGAGTGTTATCATCAAGTTCAATAGCTATGAGAGGCTTCATATCATTGGTGCAAATTAGAAAATCTACAGATTTGCCGTTTATTCTCGCGAAAGCAGCCTTCCAGTTTTGTCCTTTTATCTCATGGTCTAAAAACATACTTAAATGAGCCTGAGGTATAATTACACATCCGTTTATTGCTTCGTGTAGTGTTTTGTAAAACGATAATTCACTTGGCGTCATTGCGCAAGATTTTTTGATATATACATACTCTTTCTTTATTGGGGTTTTAATCGGGCTTGTGTCGCTGTCGGTCCCCTGCCTTGCTTTGATTGCCAGAAAAATAATTGCGGCGGCTACTATAACTATAAATATAAGCGTTGTTTCCATGAGACTAGTTTATCATATGTTGATAATAAATGCTTACGATTTTTAGGCTTTATCGTTGCGGTGATATAATAAGAGTGATAATTTTATCGGAGATATTTATGGCTTTTTTAAATTATAATAAAGATGAAAAGTTGGAATTCAATTATAAGAGGGCGTGTGGATTGTGGCTAATTGTAATAGCGGCGATTATTTCAATAGCTACTTTAACAGGAGGAAAGCAAATAATAAATATGCAAGTATTTAGCATTGGATATATTATTAGTTTTTTCTCAATCAACATGAATAAAAAGGTGTTGAATAGGCTGTCTGATGGTCCTTCGAGTGAATTTCAAAAGAAAGTATCTTTATATGCCGTTATTTTATTATTTATCCTAATGGTTTTGCTGGGCGGACCATTCTTTGCGACTGAAAATTGGAGATTGATTTGGCTGGGAGCGCTGATGGCAACTGCGCTGCATTTTTTCCCGTATTATTTTGTGCATGGAAAATCAATGATATATTTAGGTCTTATTTGTGCTATCAATATTTCTGTAGGATATTTTTTTACTGATATCCCATTAGAGGTGATAGCATATATAGACTCAGCAATTAAGCTTGTATTTGGAATATATTTACTATTTTTTTCAAAGCCGTCAAAAAAGATACCTCGTTTTTGAGGTGTCTTCATGCAACCGTCTTCAAGAGGCGGAGTAGGTCACATGGATGCTTAAACCGTGTGGCTGCAGTTTATCACTATTTGTTAGATTCCGCAATATGCTTAAATATGCAATAAAATAAGGCGCACCGCTTGCTGAGACCAGACCCGGGGCGCATACATCTTATGTTGATATATTACTACAACCGTCATTGAAAAATCAATAATATCGCCTTGAGCTATAGTTCCCTAACAATTTAGATATTGATATAATTCGCCAGGTTGACCATACCCACCGAAAGAGGTTATAGTTCCCTAACAATTTAGATATTGATATAATTTAAGCTTGTGTAAAAACTGCTGGTGTATGGTTATAGTTCCCTAACAATTTAGATATTGATATAATTTAAGCTTGTGTAAAAACTGCTGGTGTATGGTTATAGTTCCCTAACAATTTAGATATTGATATAATTTTGGAAACTCTATATGATCTTCTTTTTTAGTTATAGTTCCCTAACAATTTAGATATTGATATAATTCAGCAAAATAAAACCGTTACGGAATTGCAGTTATAGTTCCCTAACAATTTAGATATTGATATAATCACTGGAGTTATTTTTCACTCTTTTACAATGTTATAGTTCCCTAACAATTTAGATATTGATATAATATCAGCCGCTTGCTCTAACGGGTCAGATGAGTTATAGTTCCCTAACAATTTAGATATTGATATAATGGCGACTTCATCGACATGGGCAGATACGTCGTTATAGTTCCCTAACAATTTAGATATTGATATAATTTAAGTTTAAGATACTTCAAATCATACTCAGTTATAGTTCCCTAACAATTTAGATATTGATATAATCTACTGAGTATTTTTAAGTTTAAGAAATAAGTTATAGTTCCCTAACAATTTAGATATTGATATAATTTTATAGTTGTTTTTGTACGACGGAGCGAGGTTATAGTTCCCTAACAATTTAGATATTGATATAATCGCATTTTGGATAACACGATCGGCAATTATGTTATAGTTCCCTAACAATTTAGATATTGATATAATTATCGCAATGAAGCCAGCGACCGCGAACAGGTTATAGTTCCCTAACAATTTAGATATTGATATAATTTCATGATCTGAAAATGCTAGAAGTTGCGGGTTATAGTTCCCTAACAATTTAGATATTGATATAATGCCAAATTGATGGACTACCTGTGGTTATGGGTTATAGTTCCCTAACAATTTAGATATTGATATAATTCGACTGGTGTTCGTTTCCACGGCTCTATGTTATAGTTCCCTAACAATTTAGATATTGATATAATCACCAGTATCGACAATCGACACGTCATCTAGTTATAGTTCCCTAACAATTTAGATATTGATATAATTAAGCTCCGCGTAACGTACATGAAAAACGTGTTATAGTTCCCTAACAATTTAGATATTGATATAATCGGTTACAAGATAGATGTAGATTATATTAAGTTATAGTTCCCTAACAATTTAGATATTGATATAATCAGACGAATTAGGTCGAGCTGTTGAGATGCGTTATAGTTCCCTAACAATTTAGATATTGATATAATTTGAGAAAACTACCAAAAAGAGAACGAAAAGTTATAGTTCCCTAACAATTTAGATATTGATATAATAATAGACTTAGAATTATATATAACACTAGTGTTATAGTTCCCTAACAATTTAGATATTGATATAATGTTTTGAGACGGCGACAGAGGTATTCCTATGTTATAGTTCCCTAACAATTTAGATATTGATATAATCTGGTATCAAGATTAAAGCGCCAAAGGTTCGTTATAGTTCCCTAACAATTTAGATATTGATATAATAGAACTGGTGGACATGCAAGCTGATGATGTGTTATAGTTCCCTAACAATTTAGATATTGATATAATTTACGTATAGCACAAGCAATAGAGCCAGGCGTTATAGTTCCCTAACAATTTAGATATTGATATAATACTTCCTTAAATTCCCCTCTGTTATGAGGGGGATTTTTGGTTAGAAAAATGCTAATTGTCCAGCTGGAACAGACTTTTCTTGGGTGGTTTTTTCGCCAACAATAACGTGCATGTGTGTAAATTGATGCTCTGTTAAATAAAGCAATCGCACCGAGCCGCTGTCCGGAGCGTGCCTTTTAATTCGCATCATATGTTTTTCTGCAACATCACGATTTGGACATAGTCGCGTATATATGCTGTATTGGAGCATGTCAAAACCGTCGTCCAATAAGAATTTACGGAACTGTGTGGCGGCCTTGCGCTCTGTTTTGGTATTGGTCGGCAAATCAAAAAATACTGCGACCCTCATAAGTTTGTATGACATCCCTTTTACTGGAGGACGATTTTTGGTAGAAGAAGCTTATCTGCCTCCTTTGTCTCTATACATTCAATAAAGCTCTCAACTGTTCGCTCAACCGAATGTCTCACGGTAAACTTCTTACCGTTCATTATAACATAATAATTTAATATGTCAATAGCGAGTTGTCTGTCGCGCTTGGTGAGGCTGGAATCCGGGTCTCCGGTGTGGTGCGGCGCGACGTTCTCTAAAATGTACATATCAACGACAGCGCGATAAGGTTCGATTAAGTCGTCGGCTAGATTAAAACTATTGAGCTCATTGTGATGAAAGATTCCCTGTGAGGCAACTAGTCCGCGGGCAGCAATATGCCTGGCAATGTGACTTCGCACCATAGCGTAGCCATAATTTAATGCGGCATTGTGCCAGATTGGCTTGCGGCGTGTGGCGTCGCCCAGTATTTGGTCAAAATAGATTCTGGCGGCAATTGACTCGCGATTGCTGGTGTCGCCCGATTTAACATCGTTAGCTAAAGACCGCAAGATGGAATCGTCTAGCCCGCGAGACCGCAAGACGTCTGCTTGATTTGTGATTTTACTGATAATAATTTGTTGCCATAACTGCTTTTTTAAGGGTTGACTCATGGACAATTGTTGACGCGAAACTTTGGCTTGGCGCGAATGCTGTGAATATGGCAAAAGCACACTGGCGGGCAAATGCTTTTCGTCGCATATTACGGTGGTTGTTCCTTTTGTAGCTAATGCTGTCAGCAAATTTGTTGTGATAGTTGATCCGTAATTGTCTAAAATTAAGGCGTCAATATCTTCAATTGGAAGAGTAGACTCCATTTCCTGTGCAATTACTAGTTGATTATCACGCACGCTAAGCCGCGCAGGATTTTCGATAGCTACGACGCGCCAGGCCATTTATAGCCACCTATAATTATCGCCTAGTATAGATATGTCGTAGCGCTCAATAAGATTTGCGGAGCGGGGAGAGATTTCTTGTAGTTCATTTTTAGATTTTCCTGCGGAGCTGTGTAAAATAAGAGACATAACACCGCTGGAAATATTCCACTTTACATAATATCCCTCTTTAATTTTATCGCCAAAGTAGCACCTTACATAATCATTTGGATACAACGAACAGACCTTAGTAAATGTTTCATCTACATCAGTAAATCCTTTTGGCGCTGGCAGTATTTTTGTTGGTGCAGGCTTATTTTTCCCAACTTGATGGGCATAAACTGGTACGAAGAAGTGTTCAATTTTACCTTTCTTGTCTGGTTTTTGATATACGTCAAGTCGCACCATAGATCCGTTGTTAACAAATGCCTTATCGTCGTTGATATAAAATCCGCTTGGTTGTGTCGAATATACTTTGATAGTTGAGACTGGAGACAGCTTGTTGCCGTTTTTATCAGTCTTCTTGTTGTTTTTATATATGGGTTCAGCGAACGCTTTTTCAGGATTGTCATCGCAAGTGTCTAGTCTTTCAAGTAATTTTTTGTATAGCCACTTGTCCGATTCTTTAAGCGTGGAATTTTCGACATCCTTGCGTTTAACTTTGTCGAGCGGCATTCGTACGGTTCTCTGGTCGCCATCTTTAACTTTTGGTGAGCGAATGGTTTCTTTGTGCGCCGAACCGGTCGCTTTACGGCGTGGCATACGTGAGACGAAAATTGGTTTTACGCTCAATCGAAACTCTTCGTCGTAGTTATCAAGACCTCGCAACTCATTTTGCAGAGTCTTAATATCGACATTAAGGGTTCGCTTCATAACTTCTTTGCCGAAGTCGTCCCACGGCTGAGGAAAATGTTTCGAAGACAGTACAAGCATTGCATTTTTACGACGCTGAGCTTTACTGAATTCGTCTTCATCGATGATTTCTCCGGTGAGTTTATCAGTTTTTTCTTCCATCGTTTTGGCGGCTGTAAGCAGTTCTTTGATTTCGTGGCGTTTGGCGTGCAAGTTCGCTTGCATTATAATCTTCTGGTCAATTGCCGCTACAACTGCTGCATCTTTGGCGTGATGTAGAACGTCCTCGCTACGATCTTTAGCCAGACCCCAACGCTTGCGTAGATACGCTGTCGTTGTTCCATTTGGCGCGATTACATGCTGTTTTCCTTTATCTCCTGCAAAGTCAACGTTTTGGCGTAAATAATTCTGAATAAATCGTGTGATGTATCTAGTATCGTTTAAGGCGCGCACATTCCAGCTATCGTTCTTATAATCCTGCAGAAGCAGATTTTGCTTCTTCTTCATTGCATAGCCGTTATATTTGTAATTGATGGCATTTGTGGCTTTATCCTCTGTTTTAATGTCGCGCGTCTTATATATTGACTCTACTCTGGCGATGAACTCCTTCCAGCGGTTTTCATCTGCGCCAAAATATTCAAATGGAGTTTTATTGCTCTTTTTCTGGTTTTCTTCTGTCAGTACTAGCACTTTATTAGTTATCCCATCATTATTGGAGCGTGAAAACGGTACGATGTGGTCTATCTGATATGCATTATCATCTTGTAACATCGTGTCGAAATCGATTGGTTTTCCAGAATATGGGCAAATACCGTTTTGTTCGCGATAGAGCTTAACCTTAACAATTTGCTGACCGTTAAAATCGGCGTTTTTATTCAGTGGTACGCTAAGTTCTTTTAGGTGGCTGAGAAGTTGCTTGCCGCCCTTGGTTTTTGGCGATGCTTTATATCCATCAGCAATTATAGATTAATGTCTTCGTTATATCCTTGATTTTCTTCATTTTCTTTTTTAATTGCGTTGCGTTCTTTGAAGTTTTTTGCCAAGTCGCGAGCAGTTTCAACCTTAATAAAGTAGGGTTTACCGTATTTGCGTTCAATGGCGCGAACGACCTTCAGCGTTTGTGATATGGCACGTTTTACGACAGGATTAGTGATTTGCTCTAGGTTAGCTGATTGTTTTTTGAAGTCATAGCCAGCGGCTTCACAGGCTTTATCGTAAGTCATACCATTAAGAATATGTGGTGTGATTTTTTGCAAAGCTTTTATTGACAGATGGCAGAATGACCCAAAATTAGTAGCTTTAATTTTGATAATTGCGTTTTTAGTGTCATCAGAAATTGGCAATGCATTTAATTCGGCTTTAATTCCTTCGTCAGATTTTTGTGTAGTGAGAATATAAGCGATTTGATTGATTGTTGATTCGTTGTCAATTTTTGCCCAATCTTCTGGTAGACTTTTCAGTGCTGTTTTAATATCATGGTAGGCTTTTAAGCCGCCGAATGCATTTCCCTCTCCGAATTCATCGCCGTCCTTTTTCTTTCCGTGCGTATATTTTGGAACGTAATCTTCACTAATTCCCACAATGCTACGCACTTTTTTATATGTTAGGCTTTTTTGATTTTTGGCGGCTTCGATAACTTTATTTATCTGTTCTGAAGATAATCTTATCTCTAGATTTTCTCGCTTTGCCTGGCGCTTGCTGGCGTCACGAGGTATGAATACCAGATGTGATAAGTCGCTTGCCAAGCGAAAAATTTCGAAGCTGTAGCTAGCTCTCGGTGCTCGTTTTTCATCTTCTTCAAAGGTACAATTCCCGACCATTTTTTTAATCAGCTCTTCAGTCATAAATGGGCGCTGATACATAATTGCTGATATATTTACGATATTTTTGTCATCGTCCAAGCCGTAAAGCATTTCATTGATCGCCGCATCGGAAACGTTTTTTAAGGCATAGCTTTTCTGGACCTCAATAATCTTTTCTAATTCATGCAAAAAATCATCACGAGAAAAACTATTAGTATAATCGTCACGCTTATTGCGTTTATGCGACGCAAAGTTTTCATCGCGACTCAGAGCTTCGCCGACAGTTTTATATCCGTTCTCGGCGAGGAACTTTTCATTAGTCTTCAAGGCTTTTGATACGCGACCACCTTCTTTCTCTGACTCTTCCTCGACTTTACGATTCGACTTAAATCCACGTCGTTTAGCGATTTGGTACATGACCTTGAGCAGCTCTTCTGGAGATAACTCCTCAGTGAGCGCTTTTGAACGCAGAGCATATACGTCTAATTTGTTAAATTCGGATTTGTCACTTAAGACTTCTTCGATTCGATCTCTGGTGAGAATATTTTGACCAATAAAGAATTGCTTCAAGTTATTCAAGCGTTGACGTCGCCGTTTTAAGCGACGGCGAGCTGACCGTGCATCGCGGCGAGGTTTAGCAAGCGAATCTCCGTTTTGTGGATCTTCTGGTTTTTCAAAAATGCGCACCCCTAAATCATGGATGCGCTCTTTATCTAAGTCCAATACTGCCCAGCCTATTGAAGATGTCCCGATGTCTAGACCTAGTGAATATTTTTTTGGTGAATATGAATATTTTTGAGTCATGATGGTCCTTTTTGTGAGATAATTTAATGCAATTATACAACCAAAATAGAATATTTGAAAGCGTAAATACTTTACTCATAAAAAAGATAATCCGCTCAACGAGTGAACGGATTAGGGCTTTGCTTTAGTATTTCTACTAAATTATTATAGAAACCTAAAACAACTTAGATACTGATACAATCCTTACTTAAGGGACTGTAACTACAGTGTACTCCAATCAATGCTATTGTGCAAGTATTATTTTGGTCGTATTCTGCCTAGCTGAGCGGCACTGGCACGGCTACCGCCGCCGTCGACATTTTGGGCTTCTTGTGCTATATTAGCACCATCAGAGCTCCGACCGGCGGAAACTGGCGCGTCGCCGACATAGCTATCGCTATTGGTGGATGATGGAACAACATTTGCGCCCCCATCCGAAGCTCTCGAAATCTCTTCTCGTTGTTGGGAGAGGTTTTTTATTTCTCCTTCTCTTCTTGGTGAAATGTTCTTTAAGCTTATATTCCCATTAAAATCAGCTATTGTAGCCGTATTGTATCTGCCAGTCTCGCCTGGGCGGCTTTTTTCTTGGCTTCGCACATTACCTTCATAAAGAGTATTTCGCCCTATTGTCTGTCTTCTAAGAAATTTACAGGCTATTGATCGTTGGTATTTTGAGGATTGTTTGCTATAGTAGAACCAGAAGAATCCCCACTTAAATCCCGGTAATGGGATTCGGGGATTTTTTCTGTATTATTTGGTTATAGTTCCCTAACAATCTAAATACCGATATTCCCTAAGAGTCGCGTTTCACCTTTACTCCTGACACCCTAGAGGTGATATAATTACTATAATATGCATGCCGCGGTTCAATCTATGACAATAAAAGTGAGCGAAGTTGATTCTACTTTGCTTAATGACGCGGATGAGCTGCAGAAATTGTTAAGAAATGTTACGGAATTGGCTGGCTTACATCGTCTGGAGTCAGTGATGCATCAATTTTCTCCGCAAGGAATTAGCGCCGCCCTGCTTTTGTCGGAGTCGCACATCGCGATTCATACGTGGCCAGAAAGCGGTGTGGCGTATATAGCGATGACAACTTGTAAAATGCTGGATGATGATAAATTGCAACAAATAAAAGAGTTGGTTGCACGGGTGTTGGGCGCGAAAAATATAATTATGAAAGAGATGACATTGTAATATGAAACGAACCAAGGCGCGACTTAAAATCAACCAAATATTGACTGGTAAGAAAACTAATTTACGAGTTGTTGGCTGTTTGCTTTTTCGCGAATGGGATAAGGAAGATAAGCGGTTCTACTACTGGGAAGAGTGGGAGATTACAGGGCTGGCTGATTATGATAGCTGGGTGGAATATGATCACAGTGATCAAACCGTTTCTCTGTATGAGCCGATTCGTTTTACTCAGGCAATTGATCCAACGCAATTGGAAAAGGGTCAATCATTCACCGTTTCTGAGCAGGACGGCAAGGATCACGTTGTGGTGGTTGACGAGGTTGGAATTGGTGAAATTATGAACATCAAGGGCAAAAACACGTATCAAGTTTTCCCAAAAGAACTGATGGCATATGCTACTTTGAGGGATACTGGCGCGCCGAAAAACCGTCAGTTGATTACGATTGAGAAGTATAATAATCGCGAGTACGACGCTTATCGTAAGATTCAGTTGAGCGACAAAGAACAGAAGAAAATGTTCGGCAGAACCATTAAGCCGATTGACTGGACGACGATTATATTTATTGTCATATTTATCGCTATTATTTTGTTTGCATTCATCTTTGACAACAATTCCGACAATAGTAATGGCGGAGGTCACGGCGGATCGCGCAGTGTTTACGGCGGCAGTAGCGGCGGGCTTGGTAAATAAAAGGAGCTATAATGTCACGATCAAGTACAAAAAAACGGGAGCAAGTTGCTTTATTTGCGGCGGCAATTTTGGTAGCAATTGGCGGAATTATTTACGAGCTGATTTTAGGTGCAGCTGCGTCATATCTGGTGGGCGATTCGATTCTGAGCTTTAGTCTGGCAACTGGCGTGACGCTGTTCGGTATGGGAATTGGCTCGCTGCTGGTCAATTACATCAAGCTTCATCCAGCAACCAGCTTCGCAACGAACGAAATTATTCTGGGGCTAATTGGTGGAAATTCGGTGATGCTGATGTATTTGGGATTCGTTTTTACGCGTTCGCATTGGCTAATTTTTGCTGTCATAAGTCTGGCGATCGGCATTTGTATCGGGCTGGAAATTCCGCTCTTAATGAAGATGTTTCAGGAATTCGGGCGCAAGTCTTCGGTGAAATTATTTAGCAAGATTTTAGCGCTCGATTATTTTGGGGCATTAATTGCGTCGCTATTATTCCCGCTCGTTATGCTTCCGTATCTTGGTTTAATGCGTAGCGCATATCTGGTGGCGGCACTGAATATTGGTGTTGCGGTTCTGATTCTTAAGCAAATGAAGGCTTCGAAAATTATTATGACAATTAGCGTTATTGCAACAATGTTGCTTTTGGGGTTCTTTATTTATGCGACGGAAATTGAGCACGGAATTGACAAACGAACGTATAAAGATCCGGTGATGTGGCAGCAACAGACGCCGTATCAGAAAATTGTCCTGACTAGATATAAGAATGACACGAGGCTGTTTTTGAATCGCAATCTGCAGTTTTCCAGCCTTGATGAAGCGCGTTATCACGAAACGCTGTCCACTTCCGCTCTGTCTTCAGTCGCCAATCCGAAGCGTGTGCTGATTATGGGCGGTGGCGACGGCCTTCTGGCTCGGGATGTTTTGAAATATCCCAGCGTTGAGCATATTACGTTGGTCGATATCGATGAGACGATGACTAATCTGGCGAAAACTAATCATCTTCTCACCGATATAAATCAGCGTTCATTGCATGATCCGCGCGTTTCTATTGTCAATCAAGACGCTTTCCAATTCGCCTTCTCTACCAAGGATAAATATGATGTTGTGTTGATTGATTTGGTGGATCCGTCGAATGAAAAATTAGCCAAGCTGTATTCCGAGCAATTATATCGTCAAATCGGTAATATTTTAACGGAGCGTGGGGTTATGGTGACGCAGGCGACGTCATCATTTTTCTCTCCGCATGCTTTTTATATGGTGGCAAACACCGTCAAATCATCTCATCCAGAGCGATATGTGACGGCGTTTTCGGTGAATGTGCCGTCATTTGGCGAGTGGGGATTTGTGATGTCTGCGCCGCAAGCCGAGGTCGTGGCTAGCCAGCCATTGCCGAAAAACCTGCGATATCAAAACCAAAAATTGCTTACCTTCCTGACTAAACAAAACGCCATATCGGTGCCATCTGGACCGACTTCTACGTTGGTTTCTCCGCGAATTACCGATGTTTACAATTCCGATATGCGTCAGTGGCGATACGAATAGTTTTTAGGCGGCGGTAGTGCTCTTTTTTCGTCGGCGACGTCGTCTTTTTGGCGTTGCTGAAGCTAGCGGTGTAACTGTGTTGATTGCGGTTTCTGTAGGTGCATTATCATTGCCGCGAATCTGCAGAACAACTTCGCCGTCGTTTGCTGCAGGTTGCGGCTTTTCCGGTTGGCTATTGACCGCTGGAGCGTTGTTTGCAGGTTGCGGTTGAGGTTTGGCTGGTTGCTTTTTTTGGTTGCGAACAGGCTTTATTATAGCATCAATTTCCTTCTCGACATCTTCCCTGTTTCGCGAATACATGCGACGCGAATGTTCAATAATGTGCGGCGTGTTGTCGGCTTGACTTGGCGGAAGTTCCAGTGTGCGAGCAGAAAACGCAGGAGTTTTTTCGCCGCCGATAACCATATTAACAACAAAATTACGATTGTGCATTTGAAGTAGGTCGATTGCCTCGAAGTTCGGTTCGAATTGCTTGGCAAGAATCGGTGCATCGTCAGCAGAAACTCGGAAGGAAATCATGGTGCCGACGTTTCCGAAAACTGCGTCGCGAACCGTGTCGCTCATCTGGGAAATGTACTGATTGGCAACGGTCAAATTAAGGCCATATTTTCGAGCCTCAGACAGAATGGTCGCAAACGAATCGGTGGCGAAGTTCTGGAACTCATCGACGTAAAGATAGAATGGACGGCGGTCGCGCACGTCAGGAATGTCACTTCGAGACATGGCGGCAAGCTGAATTTTCGTGACCAAAAACGAACCGAGTATGGCGGCATTATCTTCACCAATTAGACCCTTGGACAGATTGACAATTAGAATCTTTCCTTCGTCCATAATCTGGCGAATATTGAACGTGGATTTAGGCTGCCCGATGATATTGCGGATGATTGGATTGGCAGTGAAAGCCCCGACTTTATTTAAGACTGGCGCAATTGCTTCGGCGACAAACTTGTCATTCCAGCTGGCAAATTCGACATTCCAGAATTGCAAAACCACGGTGTCGCGGCAATAAGTCAGCGTTTCTTTTCGGAATTCCTTATCTGTTAGCATGCGAGTAATGTCGAGCATCGTCGCTTCTGGTCGGTCCAGCAAAGCCAGAATTGTATACCGCAAAATATACTCAAGTCGCGGGCCCCACGAATCGCCGAAAATACGCTTCAAAACGCCGATGATTTCTGATGAGATGTTAGTTTTTTGGTTCGGGTTTGTGACCTCCAGTGGGTTGAATCCCAGAGGATACGCGGTGTCGGCTGGATTGAAATAGATCACGTCATTCAATCGGCTGCCGGGGATAAATTTCATATTGTTGATGGCGAAGTCGCCGTGTGGGTCGATGATGGCATATCCTTGATTATGGAAAATGTCGCTTAAGGCGAAGAGCTCTAATAGCCCACTTTTTCCGGCGCCCGTTTGCCCGATTATGTAAACGTGGCGTGATCGGTCATAGCGCAACATGCCGAATTGATGGCTGATGCCGCGGAAGTTAGTGACGCCAAAGGCAGAAATTTGGTCATCATTGACGTCTTCGCCGGTTAAGATTGGCAATTTGGACGGCGGTTCTGCGGTTTTGGAGCTCGCCCAGACTATATTCGGCGTCTCGACGTTGGTGTGTGGCAAATGAAAAACTGACGCCAATTCTTCTATGTTTAAGATAAAACCGTCGCCGATGAACGAACGCTTGCGATATTTATCAATAAATTCTTTTCCGAATACACCCTTGACGGCGTGAAATCCGTTGAGATTTGTCGAGTTGAACTGCTTAAATGTGCCGACGAGTGCCTGCATGCGAAGCTTAGCGTTTGTCTGACTTTCGCCCATATAAACTAAGCGAATCTTCACTTCATAGCCGAGCTTGGTGGCCTTTTTCTCTGCTTCAGAAATGCGAGTTTTATCGCGGTCTGACAGCTCGATTTTGGTTGATTGCCCGACTCCCTGCTCTGGTGGCTGCCACAACGCGCCAAGTACACCGATTAGCCATTGCATACTGCCGCCGAATCCTGGCAAGGAGAACATTCGCCCGTTTTTTATGTTATTGATATATCGATCTGCGGCGTTTTGCCAGTCATCTGGGATTGGTCTGACCAGCACCTGAATCCACGATTCTTCACCGGTGGTTTCTAATTTTGCCAGCGTACCCGTAATGCCTGCCAGCGGGTCGACTTCGAAGTTTTGGAAAGTGCGAATCGGGAGGAATTCATCTG
>CAUSLX010000010.1:0-16231 GCA_963532505.1 uncultured Candidatus Saccharibacteria bacterium | reverse complement strand
TTCTTCTTTTTGCCGTAAATTTTCGTCACATTTTTAAGCTCAATCATAACAATTCTCCTATTCCGTCCTTAACGCTTCAATTGGATCTAATTTTGTTGCCTTACGGCTCGGCAGCCAGCCAGAAAGTATCGCCATAATCATCAGCCCGATTATCAAAAGTCCCATTTGCAGAGGATTAACGACTAGTAGATTCGTACCTTGCTCCAATTTCAGTAAACTAGCAATCATAGGATTAAGTAGTGACATCAAACTTGCTAATCCAACACCAATTAAGCCACCAAGAAGTCCAACCCACGCCGCTTCATATCTAAACATTTTACCAATATCGCGACCTCGCATTCCCAAAGCTTTCATTAGCCCAATCTGACTAGTTCGCTCCAGAACCGAAATGTACATAGTATTAACAATTCCAAACACGCTCGCGAGCAGCGCCAAAGCGCCAAACCCAATCAGCGCCATTTGAGCCATATTCACAAAAGTAATCATAGCCTTGCGTATATCCTGAACCGAATACGCCATATAGTCCTTGCCAAGCTCACTCTTCACCGCCTCAACATTTTTCTCGTCATCAACAAACGCAATTACGTAAGAATATTCATTAGGCAAATCTTTAGGGTGACTAAAGTCGTAAATATCCTTAGCGTCGTCCACAGAAACGCGCACGGCTGGCTGATAAAACAGAATCGTGTCCGAAGGTTTATCAACTGCTGCAATTTTCAGAGATATCTCTTTATCGGCATTCTTACTAAATCCCGCTCCACTTCGCAGCCCTAAAGTAATCGTTTGACCAATTGCCGATTTTGCATCACTAAATCCCATTTTTTTCACATAAGATTCTGGAATAACGACCTCGCCCTTTTTCGGCATAAAATCATCCAAATTACCAGCCGCAAACTTCATTCGAGTTTTATCAAACTTCACAGTTACATTAGGCACAAATTTTTTGTCGCTTGCCGAACTTTTGGCATATAAAACTCCATACATAGAATAAGCTGGCGTCACTTTTTCTACGTGCGGGATTTGCTGTATTTTTTTCACGTCGTTATCAGTCATCGAATACTTTTCTATCGCCTTAGATTGACTATTTTCCGTATCTTCCGAGTCGCTATATTCTGGAAGATTACTATCAGGTCCCGACGAGGTCACTTTTTTATAGACAGAAACAGATTTTTTATCGCCAGCCGCGTCAACCATGCTGTTTGTATACAGCCGACCTCCTTCTCCAGCCATCAGCGCCAAACCAATTGTAAACGCTCCAACTGAAATTGCCAGCGCGGTTAAAATCGTGCGGCCTTTTGATTGCCCCAAATTTCGACCGGCGCGTTTAATAATGTCAATTCTTCTCACATTAAGCTCCTTGTTGATTTACTATACATAGTACTATGTTATACAAGGTACCTTAAATAGTCAAGGTATTTTTGAAAATAATATTCAAAAAATCGCAGGCTCTGTCGGCTTAGGGATCGCTATTTTCGCCTAGCTTTAACTATCTTCGCCAAGCCATTAAGCGCGCGCTTATAAAAAGAATCAGAAGAAGTGCCGCTGTTATCGTTCACACGCTCCCGCGACTCGCCGTCGCTCACGCTATCCTGAGTCTCGCGACTGCCCGCAACAACCTCATTCTTCTCTATCGACTCATTATCCACCAAACCAGCCATATATCTAGCGGCATCAAAAAACGTCGGATCTCCCCAAATCTTGACTGCTCCATCATCTCCGTAATCAACTACTGCAGAAATAACCTGCTCGTCGTCCTTATTGTAGATTTCATCATCAATTCCATCGTAATCATCAATCTCTTCGTCGCCATATTCAGCGTCAAAGCGTCCGCTATAAAATCGACAATCGGCGACAATACCACGGCACAAATCCCCTTGGTCATTTCTCTGCCATACGCTCATCAATATCACCAGATCAGGCGTAGACAGATCAGCCTCCTCAAGCAGCTTAACAGACTGTCCTTTATTGATAATTAGACGACCACTTCCCTCTACCCTAGACTCATCAATATATATCACATCCTGCGGCGATACGTCCGAATAGGTGTCGAGTGTATATAGCACTTCAGGAGACATTGTCTCGGCTGTAACTTGTCGTAATCTATCAGGCACTCCATTATTATATTCTTCAAACATTTTATGACCTCCTCAATTTAATCTTATTCCTCATCATACTCATCTTCAATCTCTTGGTCTAGAATCTCTTCAATCACGTCTTCCAGCGTAATAATTCCCAGCTCCGTTTCATCGTCCATCACCACAAACAAATGATTGTGCGTTTGAATGAATCGACTTAAGACTGTGTCCAGGCGCGACCTCTTGTCAATATCGTAAATTTTATCGCGGTATAATTGGCTAATTGGCAACGGCAAATCTCGTCCAACGACATCCTTCACGTATAAAACTCCGACCAATTCCCCGCCAGATTGAACCGGAATTCGCGAATGTCCAGCGTGCTTGATCTGAGCTAGTAAAGTCGCGTCCAGCTCGTCATTCAAATCCACGACAAAAACCTCGCTCATCGGCGTAACCAAATCGCCAGCCGTCTTTTTACTAAACTGCAACGCACCCGCCGCAATTCGACTTTCATCATAATCAACCGGGCTATCAGACCTGACTGCGTGTTCATGAATAATCTCTTCTAATTCCTGATGAGAATACAGTTGCGGCGTTTCCTTCCCTAGCCAACGATTCAACAGCTTAGACATTGGCTGAGCAAGCGGCCAAAATAGCACATAAATTACATCAAGTAACCAAAAGAAATATCGCACAAATCGATATCCGCGCTGCGAAAAAATCGCCTGCGGTAAAATCTCGCCAAACATCGTGATAAGAAGCGTCGCAATCAAACCGCCGACCACTCCATTCGTCATATTGCCAAGCAAAATTGACATCGCAGTATTCACGCCGACGTTGCCGAGCAAAATACAGAAAATCAAATAATAGCCGTCTTTTCGATATCGATATACTCGTGCCGCAATTTTGTCGCCCTGCCTGGCCTTTCGCTTCAAGTCATCAGGCCGCGCCATCATTAAACCAATATTCAGACCGGAAAATAGCCCAGAAAGCGCCAATAGAACAGCTGCCGCCAGCCATAATAAAATATCAGACATAATTACAACCTTTCATCCTTAACAGCAAATGAAACTAGCGTGTCAGAAAATAACTCCAATAAAAAATCCATATCTTTAATTATACCAAATTCTACCAGCCGCCGCCTCCGCCGCCGCCTCCGCCGCCGCCAGCAAATCCGCCACCAGACGAACCGCCAGAAGTTGAAGAATAATCACTAGCATGACCAGCCGCCGTCGACAAACCGCTTAGCCCAGACGAAAACGCCACAGCATTGAACGCTCCTTGCCCAACGTACCAATCTGGTGCCTCGCCAACTTGCTCGTAATATTTGCCCATTTGCTTGCTCCAATTTTTCTCTTGTCCAAACAACACAGCATAAGGCAAAACTCTTTCATATAATTTAACGAGTTGCTTTTCGTCATTCACGTCAACAACTACTTTTTCCGCGCCCTCAGGACTTTGCAAAATACTCAAGCGCTCAGCCTCAGCCACGCCGATATACATTTTCAATCCCTTCAAATATCGCCTCAAGCTCAAACCTTTATCTGTCAATGACCAACCTCTGGACGCTAAGACGAGCATAATTGACATAACAAGGAGCATCGGCGACAAAAACAAAACAGCCAACACAAGAACTCGCTTAAACCACCCTCTCATTATTCGTTTCACTTCTGGATTTTGCTCGCATAAACCATATTTCTCTCTAGCTAGCGTCTCCAAATTTTTATCATCGTCACGCGTTCGCGTCATGTATTTTATATTATTTTGAAGATTTTTCAGATTTAGGCGTTGACCTGGCTTTGGAATATATGAACTATCAAACATATCCTGGATAATTTCAATTTCCTCGGCTTTAAGTTCCTGCAAATCTTTAATAATTTCAATCTCGTATTGCGCACCGCTAAACAGCGAAGATTTTTTCACTTCATAAATTTTAATATAATGCCGAACCGCCAGATCTAATAATTGCGCGACCTTTGGCAAACCTTTAACCTTGAATGGGTCGTATTTTTTCAAAATATATGTCGACATCAAAACACTAATATCCTCTGGCGGCAAATATTCCGGTGGAATCGGTTTTAGCTCCTTCTCTCTGCCAACCAATCGTCTATATCGAATTATTAGAAAAATCGCCAAAGGTGTCGCGATTGTATAAGCCAAAATCTGCATAAAATGCCAAATTCCAATCAGCTTCTCCATCAATGTTTCTTGATATCCAGAAAAAGTTCCACTCTTAAATCCAATCGCCACAGTTACACCTTGTCGACGACTCAATTTATCTATTTTTGCAGCAATCCGACCATTATCTTCGCTCAAATCACATTGCGTCGTCGAGCCTCGACTGCCGACATAACAAAAAGCCTTCCCTTGCCTTGCTGCGACCAAAGGCTCATCAAGTTTCACGGAAATTTGCACATTTTCCATCGGGACGCGCCATTCATCGCCGATTACATCCCAATAGAATTCATCACGCCCCGTGTCGCCGTAATTCTTAGTTACGTCACGCTGTGTAAACTTAATAATATAAGTTTTCTCGCCTTTCACGTAAGTGTTTTTATTGCCAATTCTCAGCTCATCGTCATTCCAAGAATATTCGAGCGACGTACCATTTTCGTCAGTTACAGATTGCAATGAAAAATTAGTCGAGTGATTATCGTAACTCTTAACGAAAACTGGCGCGATTCCCCGATTTTGGTTCGGCGGAAAATTAGCGGTAATTCGCCAAGTGGTTTCCAATTTTGATCGATTATCAGAGTCGCGGCTCAGTGAATATTCCGCATCAAATTTTGTGATAGTAAAATTATCCGTCGAGCGTGCCGCAAACGCCATTTTGCCAGACCCGACCAATAATAGCCCAACAGTTAGTAGCCCCAAAAGAAAACGTTTCATGCTTTAATTATAGCAAAATTACAAATTTACTTGCGGATAAATCGCTCGAGTTGTTTCGTCAATTTCGCTCTTAAGCTGCGGGAACGGCACACCTTCACGCGCTGTAACGCCCTCGAAAATCCAGAATACCCTTTCAGAATATCCCCAACCACAAGCCGGCGGCATTCCATACTCCAGCATCTCAACGTAATCAATATCAAGCATCATCGCCTCTTCATCACCAGCGTCACGCATTTGCTGCTGCTCAAGAAAACGATTTAGCTGGTCAATCGGATCATTAAGCTCAGAGAATCCATTACCCAATTCAGAACCAGCGATCACTGGCTGAAAACGCTCCACCGTCTCTGGATTTTCTGGATTAGTCTTTGATAGTGGGCTAATAAACTTAGGCGTATTCACCAACCAAACCGGACCAGCAACGTCTTTACGAATATTCTTCCATAATTTATCAATACTGCGCGGAATAGAATCAGTTTTTTCAACTTCCAAATTGTTTTCTTTCAGCTTAGCAGCAACCTCTTCAATTGTCGTATTATAAACATCGATTCCGTAATGCTTACGAATAACCTCAGCATAATCCCAAACTTCCCACTCGCCACTCATATCGACGTTGAACTTGCCCAATTGGAATTGCAGAGTACCAAAAGTCTTCTGAAGCACGTCTTTATACATCGACTCCATAAAACGCATTCCCTGCTTCCAGTCCCAGTAAGCCGCGTACCATTCCATAGCAATATGCTCCGGCAGATGCTCGTCAGAGTAATTTTCATTACGAAAACGCGGACCGAGGTCGTAAACTTTCTCAAATCCAGCGCCAATCAATCGCTTCAATGGTAATTCGTGGCTAATTCGCAAATAAAACTGCTGATCGCCCAGCGCATCCATATGCGTCACAAATGGGTTCGCGTCCGCACCGCCAGTGGTGTGCTCCAAAACAGGAACATTAATCTCGATGAACCCGTGACTATTCAAATAATCTCGCGTTGCCTGCCAAAACTTACTTCGCCGAATGAATCGCTCGCGAACTTCAGGATTGACATTCATATCAACATAACGTCGACGCAAGCGCTCTTCCTTATTTTCTAATTTTTCCGGCATTGGCCTCAACGATTTAGTCAACAATCTAAGTTCGCGTACACCAACGGATTTTTCACCCGTTTGCGTGGTGGTCATTACGCCCTTCGCCTCAATAAAATCGCCCGTGTCCAGCAATTTAAGTTGCTTCATTCCAAGCACACCGCGCGCAGCATCTAATTCCGCCACGTCATCACGCTGCAAGTAAAGCTGCACATCACCAGATTGATCGCGTAATTTAATAAACGCCAATTTGCCAAAACTGCGAATAGACGCCACGCGACCCGCAACAACAACTTCCTTATCAGCTAGCTCATCGTACTTAGACAAAACCTCAGCACAAGTATGAGTTCGTTCTGATTTTGCTGGATATGGTTCAACGCCTAATTGACGTAATGTTTCCAGTTTTCGTAGTCGTTCGTTTCGATAATCTTGTAATGTGGCCATAACAGAGATAATTATAGCACATTATACGCTACAGATCTCGCCAGACTTAAGATATCGACTTAATAATATAGGTAATTTCGGCTTTTGGCGTTTTAATCGTCACTTCGTCACCAATTTTCTTACCAATCAATTCTTTACCAATTGGCGATTGATCTGAAATTCTGCCCGCCAGCGGATCGGCTTCAACTGGACCGACAACTGTATAAGTCACAGTTTTTTCTGGGCACTGTAATTCAACTGTACTACCCAAACCAACACTTGAGCTACCGTTTGATTTAATAATTTCGGCGTTCTGCAGAATATCTTCAATTTCCAAAATTCGCGTTTCCACCAAGCCTTGCTCTCCGCGTGCAGCGTCATATTCCGCGTTTTCGCTCAAGTCGCCAAAGTCTCGCGCTGCCGCAATTTTTTCAGCAATCTCGCCACGTCGGCCTTTCAATTCTGCCAATTCTTTTTCTAAATCAGCCTTCCCAGCTTCTGTAATTTGATAAGTTTTTTTCATAAAAATTTCCTCCTCTACTGTATGTAGTGGTATTAGTCTTACGATCTACACTAAATATAGTGTTTTTAATTAGTCTTGATTAAGTCTATCTGAGTATATCAATCGCTATTTATTATGTCAATATAATCAGCATTACCGACTCAAGCAAAAATCCATCAATTGCTGGTAATCCATTTTTCGCGTTTCGCCAGTTGCTCGTTCTGTCAATTCAAACAAGCCATCACCATCAATCGCTCGATCGCCAATCGTTATCCGCCACGGCAATCCCATTAGTTCAGCATCAGCAAATTTCACGCCTGGACGCTCATCACGATCATCAAGCAGCGCATCGACGCCACTATTAGCCAGCTCGTCATAAAACTTACCTGCTAGTTCCTGACCCTTTTCACCAATTGCAACAATATGAACCTTAAACGGCGCAACATTTTCTGGCCAAACCAAACCTTTATCATCAGCAAACTTCTCAACAATCACGCCCATAACTCGCGTAATTCCAATGCCATAACTTCCCATATAAGCGTATTGTTCTTTACCTTCGGCGTCAGTAAATACCAACTTCATTTCTTCGGATTTCTGCGTTCCGAAATTAAAGATATTGCCAACTTCGGCAGTTTTCACCTTTTCCAACTCACTACGATCAACGCCGAGTTCCTCAATTGCCTCATCCAAAACTTCTTCATTAACAGCAATATTTTTACCACGATGAAGATAAATATAATCCTCGCCAGCGTCGCAAATCGTCTGAAACTCATGACTAAACTTCGTAAAAGCGCCGCCAGAAGCAAACGTCACATACGTTTCGTCGCCAATTCCAAATCGG
Organism: uncultured Candidatus Saccharibacteria bacterium; assembly: GCA_963532505.1. GTDB lineage: Bacteria > Patescibacteriota > Saccharimonadia > Saccharimonadales > Saccharimonadaceae > Nanosynbacter. The sequence goes on along the minus strand of CAUSLX010000010.1, from coordinate 8,424 downwards.
TCATAACAACGCTTATACGCCTCAATGACTGAATTGTAATAACTATCCAAACTATCTTTACTATCGTGAATCGAATACATATCCTTCATCACAAATTCACGACCACGCATAATTCCACTCTTAGCGCGAAGTTCATTTCGCAATTTATTCTGGAATTGATAAACGCTAATTGGCAAATCTTTGTAGCTCTTTAAGTAATTGCGAAGAAGATCAACAATCGGCTCCTCGTGCGTCCAACCAAAACCAATATCCGTGCCGTCTTGTAATTTAGACTTAAACCAAACGTCGACCAATTCATCGCTCCAGCGACCAGTTTCTTGCCACAATTCCTTTCGCTGCAAAGTACTCATCACCAATTCCTGGCTATTAACCTTACTCATTTCCTCGCGAACAATTTGCTTAATATTCTCAAGAACTATCAAACCCAACGGCAAAAACGAATACACGCCCGCCATCGTTTTATGTACGTAGCCAGCACGAATCAAAAGCTGGGCGTTTCGCGCAACCTCACCAGCTGGTGCCTGCTTCAAAGTTCTGGTAAAAAGTTGTGTCATTCGCATAGTTTTCTCCTTTACATAAATATAAATGGCAATAACGATTCTGTCTGATTAATTGCGCCCGTATTGATAAACAAGAAATAAAAAGCTATTCCGTTTTTCGCCATATGCATCATAATCGGCACCCAAATTGCGCCAGTGTATTCCCTAGTTGCGCACATAACCAGGCTTAAAGTAAATGTATCAACTGCCACCGCCCATTGCAATGGAGAATCTGGACCAACCCAAAGATGTGCCGCGCCAAACGCTATGCTCGTTACGATAATTGATAGCCAAATCGAGAAAGAATTGCGCAACTTGCCGTAAAGATATCCGCGATACAGAAGCTCCTCAACAATCGGCGCCAACACCACCAACACAACAAACGCCATGATAAATTGCCAATGAGTCGCCAGCATACTCTGACTGAACAGTATAGCTTGCTTTTGTTGCATATCCACTAAGAAAACAACTCTGGCGATGCTCATTGTGACCATCGTTAGTAAAAAGTACGCCACGAAAGCAAACGGAGAAATGAATATTTCCAAAAACGTTGGCCAATCATTCACACCCAAATTACTCAAAGTTGTTCGGCGCTTCTTAACCAAAAACGGTACAGAAATCACGACAATTAGCGACAAAATATATACAACAACCGAAAGCACTGTGTTAGAAATAACTGGATTTATAGAACTGAGCGGTACACCGATTTTCATCAAAGCACCGACCGCCAATGAAACAATAACTTCCACCGCCAAAAATACGCCATAAACCCAAGCTGGAAGCGCCAAAATCAGCCACCATTTGCGGTTTTTTAATTTCTTAGAAGAGTTTTCCAACATCACTGATCGTCACCAAAATTGTTAAGATTAATAGAATTAGCATACCGGTTGCCTGAATATTTTCCTCGCGCTCTTTTGTTAAATCTTTCTTAAATAAGCGGAAAATTGTCATCGTGAACCAGCGACCGCCATCAAGTGCTGGAATTGGTAAAATATTCATCACAGCCAGTGTCAGCGAGATTAACGCCGCCACGAAAATAATGTACTCAATTCCAGAACTGACAACTGACGGGAATAATACGCCCAGTATGCCAATTGGTCCCGCTACGCTCCCGCTAACAGACGCCAAATCAGCTCGTGCAGATTCTTTTGATTCTGCGGAACCGAATATTTGTCCAATTGATCCGTGCACGGTTTTTACCAATAATACACCAACGCCTTTGATCGTTTCGTATGACAATTGCCCAGTAGTCGCTACGCCCACAATAGGCGCCGACCACGTGCTATATATTTTCTCCGTCTGCCCCGGAATAACACCCAGATATCCGCTTCCCTTCACGGACTTTTCATCATTCAGCTGGACATCAACAGCCGATTCTTTGCCGTCACGCTTGTATTTGACGTTGATTTTTTTGCCAGCATTCTCCTTCGTGACAATTGGCAATTTTCCCGCCTCTGTAAGCGACTGACCGTTTATCTCAATCAGTTCGTCATTAACCTTAAGTCCAATTTTATCCGCTGGAGAATTCGGTGTAATTTTCGCTATTGCCACCGGTGAGCGCTTAATCTCTGTATCAAATGGCAATTGGACTTGATTCGACAGGATTTTCGGCATACCAATTACCGCAAGAATCGTAAACAAAACAATTGCAGTTATCCAGTTCATCACGACGCCAGCCAGCAAGATTTTCGTCTTCACCCAAAACGTCGAACCGCCATATGTGCCCTCGCCTTTTGCAGAATCATATTCACCTTTCAGTCTGACAAATCCACCAAGCGGCAGCCAATTCAGACTAAACGTTACGTTTTCACCCAAGAAACTTCGCTTTACTTTCCATTTTTTTGCGGCAGGCGGAAATCCGACTCCGAACTCTTCAACCTTAACGCCGTTTCTCTTGGCGACAATAGCGTGACCTAATTCATGCAAAACCACCAATAAAATGAGAACAAATAGCCCTAAAAGTACTCCCCAAATAATCATTTTCCAAACCGCCTATTCCGATTAGCATATTCCTCTAAAATCACCGACACGTCATCAACTGTCATGTCTGGCCAATTCTTCTCAATAAACATCAATTCGCTGTACGCCGAGCGCCACAACATAAAGTTGCTGAGTCGTTGCTCACTAGAAGTTCTAACAATCAAATCGCACGGCGGCACCTCTGGCGCGTATATATTTTGAGCAATCAACTCGGGCGTAATTTCCTCAGGAGAAACTCCAGATTGAACAATTTTTTTAACCGCATCAGCAATTTCCAAATGTCCGCCATAATTCAAGCATAAAACCAATTCTCCGTTTTTCAGATCGGCAGTTTTCTCCTCAGCCTCGTCAATCGCTTTGATCAATTGATCCGACAAACCTTCCCTGGAGCCAACAACCCTCAAGCGAACCTCGTTTTCAATAAATATCGGAAGATCAGCCTTCAGTATGTTCAATAGCAATTTCATTAAATGTCGGACTTCTTCCTCTGACCGCTTCCAGTTTTCCGTACTAAAAACGTAAGCGCTCGCATATTTCACACCTCGATGAAGAACCTCTAGCGCCACGTCTTTTAGTGCGTTATAGCCCGCCAGATGTCCTTCATATGCAGGTAATCCATGCTGTTTTGCCCATCGCCGATTTCCATCAACAATAAACCCGATGTGCCGCGGCAAACTCACATTTTCATTCATTATCCGCCCTCCATTCATCAATTAACTCAACATCTCGTACGTCTTTTTCACGTCCACGCCAGCTCTTCCATTTGCGCAGAAATTTCAAATCAACGAACCTCACGCCATCATATTTCACCGCATAATCAAGTAAACCATCATAGCTAACAGCCTGCCCATCAAAAACCCAGCCATCCCAAACTTCAGCCGAATCGTCATCTTTTACAAAATAAAAACGCTGATTATCGTCAAACTTTTTAAGCCAATCGCCACTTTCCTCAGAGAGCTTTTTCATCAAATCAGAACTCGCCGCAAGATCAATATCACTAGCTGGACGAATCCCCAATTGATCCAAAATCCCGCTACCAATAACAATAATTTGATCCAACGGCAAATTCAATGCCTTCACTTTATCGGCAAAAGTTTCGCTCATTAAACCGTTAAGACGTCCTTTTCTTTCGCCTTAAACGCCTCGTCAATTTGCGTTTGCATCTTGCTCATTAAGCCGTCAATTTCTTTCTCTACACGCTTCAAATCGTCTTCGCTCAGCTCTTTATTATCCTTCATTCGCTTAGCGTCCTTTAATGCATCCTGACGAATATTTCGCATCGCAATTCGAGCCTCCTCAACCTTTTCGCTAACCTGTTTCACCAGTTGGTGGCGGCGCTCCTCCGTCAAAGCTGGAACTGGAACGCGAACCACTCGCCCATCGTCAGACGGATTAAAGCCCAGGCTTTGATTGTCGCGAATTGCAGAAGAAATTGCCGTAATGTTGCTTGGGTCAAATGGCGTAACTAACAACATTTGTGCCTCTGGAGCGGTTACGTTTGCAACCTGATTAAGCGGCATTTTTGAGCCGTAAGCCTCAACCATAACACCGTCAAGCATTCCAGCGTGCGCCCTGCCTGTTCGCACCTTCTTCAATTCATCTTGAAAAAAGCTAAACGCTGCATTCATTTTTTCTTCATAAGGGTTTGTGTCGAACATATTTCCTCCAATTTATCTATCCGTTATTATATCAAACTTCAAGCGTCTTGTCTGCTAATTTTGCCTTACGCCTCGTGCTATAATAACAGAGTGATTTCTAAGATTAAGCTATACAATTTCCGGTCTTATCATCTACACGAAGCGACTTTTAGCAATTCTGGGACGGTAATCGTTGGACCAAATGGTACAGGAAAAACGAATCTGCTCGAGGCGGTTTATGTAGCGCTACGTGGCAGTAGTTTTCGGGGCAGCCTTGGCGATTGTATGACGCTGAATGCCCCGCAAACAATTATTCATCTGGAAGGTGATTTCGGCGAACGACGTATTAAGCTAGACTCAATTTCCGGAAAAATCAACAAAGAATTCATCATCAATGACAATAAATCAAAGGCCTTAACCAGAAAAAACCGCTTGCCTGTCGTTTTATTTGAGCCAAGCGAACTAAGATTAATTTCCTCTTCGCCGTCCCGACGACGCGACTTTCTGGATGGCTTAATTGCCAGACTTGACCCCAAATACGACACGGATTTAAGAGCTTTCAATCGCACTCTTTTACAGCGCAACGAACTCTTAAAATCCCACCAAGAAGACTCATCAATTTGGCGCGACAACCTGTTTGCTTGGGATATAAAATTTGTCCAATACGCAACCAACATTGCCCAAAAACGAGCCAAGTTTCTCCAGATAAACGAGCCTCGTATAAAAAATTTATACGAATCTTTGGCGGGAAAAGACACGCAATTATCTATCGAATATGGAGCTATTGTACCTCTGGAAAATTACGACCAAGCCTTACTCAATCGCTTAGGAAAATCCCGCGAATATGAAATAGTCACAGGATTTACTTCGGCTGGCCCACACCGTGAAGATTTCACAATTTTCCTCCATAATCAGCCCGCCATTAAAGTTGCTTCACGCGGAGAAATGCGTACGATTATGCTGGCGTTCAAATTATTAGAACTAGAACTTCAAACAGAAGTCAGCCAATCTCGACCACTAATTCTACTGGACGACGTTTTTTCTGAATTAGATGCCACACGCGAAAAACTTCTTCAAGAAACCATCCAGAATCACCAATTCATCGTCACCACGACAGATGCGCGCCACCAAAAAGATGGCTGCTCAATAATTTCCACACAATAAAAATCGACCGCATCGCTACGGCCGACTTCTTCTCTGTGTGAAAATCTATTCGCTTACACCCAGCTCGATTCGCTTAAACTGACGAATAACGATGTTCTCGCCTAATTTAGCGATAGCTTCCTTAACGTGTTGCTCAACAGTCTTAGAATCGTCCAAGATGTACGCCTGGCTCATAAGAACCTGCTCAGCAAAATGCTTTTTCAATTGACCTTCAACGATCTTTTCGCGCATTTCTTCAGGCTTGCTTGCCAAAGATTCGCTCGCCATAAGCTCAGCTTTAACGCGTTCCATCTCCTCTGCTGGAATGTCAGCTTCAGAAACATACTTTGGGCTCATCGCTGCAATTTGCATAGCAATTTCGTGAGCCAACGTCTTAAAGTCGTCAAGTCGAGCCACGAAGTCAGTTTCACAGTTTACCTCAACGATAACGCCGATTCGACCAGAGTGAACATAACCTTCGATCAAACCTTCACGAGCTTCGCGGTCACCTTTCTTTTCAGCTTTCGTCAAGCCTTTTTTGCGCATAGCTTCCAAGGCTTTATCGAAATCGCCCTCAGCTTCAACCAAAGCTTTTTTAGCGTCAGTCAAGCCTACGCCGGTCAATTCGCGCAATTTTTTGATATCGTCAACAGAAACGCCCATCCTATTTCTCCTCTTTTTTAGCTGGTTTTTCTTCAGCCTTTACGCTACCCGCACCTTCAGCAACAGCCGCAGTGAAGTAGTCTAATAGCAATTGAATACCCTTAGCAGCATCGTCGTTACCTGGAATTACGTAATCAATCCCTGTTGGGTTAACGTTGGTATCAACAATTGCAAATACTGGCACGCCCAAAGTTTGAGCCTCACGAACTGCATTTGCGTCAGTCAATGCGTCAACTACAACAACAGCGCCTGGCTTACCCATCAAATCCTTGATGCCGCCATATTTCATATTCAAGCTGTCGATCTCCTCTTGGAAACGCTGCACTTCAAGCTTGTTATAACGCTTCTCCAAATCACCTGAAGCCATTCGCTTTTCAAGATTCTTCAGCTTCTTAATTTGCTGAGCAATAGTTGAACCGTTAGTCAACATACCACCAATCCAGCGCTCAACTACGTATGGCTGGTTGATCTTTTCAGCTGCTTCACGAACAACGTCTTTGGCTTGTTTTTTGGTGCCAACAAACAAAACCTTACGGCCTGATGCTGCGATTTTTGTCAATTCTGGCAAAGCCTTATCCAAAGCTTCAACAGTCTTAGTCAAGTCAATAATGTGACTGTCCTGACGCTTACTGTGAATATATGGCGCCATCTTTGGGTGCCAGCGGCTGGTTTTGTGTCCAAAATGAACACCTGACTCCAGCAAAGCCTTAATGTCTACCTTTACAGACATTCTCTTCTCCTTTTGCCTCATCCGCCCACGATTTGGAGTGTGAAACGGATTGTGTCATTAAAATTAGTTACCAGGCAATTATACCAAATAGTCAATAAATCTGCAAATATTACTCTTTCTCTAGCAATTGTCTAAATCGCGATAAACCATCAAAATCCTCACCATTCCGATACGGTCGCACTATATTTACCAACGCAGGTAAAGTTAACCTATCAATTCTCTCCCCCTTGAGAATCCCCCCATCGATAGCAAGATAAGCTATATCATCAACCTCGCAGCCAAATGTTCTATCAGTCGAAGAATGTATACCTGTTACTCTGCTCATGCCCCGATCATCATGGTCATTTTTGAGTCTGTAGTAAGCCTCTACAGGATATGTCGCCTTCCCCCATAGAGGGTCCGCACCTATACCATTATCAATGTACTTACTACTAGCTGCCATAACTAATACACTCACCTTATGAGCCCCGGGGTTATTATATGTTTCAAATCCTGCAATTCGTTCTTTTACCTGATCGCCGCCAATAATCCAATCATCGAGAAATAAAATCTTAGAACTCTTGTCAATCTCGCCCCTGCCGGCATACACTTTCAGTCTACCTTCATATTCTTCGAATTCATCGTCTGGAAATTTAGATAAGACCAGACTTAAAATATACTGACCACTTTTCATCTCGTTTTTAACACGACACTGACTTAGTGAATTTCCTACGTCAATATAGACTGGCTTATTATCAACTTCTAAATGGTGCCTAAGTCTTTTTGCTAGCGCTGTTGCCGCAAAATGCAATTCCGACATGCCCAAAAAAACCAATCCATTTCTTAATTCTCTAGCGTCATCCTTTATGTGATCGGGTACATAAGGCTCAACCATTTTCATAAAATATAAAAATTCATTCAGAGCTTTATATTCAGTTGTTTCGCGTCGCATTTTCCTGAAACAAGGATCACTAGTCCTTGTTCCCCTATATCCATCCTCAACTACATAGGTCACGGGATTATTTCGACTAGTGTCTCGAGCTTGCAGCGTTAAATCTGGCGGTGTCACCGGATTTAAAACGTCCAAGACATCAAGACTAGCTGATAACTCACTCATACTTTTATTTTATATAATAATTTTATCAAAATAGCAAAGTTAAGATTGCGGACTTTTGACATTTTCCGATAAATTATGTACAATTGAACAGTTATGAAAAGCAGTATTCACCCACAGAACTATCGCCCTGTCGTATTTAGCGACGAACAAGCGGGCTTCGCGTTCTTGACTCAGTCAACAGCGCAAACAACCGAAACCATCAAATGGGAAGACGGCAACGAATATCCATTGGTTAAGGTTCACATTTCATCAGCATCTCACCCATTCTTTACTGGTGAAGAAAAGATTATCGACACCGAAGGTCGTGTTGATCGCTTTAAGGCTCGTCAAGCAGCCGCTGAAGCTCGCCGAGCAGCTTTGGCAAACAAAGCAAAGAAAGCTAACGCTAAAAAAGCAGCTAAAACTGATTCTCCAAAATCAGACAAAAAGACTAAATAATCTGACAAATTAGTCTGACAATTCAAAAACCGCTCAATCACTGGGCGGTTTTATTTTATACTAATTTAGCTTAACAATACTTATCCCGCGACATAATATCTCACGGTCTCCCCGCATCTTCGCGGCACATAAACGGTGAGCGCCGTCACCTTGCAAAGCCAAAAATACTCCGCCATCAGAATCCACAACAACGTCTAC
>CAUSLX010000009.1:0-16411 GCA_963532505.1 uncultured Candidatus Saccharibacteria bacterium | reverse complement strand
AAATCACTTGAATTTTAGCGTCGAGGGAATCGCCGTCACAAATCTGCCATTTCACTTTCTTCAATTGCTATTCTTCAAACTATTCGGCGTCAGCTTATTAACAATTAAAGCGCCCGCCGTAATCCTTTCAATCGCCAGCTCTGTCGCTATTTTCTTCCTCTTAAAACGCTGGTTTAAGCCGTCCACAACGATTCTATCGCTATTAATCATGGCAACAACTGGACAATTCTTATTCATCGGACAAAGCGCAACTGTTGGCATTTTATACATCTTTTACACCGCGCTAACTTTACTTTTTGCTACATTAATTCTCCAGAAAGCCCAGAACGCTTCCATTTGGCGAATCAGCTTAGCCATCACCACAGCACTCAGCCTCTTCACTCCGTATTTTTGGTATATCAATCTGGGACTTCTGATCATCGCCCTCCTGCATCCACATCCACGCTATTTCCTCATCTCCCGAAAACATCGTAAATCTTGGATTGTGCCGTCTGCTATTTTATTCACGATTGGTTGTGCGATTAGTTTTCTTTGCTATAAATCCCACGCGCTATTTTACAACCTCATCGGCATCAACAACCTAAGTTTTGACATCGTTGCAAACCTCAGGACTTTATATTACACATACATCCGCATTTTCCCATCAGTCGTAGGGAACCAAATCACGCCAATTATGGACGTTAACGCAATGGTATTAATCGGACTAGGGTTATTCCGCAGCTTCCAAAAAATCTCCAGCGCCCGCTCGTTTATGATTTGGTCGTGGCTAATCTTAGCATTGGCGCTACTCATCTTCCAGCCAAGCCTCACCCCGATAATCATCATCCCGCTATTCATTATCTTGGCGGTCGGATTGGAATCTCTAATGAACATGTGGTACGGACTTTTCCCGCGCAATCCATACGCCCGCGGCACAGGACTGGTTCTTATATCAATGCTAATCATCGTTATGGTGGTGGGCGGCAGCTTCCGCTATATTGACGGTTATCGTTATTTCCCAGAAGCAGTTTCACGCTTCAATAAAGATTTGTCTCTGCTCCGTAAAAATACCGCGCCGACCGATTCATTCTCGTTATTGGTCAGTAAAGAAGAATCACCGATTTACGAAGCGCTTAAAAAGCATAACTACCACCAGATATCAATTATCCACACAGCGCCAGCAACCGTCGGACAGACTTTATATGTTAGTCACAGCGTAAAGTCTCAAATTCCGTGGACTTACTCTGGGCACTTGTCGTCAGTAATTGTCAATGACCATAAAGACGGCGACCGCTTCTATATCTACACATCCGACCGAAAATAGGGTATAATTATAAGTGTTAAATAAGGAGGAATATGGCGTTTGATCAGGTAAAAATGCTGCAACAATTACGCAAAGCACAGAAACAATTAGGCAAAGAAATCATCGAAGTTGAGGCTGGCGATGGCGCTGTGATCGTACAAATCACTGGCGAATTAAAGATCAAGTCTGTAAAGATTGACCCAGAAATGGTTGACTTGGAGAATATCGAAGAGCTGGAGCACTGGATCGAAATCGCAGTTCGCGACGGTATGACAAAGGCTCAGGAAGTCGCTGCTGAAACTATGAAGCCATTGATGGGCGGCCTAGGCAACTTGCCATTCTAAAGCCATGTCAATCGACATTTTACCAAAAGCTCTGACTGCTTTAATTGATGATTTTGGTAATCTACCTGGAGTTGGACCGCGTACGGCTGAAAGATATGCCTACGCGGTTTTACGCCGTAATCCCAAATCCGCAAAGCAATTAGCGCATTCATTAGACCGATTGCACGACCGAGTAAAAACCTGCCCGAAGACATTTGCGTTGATCGACTCAGATGACGATGTGTCGCCTTTATACGCAGATTCGAACAGGAATAAAAAAGTAGTTTGTGTAGTCGAGGAGCCGCTAGATATCGTTGCCATAGAAAGAACAGGGCAGTTCCTGGGTACGTACCACGTGCTGGGCGGTGTTATTTCACCAATTGACAATATCGGACCAGAGCAATTACACATCCCAGAGCTAATTGAGCGCATAAAAACCGACGACGTTCAGGAGATTATTATCGCTACGAACGCTTCAGTAGAAGGCGAGTCGACCGCGCTATTCTTACAGCGCTATATCCAAGAAGCTGGATTAAATACGACTATCACACGCTTAGCCAGGGGTATTCCAGTCGGCGTTGACCTCGAGTACGCAGACCAAATTACACTGACTCACGCACTAGAAGGTCGAAAACAATTATAGACTCAACGGCTTCATCGCCAATAAAAAATACCCGCCATCTCGGCGGGTATTTCGTTGCTAGCTTAGCTTATTACATTTGGCGGCGGCTAGCGATGTAAGCGATAGTAGCTGTGGTTAGTCCACCTAGGCCTAGTGCTGACATGATCGCGTCACTTGCACCAGTCTTTGGCAATTCTGGGCTAGGTGTTGGTGTTGAAGGAGTGTTTGGTGTAGGAGTAGTAGATGTAGTAGGAACTTCCTTACACTTGCTCAAGTCAGTTGTATGCTTTGACTCGTTGTATTCTTCCTTCTTGATTTCACGAAGCTCTTTTTTATCGATTACACAGATTGTGATCTTAGCAGGTGCTTCTTTACAGTCATTTGGATTTGTTGAGTACTTACTTTTATCAAATTCTGACTTCTTAATCTCTACGTATTTCTTAGTCTTAAGGTCACAAACTTGAAGTTTTGTTTCAGGTTCGATTACGATAGTCTTTTCACAGTTTGGACTTTGTTTCTTGACTTCGCCGTTTTCTTTACCATTTACGATTACAGTAACCTTGAAGCTGCCGTACTTTGTGTAGGTGTGCTCAATTGTAGATGAGTTGATAGTCTTAGTTGTACCGTCACCAAAGTTGTATGTGTAGCTGGTGATGCTTGCACCGTTCTTAGCAGTTGCGTTTACAACAAACTTGTAGGTGTTGTCTTCAATCTTTAGAACTTGCAATGCGTCACATGTTAATGCAGGTTTTGCAGGAGGTGTTGTTGGAGTACCCCAAACTGGGTTACCACAGTCTTTAATCACACCAGTGATAAACTTACCGTCGTTGTCAAACCATGCATACATACTGTAGCTCTTAGGGCCGTCAACGAAGCTTTGACCAGTTGGATATTGGTAGTAAGTATATCCGTTTGAAGTCTTGTAGCTACGTTGTGGCTGAGGCTGACGAGTACCAGCCTTAGACTGTACAGTTATAGAGTTTGTAGCAACGACACGACCGTCAACAGTAATGTTACCGTTTGCGTCAACTATACCCTCACGCATGTTTGATCCACCTTGGATCATAGTGCTGGTAATGTACCATTCTTTATATAGTTCTTTAATTTCTGTACGGCTGTATGCTGTTTGCAACTCTGACATAGAATGTGTACCACAGTATACAACGTTAAATTTGTTACAGCCGGCAGCCTGTGAAGGTGATGCCAACCAGATTCCACCGAGCATAGCGAATCCCAGAGAGATAGCGATGCCGATTTTCTTAAATTTGTTCATAAAAACTCCTCTTTCCAGCCCTATCTTCAGGCTTTATGTCCTCATACTAGCACAATCTTTATATTTTGTCAATAATAATTTATAAAAATGTTTATGTTTTTTTCGATTGCGCAGTATTTTTAATAGTCCATAACATATTATACCACTTATGTAATTAAAAACAATATATATTATATTAGGGTAAAAATCATTTGTTATAATAAATAATATGCTAGATACAGCTAAACAATTCATTCAATCCGCAAACAATATAGTTATTATTCAAGCCGAAAATCCCGACGGTGATAGCCTAGGTTCAAGTTTGGCGCTGGAAGAGGTCTTAAGCGACCTAGGGAAGACTGTTACTTTATATTGTCCAGTAGACATACCGAAATATCTTCATTACATTCGCGGTTGGGATCGGGTGCAGAACGACTTTCCATTTCAAGCCGACGCCGCGATAATTGTCGATACGAGCGCGGACGTCCTTCTTAGCAAGGTATTAGAAACTCCTGGAGCGCGACATTTCTTAGAAACGCACCCGACTCTGGTTATCGATCATCACACAGCCGAATCGACGCTCAGCTTTGATCATATTATGCTATCCGAAACCGTCGTGGCGACAGGGGAATTACTGTATAAACTGTTCAAGCATTCCGACTGGAAGATAAATCCTCAGGCGGCCGAAGATTTATTGATAGCTATTATGAGCGATAGTCTGGGACTTACTACGCAAAACACCACAGCTCAGACTTTCCATACGGCGGGAGAGCTTACAGAACTGGGCGCGTCTAATGCGACAATCGAAGAACGACGGCGCGAATTTATGAAAAAATCGCCAGATATTTTGGCGTACAAGGGAAAATTGATCGAGCGAATCGAATATTTATTAGACGGACAATTGGCGTTGGTGCACGTGCCATTTGAAGAGATCCAGCAATATAGCGATGCTTACAACCCCGGTGCGTTAATTGGCGACGAGCTGAGACTGGTTGAAGGCGTGGCGCTTAGTTGTGTTATTAAAACTTACCCTGACGGCAAATTGACTGCGCGCTTACGAGGTAATTTACCAATCGCCGATACCGTAGCTGGATATTTTGGCGGCGGCGGCCATCCGTACGCGGCAGGATTCCGCGTGTATGACAATTACGACGAAATCGTAAGGGAATTAGTCACGGCGACAGATCAAGCTTTGCAAGAAGTAGGGCAGGGTTAAAAGTTATTGTAACATTGTTGGTATATATCAGTCTTTACGTCTGTAACAGAGTTGAGAAAAATATTATACCACATTTTTGACAAAATCCATTGACTTTTTAATATAAGTGTGATATAAATAGCATTAGCTTTTGTTGATGAGTTGAGATTTACTCCTTATCCGAAAGCGCACCTTGACAAGCAGATGTAAGAAGATTAAGACGAAACTTAAGCATGAAGCGAGGTTTTAGTTGTTGATAGAAGATGTAATTGACAATTGAAATCTCGTTTCATGCTTAATCCGTATAGCATGGTCTTTGTCGAAAGACAAAGATGGCGCGACCGCCGCGAGAGAAGTAGAGAGGAGTGCCAAATGGCACACCAGAACCGCAAGCACACCAAGCCTCAATACGTTTTCCAACCAGGCACCCGTGTTGTTGTACACATTCTGGGTATCACCCTCATCTTTGAAGGTGATCGAATCCAGCTCTTGGTTGATAAGTTCAACCGTCCAAAGGTGGGGTATTCAGACGATACCCTGCTTCCCTCGGGAAAGCGCAGCTTAGCTATCAGCATCTCTAGCGAAGATGGGGCGCAGTTATACTTTGACACCCCTTATCCTAGCGGAGGCGACTTCAACCAACGGGAGAATCGCACAGCAGCATACGAGACCTGGGAGTTGACCCCATGCTTTTATGCACATTTTAGGTATAAGTCTCTAGAGCTGGTGTACAAAGAGGGCAGGATTAGCATCTGGGTCGACGAGCTGAACAGTTCATGCGTCGTCTTGCCGGTCGTGACCAGCAAGAACGGCAAGAGCTCTGATGAGTTCTTTGTAGCTACGCACAACGTTGATGCCACCGTGAGTGACATCATCAGTGAGCGTTTTTTCCGGGTTCGCCTACCCGGAGTGAAGCACGTCTTCCTGGAAAAGACCGGGTACCACAAGGACCAAAGCGGTTCTATCGTATTAGAGATGAGCGTCGTCAAGGAAGGGCGCCTTATCGGAAATGTTTCCGTAAAGGCGAAATCTTCCAAAGAGAAGGTCGTACCTGAACTACTAGCTCAGGCACTGTTCGACGAATCCCTTGACTTATCTTAGCAGGGTAAGCCAGTATGATTGAATAGTGATGAGTCTAAGATACAATCTTCTGATGCGTCTTAGCGCGCATCTGCTTGTCACTATTCATTGGAAATTATCAAGTCCCAACTGGGGCTGTTTTTTATGTCAATTTTGAAAAACTGACCAGAGTAACGTACAATAGAACTAATGATAAAACTCTACAACACGCTCACTAGACGAAAAGATGAACTGACGCCGCTTGACGGAGAAACGGTCAAGTTTTACACCTGTGGTCTAACGGTTTATTCGCAACCGCATATCGGCAACTGGGTTGGCTATATTTACTGGGATGTGTTGGTGCGATTGTTACGCTGGCAAGATATTCCCGTTATTCGAACGCAAAACATCACCGACGTTGGTCATTTGACCAGCGATGATGATAACGGCGAGGACAAAATGGAAAAAGGTGCGCGCCGTGAGGGGAAGACTGCCTGGGATGTGGCGGAAAGATATATTTCCATAGCCAATCACGAGGCTTATGACGTGCTGAAATTGATAAAACCAGATTATTTGGTGCGGGCGACGGATTATATTCAGCAACAAATCGACTTCGCAAAAGGACTGGACGAAAAAGGATTTTTATATAAAATCGACGGCGACGGCATGTATTTTGATACGTCGCTTTTGAAGGATTACGGGAAATTAGCGCGGCTGGACGTGGCGGGCCTGGAAGCTGGCGCCAGAGTGAGCGTTGAAGGAAAGCGCAATATTACTGACTTTGCCGTCTGGAAGTTTTCACCAAAAGACGCCAGGCGCGATATGGAGTGGGATAGTCCGTGGGGAGTCGGTTTTCCTGGCTGGCATCTGGAATGTTCGACAATTGCCCGTGAAACACTTGGGGATTCTATTGATATTCACGCAGGCGGAATTGACCATATTCCAGTTCATCACACGAATGAAATTGCCCAGAGCGAAAGTCTGACTGGAAAACAATTTTCTCAAATTTGGCTACATAATAATCACATAAAAGTCGACGGCCGAAAAATGAGTAAATCCCTGGGTAATATTATTACTCTGGAAGATATTATTTCGCGAGGTTTTAGTCCGATGGCGTTTAAGCTGGCGATTCTCAGCAAGCATTATCAAACGGAGGGCAATTTTACCTGGGAAATTCTGGAAGCAGCGCAGGCACGACTGAATCATTGGCGGGATTACGCGGTTCTGAGACATCAGACTCACGACACGCTGGAAGATGACGATGATAAGGACGAGCAGGACGATTCGGTTTCGTTGCTAGCGGGACGTCAGGCGTTGGTCGAGAAATTGAATGACGATTTGGATACTCCAGGCGCACTGGCGTTGATTGATGAAGTGTTTTCAAAGTTGGATCATACGCCGCTTGATAAAATTCATCGACAGAGTTTGGTGCAGTTTATTGATGAGATTGACGAGATTTTAGGACTGGATTTGGCTGAGTCTACGCCTGATATTACTGACGATTTGAAGAGGTTGATTATCCAGCGACGTCAAGCACGCGCAGAGAAAAATTGGGAAGAATCCGACAGAATTCGTGATGAACTTCTTCAGGCTGGCGTTGCCGTTCGTGATACGCCAAGCGGCAGCGTTTGGACATGGAAATAGCCCGCTGGACTCAACGGGCTATATTTTATTTCGTGCTAATTAATCTTCGTTTTTCAATTTCTTAACTAATTTATTAAGAGGTTTTTCGCTTTCAACACGCTCAGACTTGGCCTGCTCCAAGTAATTATCCAGCAAAACTTTTACGACGCCAGCGGCTGGAATAGCAACCAAACCGCCCAATAGACCGCCGACATATAAACCAATTGTCACCGCAACCAAAACAGTCAGGGCGGACAGCTCAACCTTCTTTGATTGGATGGACGGAGAAACAAAGTTATTCTCAATCTGCTGGTAAATCACAAAATAAATCGCGTAAATAACGCCCGCTGTCATATTGTTGAAGAATAGTAGTAGTGATATTAACGCGCCAGCAATCGTTGCGCCAAACATCGGAATTAGCGTCAACACAAACGTTACCATAACGGTGAGCATTGCCAAATTGGAATTTATGACAGGGAATGTCAAACTCAGCACAAACACCACGAAACCTGATAATATCGCATCGATTCCAGAAACCGTCAATTGTCCAGAAACATAACCTGTGACCACGTTATACATTCGGCCAACCAGCTTCTTATGACGCTCCATTTTTTCTTCGTCGTTGTACAATCCCCACAAACGCTTCACCCAAGTTGGACCCTCGAGAAGCATCAGGAATGACAGCACCAACACCAAGAACAACGATCCTAAGAACGACGCCAAAGAGCCAACGCTGGATAATAAATTCGTGCCGACGCTCGTCGCCCAAGACGAAGATTGCTGCTTAATGTTTTCCATCATCGAATCGACCTGCGGGCGCAAATTATTCTTATCAATAAAATCATTGACGCCACGCCACTGTGAGCTGGCTTGGTCAATTATGCTCGGAATGCTCTCGACGAATTTGGCAGATTGCTGGACAATTGGCGGAATCACAAACCAAATCACGCAACCCAAAAGCAGAACCAGCGTCGTATACGCCAGCGCCGTGCCGCCCAATCGGCTTTTTCCAGGAAGTTTTTTAGCAATTGCTGCGACTGGACGGTTCAACGCCAACGCCAAGAACAGGGAAATCCCCAATAAAACCAGCGCATCCTTTGCGGAATAAATTGCCAAACCAGCCAGACCAAAGCCCATCACGACCAGCCAAAATCGCACAAATGTTTTAGTGTCTATCTCTATACGTACTTTCATAATTAAACTTTACCAGCTTTTCGACGTGTCCGCAACGCCGACAAAGATAATTTACTATCATAAGACATCGCGCCGTAGCGGAAAACGCGCACCGATAGCCACATAACAAACACCGCTGTAGCGACCAAAATTGCCGTACCGAGCAAAGCTTCCCAAATCGGCAAATTGCCTATTGCGTTTCGTAACAACAATGGAATTGGCGCGGTGAATGGAAATAGCGACAAGAACTTAACGAAGAAATAATCAGGGAAGGAAACAAACGCCGTGATTCCGTAAAATGGACCAATGAATAGCATAATCACAATTCCGAACCACTGGCTGGCTTCTTTGGCGGTCGGCATCATCGCGCCCAAAGTCACCAACATTCCCGTAAATAAAGTGAAGCTGGCGGAGAAAATTATGATCGCCAGACCAATTCTCACAGGGTCAAACACAAGCGTACTCAAATCTAGATTAGGCAATTGCAACTTCGAGCCAAATGCCAAATAGCCCGCCAAAACTGGCAAAACAATCACCAAAATCTGAATCAAAGCCAACACCATCAAAGACAGAATTTTACCCGTAATCAAAGTGTCGGTTTTAACGGTCGTGAGTAGCATCTCCACCGTGCGATTTTCTTTTTCCTCGGTGGTGCTAATGAGCATTTGATTGCCAAAAATGCTAATGAGGATAAACAAAATAGCCAAAAACATTCCCGGCACAATCATCTCATTAATGCCGCCGTGCTCTTTTCCGTCCAGATATGTGATTGATGACAATTGGACTTTGTCGCGTAAAATCGCAACTTGTGCTGGGCTGACGCCGCTTGCTACTGATTGACTCAATAAGCTCTGCGCCACCGCACCATATTTTCCGTTTTGGAATAACCCAACATCTTTACCGTAAACTTCGACCTTTTGCTTGCTCAAATCCCTTGGAAAATAAATATACGCATCAACCTTATTATTTTTTACGTCGTCAATTCCAGATTCTTTCGACTTGGCGGTTTTGGCTTTAATTGCCGCCAGTAATTCTGGCTTCACCAACTTCGAATCGTCCGTGACTTCCAGTGAAAATTCTTGCTTTTCCAGATTTTTTGACGCTTCAATAGTCGTGCTTTGCGACCAAAACATAATGCCATACAACACCGCTATCATCAACGGAAAACCTAATGCCGTCAGCCAAAACGTCGGTTTCTTCAGCGCCCTAAGCGTCTCGAATTTGAAAACCGTCCCCAAATTATACATTTTACTCATCACTCAACTCCTTCGCTTCGCCGCCGTAAACTTGGACGAAAATATCATCCATTGACGCGCCGCCGAATTGTTTTTTCACTTCTTCCAATGTTCCATATGCTGCCGCTTGACCGTCTTTCAATAAAATCAAGCGATTGCACAATCTTTCAACTTCCTCCATCTGGTGCGTAACGTAAATAATTGTCGCGCCAGCTTTTCGCTGCTCCTCAATTATATTCATCAACAAACGACGATTCACCGGATCAAAACCTTTGGCTGGCTCGTCCATAATCAACAGTTCTGGATCGCCCATAATCGTTACGCCAAGCTGAATCTTCTGCTGCTGTCCGCCAGATAATTTATCAAGTTGCGTATTAGCCTTGTCGCTCAAATTGACGCGCTCCAAAAACTTCATAGAAAAATCCTTAGCTTCTTTGCGACTCAAGCCTTTCAATTGACCAAAGTAAAGCATCACGTCTAAGACTTTTTCTTTTTTATACAAACCGCGTTCCTCAGGAAGATATCCGAGGCGAATCTGGCTATCCACCGAATATGGCTTGCCGTTTATCAATAAATCGCCCGCGGTCGGCTGGTATAGTCCAAGCAGTGCGCGCAACGTCGTAGTTTTTCCCGAGCCATTGCTACCCAAAAAACCAAAAACTTCGCCACGAAAAACATCAAAACTCAAATCTTTAATAACAGTTTTATCGCCGAAACTCATCTTAAAATGACGAATCTCAACCATTTTTTTATCATCTGGCATATGCCTCCTTTTCTTTAAGTAAAATTATAACACTTAGCGCGGGAAAAAAGATATAATATAAATATGCGACTACTGGTCATTGAGGACGAACGAAAAATTGCGAGGGTCATAACCGAATCTTTGAAACGTGAGAAATACGCGGTTGATGCGGCGTATGACGGAGAAGAGGGCTTTAATTTGGCGGATAGCCAGCCGTATGATTTGTTGATTGTTGATCGAATGCTGCCGGGATTAGAAGGCACGGAGATTGTTAAAAAATTGCGCGAGAACGGGAAAAATATGCCAATTCTATTTCTGACAGCACTGAGCACGACCGAAGATAAAACGCTCGGGTTAGACGTGGGCGCTGATGACTATTTGACTAAGCCTTTTGCAATTGACGAGCTGTTGGCGCGCGTGCGAGCCTTGCTTCGTCGTCCACCAATTAGCCAGCCAGACATTCTGCAAATTGACGATTTGAGAATTGACAAGCAACAACAAACCGTAACGCGAGCTGGGAAGAATATCGACCTCACAAGCAAAGAATATGCGCTGCTGGAATATTTGATGCAGCATCCGAATCAGATTCTCAGTAAAGAAACACTGATTGATCACGTTTGGGATTTTGACGCTGATATTTTGCCGAATAATGTCGAGGCGTACATAAAAAATCTACGCCAAAAAATCGACAAACCGTTCAAAAAACAATTAATAAAAACCGTGCGCGGCTTTGGGTATAAGATTGAGTCATGAAAATTTTTACTTCAGCAACAATTAAGTTGGCGGGCTGGTATTTGATGATTTTGATGATCGTCAGTCTACTATTTAGTAGCATTATTTTTCAGGTGGCGCGCTCGGAAGTTGATGCGCAAATTCATAAAATTATCGTTCAAAGGAAGGGCGATTTTCCTGCAATTAATTTGTCAGAGAGGATAGATAATTCAACTCGAAATCTTTTGATTAGTCTGGGCTATATAAATCTTATCGTTCTGCTCGCTGGCGGTTGGTGTTCATATTTATTGGCGAAAATCACTTTGCGGCCAATAGAAACCGCCCACAAAGCTCAATCGCGATTTGTTGCTAATGCCAGCCATCAGCTCCGAACTCCTTTGGCAATTATGAAGGCTGAAACTGAATTTGCATTGAAAAATAGAAAGGCAGAGAAGGCGGAACTTACAGAAACTCTGGAAAGCAATTTGGAGGAAATAAATAAATTGACAGAGCTTACGGCGATGCTTCTGGAACTGTCGCGGACAGAAAATAAGTTGGCACTGGAAGATAAAAGTTTTAACTTGACGGAATTGATATCCGAACTCGTTCGCGAACGAAAAGCCGAAGCGCGAGTTAAAATGAATTGCCCAGAACACATAAATATTCCGCTTCATCACACCGCCACGCGAGAATTGTGCGCGATTTTACTCGACAATTCATTGAAGCATAGCCCGAAAAATTCTGTGGTAAAAATTTGCATTACTCCATCGAAACAAAACATCACCGTCAACTTCATCAATGACGGCACAATCTCACAACAAACTCTGCCACACGTCTTTGAGCGATTTTTCCGCGGCAACCAAAGCACGAAAGGCTACGGATTAGGATTGCCGTTAGCGGAACAATTGACAAAAGCGCTCGGCGGACAAATCTCTGTTAACACCTCGAAAAACTCAACCATTTTCACAATTTCCTTGCCGATTCTGTAAATTTTCAGCTATTTTTCAGAATTAGATGTTGTAATAGGATTGTTGATTGGCAAAATTGCCGATCCGAAGGGGGAAGTATGAGTACAACATTTTTAAGTAAAAAAGGATTTAAGGAACTACAGAAGGAAATTTCTGGACTAGAGATTTCAGAGAAAGCGCTCACGTTGGAATTGAAAGAAATTGGACGCGCCAAATCGCGTGATGACAAATTACACCGCAACGATGTAATTACGCAACTGGAAAATATCCAATCAAAAATCTTTATGAAGAAGGATATTTTGCGCCACGCCAAACCGCTGCCAAGGAAACGTGATCGATTGAAAATTGCTATCGGCTCAGTCGTGGATTTAGTGGATCAACAGGGAAAAATTTTCCGCTATACGCTGGTTCATAGCCTGGAAGCAAACCCTCTGGACGGGCGAATTTCCGTGGATAGTCCACTGGGAAAAAGTCTACTGAATCACAAAAAATCTGAAACTGTTTCCTGGAAAAATGGCTTGATGACCAGACAGCTACAAGTCGTTAAAATTAGCTAATCCAAATTGTCCACCACGACAGTTTAGCTCTCACTGGCGAGTGGGAGCTTTTTTATTTTTAATAGTATTTTATTCCGTTTCTGAAATTTAATATAAAAACAAAAATCGCCCAAAAGAGCGATAATTTGTGTCTGTTAAAATTTGGCTGGGACGGCAGGATCCGAACCTATTTCCAGACTATGGCACAGCATTGAAAGATAAATTAGGACAAAGCCCTGCTCGGCCGGTTGCTCGCACCCCGACCCGCCGAGCTGCTACGCGCAAAAACCGCTGTTTGGGTGGCGAGTTAGAGAAAAGATATGCTCGTTTATTATCTATTCCGTAAGGGTAGCTGCATGCATACGCAGCACATTATTTATGTCGAGAAGTGTAATTGCTTTGTTGCGGGCAAATTCCTTTGCGCCTTTCGTATAACCTGATGATGCTATAAAAATACCAGCATCAAGCCCCTCATGCGACATAGCCCCGTACAAATCGCGAATGGCAGCAGGTCCGATTGCCTTATGGTGATTCTTACATTGAACGCCATATCGACGACCTGCTTTTTCTAGAAATATATCGATTCCACCGTCGCCACTGCCTTTTGTAACTTGCACGTCATATCCGTGAGCTTCATACAGCTTTGCCACTTCTTTTTCAAACTGATAGCCGCTCAGATTAAGCCAATATTTGGCGTATTTTTTCTCCAGTTCTTTGAATTTGCTTAATTCACCATCAAGGTAAGCTTTCTTTTCTTTGATAGTCTGCTCTAGTTCTCTGAGGTCATGTCTTCTATTGATACTGGAGTCAAGTATTGCGTTAACTATGACATAGGCATACGTAAAAATCATAGATGCCGGAATTGAAAGCTCAATCAAGCCAGAGAAAATTTTATCTTGCCAAGAATGAGTCAACAAGTGGTAATAGAACATTCCAACCAAACTTAGCCCCACAGCAATAGAGACCATATTGCTCGTCTTTTCTGCCTCCGAACGGAGCTTGTTTTCTTCCTTTGCTAGTTGTTCGACTTCATTTACAACACTATTATGCTGTTTGATCTGCTCCTTGCTAATGTAGGGGCATTTTTTAGCCGAAACTAAATATTTATCTTTGAAAAAAAATATCATATTGTGTCAGATTATACCATTTTTAGTTGTTGTAGGGTAGAATAAAAGTACTGTGAGCGATATAGAGAATATAATCTTAACCGCATGTGCAACGCTTATTGGAGGAGTACTCCTTTTGATTGTGTCAGAGCTGTTTAAGGTTTTGGTCATAGTACCAACTCAAAAGACACGAGAACAAATACAGGTCGTGCTGAGTCAAGTTGATTTCTATTCTAATAGGCTTACTAACTTCTTTTCTGCAGAGCCAACTGAACACGAGATAGATATAATTAAATCAATTACCCAGGATCTCAGAAAAGCTGCGACCGACTTACAGTCAAAATATGAACTAGTTTATATGAAGAAACCGCTTGCATTATTGAAGATACTGCCAAGTCAAGAGCGAATTGAGGTTGCGTATACTGGTCTAATATATTTACACAATTCAATCTTGTACAAAGGACGGCGTGATTATATAGTAAATCTTATAGAAATTAACGACAATGAGATAGAACGGGTTAAGACTGCTTTAACTGGTGAAGCTATTCCTGGTAAACTGAAGCCCGAGGAGCAACGAAGATTCGTTTGAGTAAAAGCAGTTAAAGGTGTATTTCTCTAACTCGCCATCCAAACAGCGGTTTTTGCGCGTAGCAGTTCGGCGGGTCGGGGTGCGAGCAACCAGCCGAAGGTCGCTGCTGAGATTTTAGTGATTTCCATTTAAATATTACACTTAATAAATAGCATTACCCCTATAGTGATACTTATGTTATTGCAATATAATAAAATCATGAGTAAACTCCACCTACACATCGCTAACGCCAACCAAACTTTCACCGATGCCGAAATTGCCATATTCAAAAATACAGCGCAACAAGCCGAGACTTTTGTTTCGAGCGAGTTCGCGCAGTTTGATTACGAAGTTGATGTAATTGTCACTACACCTTCGTTTATGCTGCCAACTATCGCCGAGGACGGAATCGCTGGCAAAACGCTTCATTCGCGCTTGATTATGATTTCTGTTGATAAAAGCCAGCACGGGGTTAGCGAGGATTTTATTTTCGAAACGATTTGCCACGAAATGTCGCATTCGCTGCGTTGGGAAAAATTGCCTGAATATGCCGAAACTATGTTTGATGGGATGATTTTGGAGGGTTTGGCAGTCGCACTAGAAGAGGAAGCGATGATTAAACTCGGACGGCGAAACCAACAATTTTTCTTGAGAGAAATGCAGAAAACTTCTCAAGCTGAAATTGATAAGATAATTGCCGCACTACAAGGCAATTTTGAAGACAAGGTTTACGATTATACCAAAATATTTTTCACCGGCGATGATGTTTTACCGCGCTGGGCGGGGTATAAACTTGGGTATTACTTTGTGAAGCAACACCTACATCAAACTAGTCATACTATTGCACAGGCGACTTTGGCAAGTTACAAGGATTTTATCCTATAAATTGAAGAGTCCCCGTCGCGATATGAAGCGACAGGAAAATGAAAAAGGGTTATCTAACGATCGACAAATCGACCTCCTTGGCAATAAATCTCTTTTAGAAAAACGGATCAATATTCGCGCATCCGACTATAGATTCGAAGATAAAATTAAATATTACCAGGGTTTTGTCAATAGTAGAGGACAACGCATAGGCGGAACAGAAAATCTTGAGCTCAAGAATATAAGCAATGTTTATAAAAAATTCGGAGAAAAAGAAATTGTCGAGAGGACTAATTTGTTTATTGACGATTTTATGAATTTACTAGATAAAAATGGCTTGATTGCCTAAAAACAAAAAATCACCCAAAAGAGCGACTGTTTATGCCTGTCAAATTTGGCTGGGACGGCAGGATTCGAACCTGCGAATGCTGGGACCAAAACCCAGTGCCTTACCACTTGGCGACGTCCCACTATTGCCAGGACAATGACGATTATAGCACGCCAGCCAGAAAAAATCCACACATCCTGATATAATATAATCTAATGAGAAAACAAATTTTTGAGACTTTAAGATTGGAAAAAATCGTTGGCGGCGGGCAAGCCATCGGAACACTTGACGACGGTCGCAAAGCGTTCGTTTGGGGAGGGTTGCCGAAAGAACTTGTAACGATTCGCGTGACAAAGAAAAAATCACACTTCGTCGAAGGAATAGTGACGGAAATTATCGAGAAAAGTCCAGAGCGAATTACACCGAATGATGAAAATAGCTATTTAAGCACCAGTCCTTGGCAAATAATGCCGATGTCCAGCGAGCAATCACACAAAGCGTCGCTAATCGAAGAGGCTTTTTTACTTCACAACATCACATTGCCCGAAAAAATCAAGGTATTTTCTGACGGCGTAGAATTTAATTATCGCAATAAAGTCGAGTTCAGTTGGTTCGGCGACAAAACGGACGACGACGAAAAAGAAACTCTGGACTTGGCGTTTTTCAAGCGTGGCGGTAAGGGAAAAGTCGTCGTCGACGGAACCAGCTTGGCACACCCGAGCATAAATAAATTGGCAATTGAAATCCGCAACCTCTTACGAGAAAAACCGATTGTCGCGCGCCAATTAAAAACACTCCTGATTCGCTCAGATCAACAGGGAAAC
>CAUSLX010000008.1:0-18226 GCA_963532505.1 uncultured Candidatus Saccharibacteria bacterium | reverse complement strand
CACATTGACCATGACTTATTCTCAAACCAACGATTCTGGCAGCGACACGATAATCGCCAGTTTCTTGACGAATTGCACGCCGACCATCATTCCGACCAGCGACGATCCAGCTGAACAAATTGAACTCGCTGAAACCGATTGGACGACGCGACTAACTTCACCGATTGTTCCAGAATTAAAGGACTTATTGGCGCCAGCGCTGGAAACATACAAACTTTCTGCGACGCATTTGAACAACTTCCTCGACGTTTCACGTGGCGGACCGCAGAATTTCTTATTGAACAATTTGCTACATTTTCCATCCGCCAAAAATTCCGCCGCAGCTTACGGAACCGCAATTCACAGCAGCCTTCAGCAAGCACATTGCTTATTCAGCGCCGACCATCAATTGCCAAGCACCGAACAAATCCTCCAATTTTTCCAAAAATCCCTCGAGAGCCAGCATTTGTCAGCCGACGATTTTCAATTGTACTTGGATAAAGGGAAGTCGGCTTTGACTGCGTTCTTAAACGCCAAATCTTCAGATTTTCACGACACGGACTTGGCGGAATTAGACTTTTCAAATCAAGGCGTAATTATCGATAACGCCAGATTGACTGGTAAACTTGACGTTGTCGACATCGACAAGCAAAATAAAACCATCTTCGTAACGGATTATAAAACTGGCAAGCCGTCGCATTCTTGGAAAGGTTCGGCTGATTACGAGAAAATCAAACTTCATAAATATCGTCAGCAATTGATGTTCTACCAGCTACTGGTCGAGCATTCACGCGATTATAGCAATTTCACGTTTACTGGCGGGCGATTGCAATTTGTCGAACCAGACATGAAGACCGGCGATATTCTCAGCTTGGAGGATGCATTCTCCAGCGAAGAATTGTCCGAATTTACGCAACTGATTGAGATTATTTGGCAAAAAATCACCACGTTAGATCTGCCAGATATTTCTGACTATTCGGCGGATTATAAGGGAATGTTGCAATTCGAAAAAGACCTGCTGGCGGGCGAAATATAAAAATATTCTGGTATATTGTTGCGTTTTTTTATAATTAGTGTTATGATAATAAACGCTTTATCGGTAGAGCTGATTCTATATCATGCTCTCCAGGAGCATAACTAGGGGGTCAGCTCTTTTCTTTTAGGAAAGAGGTGAAAATCTCATGTCATGTAGACCGTGTAGCAACATGGGCTACTCAGGTACGAAAACGTGTCCATCTTGCCGGGGAACTGGCAAGAAGTCACTCGGCTACCGCTGCGACAACTGCGGCGGTACGGGTCAAGTGTGCCTCCAGTGCGGAGGCAGAAACGCTTGACAAGACGGTCATAGATCTTAATCTATGAAAAACTAACTTAGTGTTAGTAAAGGGCGTCCGCCCACACTGGGTCAGATTCCCCAGCCAGAAAAGAATCACAGGACGCATAGCTCTTAAATGGTAGAGCACCCGCCGCGTCGACAACGATGTCGGCGCAGTGGGAGGCTGCGGGTTCGAGTCCCGCTGTGTCCACTGAGATGGCACAACGGCGTGCCATCTCTCCCCACTGGGCTCGCGAGATTCATTCGTCGCAGATTCTTCTCTCAAAGATGAGATTAGAAACTACTTCGAACAGAACCGCTTGAGCCCGCCCACACCCTATCTCGATGATGAGATAGGGTTTTCTCCTTTTTGTGATAAAATAACAGAGATGACATCGTTTTGGAATGATTTACCGCAGCCATTTTTCATATTGGCACCAATGGAAGCCGTCACCGACGTCGTGTTTCGTCATGTCGTGAAACAGGCTGGCGCACCAGATATATTTTTCACCGAGTTCGCAAATGCTACCGGCTGGGTTCACGCTGGCGACAAGGCCATAGCTGGGCGACTAATTAAAACCGACGATGAGCAGCCGCTCATTGCGCAAATTTGGGGTGGCGAGCCAGGGGACATGGAAGCTTTCGCGAAGCACTGCGCGGAACTTGGCTTTAACGGAATTGATATCAATATGGGTTGTCCCGCCAAGTCTGCGATTAAAAGCGGCGGTGCGGCTCTGATCCGTCGACCCGACATAGCGATAGCTGCAATTGACGCCGCCAAAAAATCTGGATTGCCAGTTAGCGTAAAAACTCGGCTGGGATATACTTACGTCGATGAATGGCGCGAGTGGTTGACGACAATTCTTAGACAAGACATCGTGAACTTGACGATTCATCTGCGTACTAAAAAAGAGATGAGCAAAGTTGCGGCGCATTATGAATTGATTGACGAGATTGTTAAGCTGCGCGATGAAATTGCCCCACAAACGCTCCTGACTATCAACGGCGACATTCGCGACAGAGAACATGGGCTGGAAATTGCCAGAAAACATCCCGGCGTGAATGGAATTATGATTGGGCGAGGCGTTTTCAGTGATCCGTTCTGCTTCCGCGAATCGAAAACTGACGCAGATAATCATAAAGAAGAACTGTTGACGCTTCTTAATTATCACTTGGATTTGTTTGATTCTTACCAGCCGACTTTAGGGCGACCTTTTGAAACTCTAAAACGTTTTTTCAAGATTTATATTCGCGATTTTGACGGTGCCAAAGAACTACGCGAACAGTTGATGCACACCACGACGACCGATGAAGTCCGCCAATTGCTTGAAAAAGTATAGTTATTATGATATAATATAGGTATGTCTGAATATCTAGAAAGTAAACTATCTTATATTCACCCTTCAGATGTTACAACATCTAACCTGAAAAATAGTCCGGAAGGCATAATACTCTTATCAGATATTTCAAAACCAGATCAAACACCCCTAGATGTCCGCGTAGACAAGGTACCAAAATACGCAGAAGGCAGGGAAGATAGTGTTTATCAAGTCCAGTTCGGAGACATGACAATATCAGGATAAACAGATAGTTCTCCAAAAATAATTCAACCAATAGCAATAAAGGCAGCCGACTCATTAAGTCGCGCTATTCGCGAATATAATACAATAAAGTATCTTAATAGCAGAGAAGAAGGAAGACGACTAACATTCCAGACTCTAGGTTTTACTAGATGGGGAAGTAATTATAGCGTTATTACCGAATTTGAATCAGGAGTTGTTACTTACGATAACACTATCTTAAATGAGACTTATAGTCCCACTGAATCAGAAATATCAGAAGCCCTCACTACAGCAGCCTTGACTTTAGCAACCTTAAACGACTTAAACTTAGTACATGGAGACTTTCAAGTAAAAAACACCGCGAGAGATATCAATAATAGAGTTCGCATCGTTGATCTAACGGAAATGCGAAGATTTAACAGCCCAGACGACACGTTCGAGGTTATTGCGTTATATATAGAATCACTCTCTGGGTTTGGTACTAGATTTTCTCACGTAAGCCCTCAGCAATTTGACGAGTACTTCTTAAAAACATACGAGAAGAACATACCCGACATCTTCTCAGCTAGTAAACGCTTAGAAGTGAAGATGGCAATTCACGTCCTACGCGACATGCTAGACTTCACACTTATTACGCCCCGATAGATACTAGCGTCGTCGCTTACGTCTATGAAGATCAGCAACCTTCAATCGCACCATATGACGGTCAATAAGTTGCTTGGCTTTCTCGCGCTCAACTTGATCGCCAGCCTCATCACGCGCCTTAATAGCACGCTCCAGAGCCTTCTGAGTTTCCGCCTCGATGATGTCGTCACCGTGATCAGCTTCATCAACCAAAATTTGCACCGACGAATAGTCAATTTTTACCACACCACCAGAGATTGCGAAATACTCCAACTGATTATCGGAATCTTCTTTATGTCGACGCACGGTAATCACGCCGTCCCGCGCAATCGTCACTAGCGGCTCATGGCTTGGGAAAACGGAAATTTCGCCGTCAGTAGTCGGAATTGACACCGAATAAACTTCTTCGTCAACCTTCGTACCGACAAGTGTGACTAATGACAATTTCATGACTATTTAGCTTTCTTTTCAGAATGTTTTTTAGCCTCGGCAGATTCAGCTTCAGCGTCGCGAGCAACTTGATCAGCCAGCGTACCCTGGACCATATAGAACCAGTTTTCAGGCTTATCATCGTATTTACCAGCCAAAATGTCGGAAGCGTCGCGAATGGTATCTTCCAATTTAACGTAAACACCTGGGTTTCCGGTAAACTTCTCAGCCACATGGAACGGCTGTGCCAAGAATCGCTGAATACGACGAGCGCGGGCAACAATCTGCTTCTGATCATCCGACAGCTCTTCCATACCCAAAATAGCGATGATATCCTGAAGCTCTTTATATTGCTGCAGAATTCGCTGAACCTCACGCGCCACGCGGTAATGCTCTTCGCCGACAATTTCTGGATCAAGCGAGTTTGAGCTCGAGTCCAAAACGTCAACCGCTGGATAAATACCAATTTCCGTCAATGCGCGGTTCATCACAATTGTAGCGTCAAGGTGAGCAAAGGTCGTGGCAGGAGCTGGGTCGGTCAAGTCGTCAGCTGGCACATAGACAGCCTGAACAGAGGTAATCGAACCCTTCTTTGTTGAGGTAATTCGCTCTTGCAAGGCGCCCATTTCCTGCTGGAGGTTTGGCTGATAACCAACCGCGCTTGGCAGACGACCAAGCAATGCCGACACCTCAGCACCAGCCTGAGTGTAGCGATAAATATTGTCGATAAATAGCAAGACGTCTTTACCTTCGTCACGGAAAGCTTCAGCCATCGCCAGACCTGACAACGCCACGCGCAAACGTGCTCCAGGCGGCTCGTTCATTTGCCCGAAGACCAGCGAAGTCTTGTCCAAAACGCCAGCTTCTTCCATTTCATAGTAAAGGTCGTTGCCTTCGCGCGTTCGCTCACCAACACCAGCAAAAACAGAGTTTCCAGAATGGAACTTAGCGATATTGTTAATCAACTCAGTGATAAGAACAGTTTTACCAACACCAGCACCGGCAAACAAGCCAGCTTTTCCACCCTTAGCAAGCGGGGCAATCAAGTCGACAACCTTAATGCCAGTTTCCAAAATCTCAGTCTTATTTGACTGCTCAGAAAGCGCTGGAGCAGGGCGGTGAATTGGTGCAGTTTTTCCCTTTGGTTGAGGTTTTTCGTCAATCGCTTCACCAACAACATTGAACATTCGTCCTTGAGTTTCCGCGCCGACTGGAACGGAAATTGGAGCACCAGTTGCAACAACTTCTGCACCACGACTCAATCCATCTGTTGACGACAGGGCAATTGCTCGAACAATATGCTCGTCCAAGTGCTGCGCTACTTCCAAAACCAGCGTCTCTTTGCCGTTCTTAACGTGCAACGCGTCGTAAATCGCTGGAAGTTCAACGTCTCGTGGAAACTCCACGTCAACGACCACGCCAACGATCTGAATAATTTTTCCTAGTGTTTTACTCATTTACAGCTCCTGTTGTATTATCAGTGATATTACCTTGTGCAGTTAAGAAGCCATCAACAAATTGACGAAGGTGTTCTGGAGACTGAATATCATCAATTGACTTAATGCCTAGTTTTTTGCATTGTTCATTCATTCTCTCAAGAGCAGCCATTGTGCCTGGAAGTCTATAATACACACCAGTCTCTCGATCAATTTGCAGACCACCTTCACCAGGTATAGTTGGCCGGTATGTGGAGCTAGTGTAATACTCATCAGGGACTAGACTTACCAACCATCCATACAAGGTTGGTGTTATGCGCTTATCTAAAACTTTAAATGCAAAATGCTTTGCAAGAAATTGTTTCACTTGTTCAATTGTAACCATTGCAGCTCCTTCATTTTTACTCATAATTGCTCCTTTACTTCAAGATCTCCTTTATCATTGTTCCATCGCCTCCACGCCACCAGAAATTTCAGCAAGCTCCTGAGTAATTGCTCCTTGACGAGCTTTGTTCATAGCTAGTGTCAAATCGTCAACCAAATCGCTGGCATTATCCGTAGCATTCTTCATCGCCATCATACGCATAGAATGTTCACTGGCTCGAGCGTCAAGCAACGCCTGCAACAGTCGCGCACCAACCAAGCGATACGCCACCGCGTCCAAAACTTCTGGAATGCTCGGCTCATATTTGGCGTCAGAAATCGTGTTAGAAACTTCACTCGGATCAACCAAGATTTTCGTTCCTGCTGGCAATAATCTGTCCAATTCTGCAGTCTGAACCATGCTATTGACAAAACGCGTATAGACAAGTGTAACGGCGTCAACTTCGCCATTTTCAAACATATTTACTGCCGTATTCAAAATCGTATGGAACGTCAATCCAGACGGTTGATCTGGCAAATCTTCGTAAGTACCGATGATTTTTGTGTCTTTAAGACGTGTTGCGAATTGCGAAGCTCGCCGACCAATCGTCAAGGTCAAGTTCTCAATTCCACGCTCATCATCACGCTTTAACAATTCCAAATACTTCTTCAAAACGTTGGTGTTGTATGCGCCAGCCAGACCCTTGTCGCTGGCCACTACGATAATCAATCGCTTATTTATCTTTCGCCTGGCGAACAACGGGTGATTGTCGGTTGCGCCTTGGCTCGCCAAATAAGACAGCAATTCTTCCGCCGCCATTGTGTACGGCGCAGAAGCTTTGTCCGCCTCTTGAGCCCGACGCATTTTACTAGCCGCCACCAATTGCATAGCCTTGGTGATCTGCTTAGTTGAGTCCACCGAACGAATGCGATTTTTCAGCGCGCGAGTGCTCGGCATGAATTACTCCTCAAATCCTTTCGCTATTTCTTTCGTAGCTTCATCAATCAATTTCAATTGCTCATCCGAAGGCTTGTCGCCCTTGTTTAGCTCACGCATAGCATCTTTAGAATTTTTCCAGAGATAAGTCAATAGAGCAGACTGCGCGTCTTTAATCTTTGCAACTGGAACTTCGTCAAACATACCGCCAGTCACCGCGTGGATACTGACAAATTGCTCCCAGACGCTCATTGGCTGATATTGTGGCTGCTTCAGAAGTTCAGTTAGTCGCTGACCGCGGTCAATTTGAGCCTTTGTTGCGTCATCAAGATCTGAGCCGAATTGAGCAAATGACGCCAATTCGCGGAACTGAGAAAGACCGAGCTTCAAGTTTCCGCCGACAGATTTAACGGCCTTCGTCTGAGCCGCGCCACCAACACGGGAAACTGATAGACCTGCCGAGATGGCTGGGCGAATGCCTTGATAGAACAAGTCGGTTTCCAGGAAAATCTGACCGTCGGTAATAGAAATCACGTTGGTCGGAATGTAAGCGGAAATGTCGCCAGCCTGCGTTTCGATGATTGGTAGAGCCGTCAAGCTTCCTGCGCCAAGTTCATCGGACAATTTAGCTGAACGCTCCAACAAGCGTGAATGCAAATAGAAGACATCACCTGGATAAGCTTCGCGTCCTGGTGGACGGCGCAACAATAGCGACATCTGTCGATAAGCCACCGCGTGCTTGGTCAAATCGTCATAAATCATCAATGCATGACCGCCGTTATCTCGGAAGTATTCTCCCATAGCAGTACCAGCGTAAGGCGCCAAGTAAAGCAGGGAGGCCGCGTCGGACGGGCTGGTTGCGACGATAATCGTCTGATCCATCACACCTTCTTCTTTCAATCGGTCGACCAACCTGGCAATCTTCGACAATTTCTGACCAATCGCCACATAAACGTTCACCACGCCAGTCTTTTGACGAGCCTGGTTAATCATTGTATCGATAGCAATTGCCGTTTTGCCAGTTTGACGGTCACCGATAATAAGCTCACGCTGACCACGACCGATTGGGAACATCGCGTCAATCGACATGATACCGGTCATCAGAGGTTCGTGAACCGACTTACGACCCATCACGCCAATAGCAGGACGCTCAATCAAACCACGCTTCTTCGTTTTAATCGCTGGACCGTCGTCAAGAGGTCGACCTAGCGGATCAACCACTCGCCCCAACAGCTCTTCGCCGACAGGAACGTCTAGTACCGAACCTTTGCGGCGAACACTGGCACCAGCCTTGACCTTATCTTCACCGCCAAGAATCACCGCGCCAATTTCATCTTCCATCAAGTTCAGGGCAAACGCCTCAACCGTGTCGCCATCAGTTTCAATTTCTAGTACTTCACTATAGCCAGCACTACTTAAGCCGTGCACCCAAGCCACGCCGTCACCAACGCGAATAACCACGCCAGCATCTTCCAAGCCTTCCGTCGCCTCCAACTGCGCGATTTTTTCCCGCAGGCTTTTGGCTAATTCTGTCACATCAATCTTGCTCATTTTTCCTCCTAGATTTTCTTCGCCCGCAAGTCGTTTAACTTCTTCGAAACCGTTGCGTCCAGTGTTGCGGTCGGCGTTTGTAGCTTAAATCCGCCAATTAACGTCGGGTCAATTGATTCCCTTAGCGACACTTTTGGCTTGCTATTTTTATCGCTCGCCACAGTCGCCAGAAATTGTTCTATTTTACGCCTTGTGTTGTCATCAAGCGCTCTCGCACTCTCGACCGACGCTACAATTTCACCACGCTCGGCCAATTCAGCCTCAATATCTCGTACCAACAAATCAACTTCACGTTCGTGCTTTTCGTAAATCAAAAGACCAACAATTTCTTCCAACACTACGTCATTGCCAGCTAAAATTTGTTCAGCTGCGTACTTTGCCAACTTTCTTCTGGACACTAATCTCATCTATTCAGCCTCCTCAAGCGCTTCCGAAATCAGCTTTGTATCTTTCTTCGCATCAATTTTCTCGCCCAAAACCTTGCCAGTCGCTTCAGCCACCAACTCTAATGTCGAATTGTGCAGGTCTTTCTTAGCGTTTTCAATTTCTTGAGCAATCGTATTATGCGCTTCTTTAATCAAAGCTTCAGATTTGGCAGTCGCTTTTTTAGCCGCTTCTTCAACGACTTCGGTCGCTTCTTCTCGAGCAGACGTCACGATATCGCTAGCTTGAGCTCGTGCTTTTCGCATCATTTCGGCGGTCATTTCTTCAGCTCGGTCGGCATTTTCCTTAGCAGATTTTGCCGCCGCGTCAGCCGCTTTCAAGTCTTTTTCTCGCTTGACGAGCATTTCCATCATTGGCGGATAAACAAACTTGCGAAGAACAAATAGCAAGATTAAAAATGCTACCGTCTGAAACGCCAACAGCGCCCAATCAATACCTAGCGAATCGAACAAACCAGCTTTTTCCGATGCGCCAGAATTGGCAAATTGTGTTAATATTTTCTCCACAATTTACTCCGAAAACTACATAACTTTGCCGACGATTGCTGCGACGAAACCGATAATAGCAATAGCGTCGATGAATGAAATACCCAAGATCATCATTGTGCGTAGGTCGTTGATTTTTTCTGGGTTACGACCAGCTGCGTTCATAGCTGCTGCACCAACAATTGCGGCACCGATTGCAGCAAATGCAGCTGGGATTGCGTAAGTAAGTGTGAATGCTAATGCTTCCATGGTTAATATTCTCCTTTTAATTAATTATTACCTGATTTAATCACTCTCTGATGTTGCTAATTTATTAGTTTCAACAGAGGAGTGAACTTCATCAATTGGCTCGTGTGAATCATGGTGAGCCAGCCCCAGGGAAATAAACACAGTTGATAGCATAAAGAAAATATATGCCTGAATACCGCCGATGAATAGCTCAAAGAAATAGAATGGTTGCAGAGCTACGGGCGACAAAAACTTCGTCATATAAGCGATAATTGCCAAGAGAATTTCGCCAGCCAAAACATTACCAAACAGACGGAAACTCAGCCCCAGCATTCGCGAGAACTCAGCCACTAACTCCAAAATGCCGACAAATGACATAATTGGATCGCGCAGCGGGTTAACAAAATATCGCCCCAAATTACCCTTAAAGCCCAAATACTTAAACGCGTAAACCTGAGCCGCGACAATCGTTACAATTGCCAAGCCGAAAGTCATATTAAGATCCGCCACACCACCGCGGAATAGAGGAGTGTGATGCTCGCCAATTGTAATCGGACCAACAATCGGCAAAAGCCCCAGCCAGTACTGCGCAACGATAAAGAAAAACAACGTAATACAGAGCGGAGCAACTTTGCGCGCCCATTTTTGGTCTGGAATAACTTGGCAAACTGTATTATAAAGTCCGTCGAACGTCCATTGAATTAGCCTTGTGATAAAATTATGCTTCTTTTTACCTAAAACCGCCGCACGAGTACGGAACATTACCCACACCAGCACGATCAATCCCAAAAATCCCATCAAGTGCGAATTCGTAATAGATACGCCAGCAATATTGAGAACTTCGTCAACCTTTACTGAAATATGCGGACCAGCGCTTGCCATATAATCGATCATTTCTTCAACTCCTGCTGTTTAATTTTAGCAATTTGCAAAGCTATGAGAATCACTGAGATAATCGCGCCAGAAACAATTCCAGCAAGCACCCATCTCATCTTCATTCCGCTGACATTATCCAGCCACAATCCCAACAAAGTCAAACCAATTGTCGGCAAAAACATTCGCCACATTGTACCAATCATCGTCCTTGCCAAAATCATCATCGCGCCAGAATCGCCTGTATCATTAGCCGAAATGTCAGTTTCTTTTACCATTACTTTCCACTATATCAATCTGTTATACTATTTTGCAAGATGCCACGACGAAATTATTCAAAAAATAGTCAAAAAACCCAAAAAACATCATTGATGTCAATTTCAGGGCTGACTAATTGCCAGAAAAAACGTCGCTTCTCAACAGAGATAAAAGCCCGCCAAGCAGCAGAAATCCAAGAACTGACAAACCCGAATTTGTCGATTGATATATATCACTGCGAATGGTGCAAAAATTGGCATTTGACGTCGAAGAATTCTAAATAGACGTAACCGTTATGTTATAATTGGAAGTGTTATTAAATAGGGGAATATATGAGCGAAGACACAACGAACAACCATCAAGACACAAAAGTTGTCGTGTACAACACTAGCTGGTGTGCGTTTTGCCACACGGAAATGGAATGGCTGAAGAAGCTGGGAATTGATTTTGTTTCCAAAGATATCGAGGCTGATCCTGGCGCAAAAGAGGAGTTGCTAAATAAAAATGGCGGCAATTTCCAAGGCGTGCCGGTAACGGATATTAACGGGGAATTAGTGCTTGGTTTTGATCGACCGAAACTACAAGATTTACTACGAAAAAACGGCTTACTAGCCGACTAATTTTCTTAAAAACGATTCAAGATTTTCCGTCAAATTCTGGCGGAAAATTTTTATTCTGCGCCAATTTGCACAACTTTGCCGCCAAGTTTTTCGCGGAAATAATTATCGTGGCTGACGTAAAGAATCGCGCCGGAATACTTAGCCAACGCCGTTTCCAGCTCTTCGATGCTCGGCAAATCCAAGTGATTCGTCGGCTCGTCCAAAACTAGCAGTTGCGGGTCGTTCGCCAGCATAGCAATAATCTGAAAACGCGCCTTTTGACCGCCAGACAAGCGAGCCAGCGGCGTCATCCGATCAGCGTCTGTGAATAAATAGTCAGCCAAAAGTTGTCGAATTTTCGTATCAGAAATTGATAAGTCTCGACTCATATATAACTTTTCAATTGCTTTTTCTAACGGATCAGACAGATATCGCTCGTCAATTTCCTGCTCATAAACGCCAATTCGGACCTGCGGATCAAGGAAAATATCGCCAGAATAAAGAATAGGACCATCGTCAAAGCTCTTGCCCGACGCCAAAATCATCCGAATCAACGTAGTTTTACCAGCGCCATTGCGACCTCTAATTTCAATCGCTTCACCTTCGCGCAAATCAATATTCACGTCCTCAAACAATATCCGCTCACCAATCCCAACCGCCACATTTTCCGCACGAACCAACACATGCTGACTGCGACTGGAAGCGTCTTTCATACTCAGGCGAATATTACGCGACTTGAATTTTCCGTAACGCTCAGCCGATTTATAATCCAATTGACTAGCAGATTCTTTGTCAATCCAAAACGTCGGCTTTTCCATTTCTGACAATTCCGCCAGCTCCGCTCGCGCCTCGTTCTCCAGCCGCTTAAATTTCTGAATCGTGCCGGGATTACGCGATTTTTCCTTAAGTCTTTGATAGTCCAAAACTTTTTGTTTCAGATTAACAATTCGCTTCTCAATCTGCTCAAAATTATTCATTCCAGCCGTCGTCGCTTGCGCGTTCTGCTTCAAATACGCATCATAATTTCCACGGTAACTAACGGCTTGACCGTCCTTAATCTCAACTATTCGATCAACTTGTCCAAGCACATCGCGATCATGCGTAATGATTAGCATCGCTTGATGTGGCTGCGAATTCATCCAATCAATAAACTGCTGTTTCGCAACGTAATCCATGTGGTTGGTCGGCTCGTCAATTAGCGCCAAATGCGCCTCCGAGTGCATAATTTTAACAATCTCAACTAATCTTTTCTGCCCGCCAGACAGGGAAGAAATCTTCCGATCACCAAAACCTCCAAGCTGAAAATTGCTCAGCTCTCGCTCAATTTTTTCTTCGACTTGATAAAATCCTTTTTGGTCAAATCGCTCCAAGGCCTGCGTATATTCCTCAATTTTTCGCATATTGTCGCCCATAGTCAGCGGATATTCATCGATGATTTTCTTTAGCTTGGAATATTCCGGAAGTCCACTAAGAATGTACGCCATGACCGTTTGCTCACCCAAACCGTGATGCTCCTGAGCTGTAGTTGCTATTGTAATGCCACGGCGAAAAACGACTTCTCCCGTGTAATCATTATCCGTGCCCGCCAATATTCCAAAAAGCGTCGACTTACCAACACCGTTACGGCCAACCACGCCAACTTTCTCACCATCGTCCACACTAAACTTGACGTCTTTCATTAACATCTTATCGCCAAAACTTTTTTCAGTAATGTGAATGTCGGCTATCATCTAACTTATTATAACAGAGACAATTCACTTGTATTTATATAAATTAATGTTATAATATAAACCTATGGAAAAGTCTCCGCATACCGGAAACGTCGTACTGCTTCCGACCGATCATATTTACAGAGAATTATCAAACAGTATAAGGTCTATTTCAGGTGAACTCAAAGACGGTATGGCCGAAAATATTCCTGAAACTTTAAGCGACTTGGAATTAAATCTTTCACTCATCGAGCAGCATGAAGACTTTAAGGATTTTCCTCTAGCATTCCGAATAATCGATGGCATATACGAAGTGACGAAGAGGAGTAGTTATATCGATCAATTAAAAAACTGTCCGTCAACAGTAGGAATAATTGAAAGATTAGCAGATTTAAGACCGAATGACCATCGCTTTAATCCAGACAACCCACACATGTCCCTCTCTGGACATATAGAGAAAGCGCAAACCATCATAAAAATCCTAGAACCCTCAGAAGACTAAACCTGCTATAATATAATTCATGTCGAAACTAAAAGCTAAAAAACCAGCCACACAGAATATTGTCAATCGTCGCGCACGGTTTGATTATGAACTTGGCGAAGAAATCGTTGCCGGTTTAGTTTTAACTGGAATGGAAGTACGAGCCGCCAGAGAAGGCCATGTCCAGCTTAAAGGCTCATTTGTTAGCTTAAGAAACGGCGAATTGTGGCTAAATAATGCCAGCTTTTCACTGCGATTAAACGTTCGCGGAGAAGCAAATAGCCGCTCAGTTGATACTTCGGCGCGGAAATTATTGGTAAGTAAAAAACAATTGTCCAATTTTACAGAAGCCAAAAAACAGGGAATGACAATTGTCCCGACCAAATTGTTGACCAATGGAAAGTTTATTAAAGTTGTAATCGCGCTCGGAAAAGGTAAGAAAAATTACGACAAGCGCCAAACCATCAAACGTCGCGACCAAGATAGGGAAACTAAAAGACTTATCTCTAATAGATAGTCATACCGATTACAAACTCAGCCTGATATTTATTGATTTTCGCGCGCGTCAATTAGCTTTTGATAGAGCTTTTCAAGCTTCTTCACTTGACTTCGCTCCGTAAACTTATTGGCTAATTTTTTACTTTCAGCACTAAATTCCGCTTGTTTCTTCGGACTTTTTATAATTGCAATTACTTTTTCTGCTACGCTTTCTGGATTATTTTCTGCAAAATAGCCATTAACTCCGTCCTTCACAACCTCTGAAACTTCCTTGTCAATAATAACAATCGGCTTTCCGGCGTGAGCAGCTTCGTGAAGAACCCAGCCTTGCGTATCTTTAAGCGAAGGAAAAGTAAACACGCTCATCACTTTATAGGCTACACCCAGATCTTCTCGCGGCATGGCGCCAGTAAAGATAATCCTATCCGCAAAATCCGTCTCAGCCGCCATTTTTTCCAAAGTCTTTCGATATTCAAAATCACCGACAAACAATAGCTTCGATTTCGGACGAGCTTCAGCGATAAACTCACTAAACGCCTGAATCAAAATTGGCAAATTCTTTTCCTCGCCCAAACGTCCAACAAACCCAAACACTTCATCTTTTTCGTCAAGACCCCATTGCTCACGAAATTCCGCAACTCGCTTCGCGCTCGCCCGCGGAAGGGCATTCACGCCGTTTGGCATTAAAGTAACATCGTACGTGTAATCTTCGGTCTGCCAAGATTCCAATTGATCACGGCTTTTACGCGACAGGGCAATCACCGC
This sequence comes from uncultured Candidatus Saccharibacteria bacterium, assembly GCA_963532505.1. Lineage (GTDB taxonomy): Bacteria > Patescibacteriota > Saccharimonadia > Saccharimonadales > Saccharimonadaceae > Nanosynbacter. Next base: position 3,690 of record CAUSLX010000008.1, on the reverse strand, counting down.
ATCCGCCTTACTGTATAAAATAGTAATGACGCGCTCAATAATGTCTTTATTCCATTTCGTTACGCCATTACGCGGACGATATAATTTGGCAACTTCCAGCAAATCCTGTCCATTCAACTTTACCGACAACGGAAAAACCACTCCCGCCAACGCCAAAACTCCTGGCAAAACCGCAGGATAATGATCGACGAATTCATATAGATCTGTACAATGCTGAATAATCAAAGGAATATTATTTTTCTTCGCCGCCTTCACGCCCAATAGCCCAATTTGCGACGGCGTAAAAATATGAACAACGTCCAGATGCATATTAGCAATTTGACGCTGCACCACAGGAGGGAAGAACACCGACGTGTCATAATCATCAAAGAACGCGCCCGTAATTGAGCGGAAACGAATTATTCGGCTATTCTCATCTTCGTGAAGAAGTTCGGCTTGCTTGGACGGACTAATAGACTTTGCTGGACAAAAAACATAGACCTCATGCCCCAAAGCTTCCAGCTCGCGCTTTAATGATTCAACAACGTAAACGATACCGTTAATGGACGGTCTGTAACTGTCCGTAAAAAGTCCTATCCTCATAATAGCCCCATTATACCATTTATATCAGCGATCGATAAAATTCGACCAATCGCTCAGCGCCAGCACTGCTATCAAAACGTTTGGCAATTTTCTCAGCACCAAGTTGCGCTTTCTTATAAGCTTTCTTATCTTTGCGCAATTTACTAATCAACTCCAAGAACTCATCATCCGTTTTCGCCATAACAGCGTCGCCTTTAAATGTGTCGTTATATTGCGGAATGTCGCGTAGAATGATCGGCAAGCCAGCGCCAGCCGCCTCCAAAACGCACATAGGATGGTTTTCCTGCATAGCGGGCAGAACAAAAACGTCGGCAGCGACATAATAGTCACGAACATTCTCCAAAGGTATAACGCCAGTTACAGTGAGATTATTTGGCGCATTTTTTATCATATTTTGCATGGCGTTATAATCCGCACCCAAATTCTTAAACGGAATTCCTCCCACCCAGAAAAACTTTACATCTGGCATTTCTTTGGCAGCTTTTATTAAAATATCCAAACGTTTTCGCGGCTGGACTTGACCATTCCCCATAACCACAAAATCATCGTCCTTCAAGCCAAGCTTCTTCCGAGCCGACTTTTTCTCCGCGGCAGAATGCTTATATCTCGACATATTTATCGTATTGTAAAGAACTTTAGTCTTTGGCACGTGCATATCATTTATCAATTCATCAGCAACCATACCAGAGCAAGCCAAAACCAAATCAGCCTTTTTGTAAAAGAATTTCAGCCACGCTCGACCCAAAGGCTTCCAATATTTCGCACCTTTAATTGAACCGATAAAGCTATCCGGTACAATGTGAGCAGAAACAACTTTTTTGCCACCTTTTTTCATCAAATGCCGAAACGAATATAAACCCATAGTCTGAATATGGATAATGTCAGCAGGACGATCAGAATTCACTTCAATATCAATATCTTTTCTTTTACGCAGCGCGTCCGTAATCTCCTTATAAGCCGTATGCACACCGTGACCCTGAACGGTGAATTCGCTCTCAGAAATCATATTAACAATTAGTTTTTTATCGTCTTTCTTACTCATATCTACAGTATAGCAAATAATTATTCCGTCAATATCAATTCGACAACCAGTTCTGGGCTATCCAACACCGACAAATGTCCCGTATCAAGCTCCACAAATTTATCAATTTTTACACCATCGGCGGTGTTCACAGGAAGCGAAATCTTGTCCCGTCGCCCAACTATCAATCCAGTAAATTCACGCTCAGAAATAATAATTTTTTTACTCCGAGAAATATCCCGCGCAATTTTCGATTGCTCCAAATATTGCCGCCGCGTTACTCGCGTATTTTTCGTCAGCCATCGTATCAAATCCACAGTGTTTTTCCGTCTATTATTCACCAAACACAGCCCACGAAATACCGAAAAATAATAGTTCAAATAAATATATTGATTCACCCGACGAGTGCGGTAAAAGAACGACGAGGAAATTCTCGACATAACCGAAGTTTTAATCGGAGGGCTGATGTACCAAATTTTCTGGCATCGCATTTTATTTGCCGCCAGACATCCAAGCGAATGGGCAACAACCTCGTCAATCGACACGCCTTTACCGTCAAAAGCCGACATCAAATTCATCGCCCAATTTTCAACGTCGCTCATTTTCATATCTTCTATCAATTGACTTCTGCCATGAGAAGGCAAGTCAACAAACACCAAATTCGCGTCATTTTTCAGGCGGTAAGCTAGCGGAATCAGCCCGTGAAAATCGCCACCAATGCCGTGAATTAGCAAAATAGTTTTATTTGAGCCGCCTTGATAAAAATAATAAGCAGTTTTCGCACCTCCGACGTCCATGAAATCGCTTGATATTTCGCCCAAAAACTTATCGTACATTGGTAGCATATTCATTAAATTATATCATCACGGTATAATAAAATTATGAAGCTTTTCTCTTGGAACGTAAATGGCATTCGTGCAGTTATAAATAAGGGCGAATTTGCGAAGTTTATCGACACGTACAATCCAGATATTTTATGCCTACAAGAAACCAAAGCCACCAGAGATCAAGTCGAAATTGACCTGCCAAATTATCACGAACATTTCTATTCCGCCGCCAAAAAAGGCTATTCTGGCACGGCAATTTTCTCTAAAATTCCGCCTCTAAATTGGCGCGACGGTTTTCCGCCAAACATCATTGAGCAATTTGATTTAACGGGCGATAAATACGGCAATCCAGCCGACGAAGGGCGAATTATCACCGCTGAATTTGACGATTTTTGGGTTGTCAATTGCTACACTCCGAACTCAAAAGGGGATTTGAGCCGATTGGATTTGCGATATAAAAAATGGGACAAGGCGGTGTTGGCTTATCTGGAAGAGCTGGAATTGTCAAAGCCAGTCCTTTATTGTGGCGATATGAACGTGGCGCATCAAGAAATTGACTTGGCAAATCCGAAACCCAACGTCGGCAAACACGGCTTCACCGACGAAGAAAGGGAAGGTTTTCAGAACTATTTGGACGCTGGATTCACAGACACTTTCCGGGCAGCTTTCCCCGAAAAAACTGGCGCGTATACTTGGTGGACACATTGGGCGAATGCCAGAGCGCGAAATGTTGGTTGGCGGATTGACTATTGGCTAGCGTCGCGTGAAATTGCAAATCGCGTTACTAATCCGCAAATTCATCCAGAACAAATGGGCAGCGACCATTGTCCGGTGAGTATTGAGGTAAATTTGTAATGGATATGAAATTTTGGCAAAAACAAGAGCCAGAGAAACCACTTTTTCCAGACGTCGAATGGAACAAACCAGAACGACGCGACCAAGCAGGGAAATTAGGAATCATCGGCGGTAACAAATTAGGTTTTTTAGCGGTGGCAGAAAGTTATCAAGAAGCGCTCAAGGCTGGCGTAGGCGAGGCTCGAGTTTTATTGCCAGACGCCCTGAAAAAAAGCGTCCCAGCCACCATGACCGACGTGTTATTCGCACCGACAAACCAATCAGGGAGTTTGGCAAACGAAGCGCTCACTGAAACTTTGGCGCTGGAAAGATGGGCGGACGTATTGCTATTATGCGGCGACGCTGGACGGAATAGCCAAACGGCAATTGTCTACGAAGAATTGATCAAAAAGTCAGAAATTCCCG
>CAUSLX010000007.1:0-19443 GCA_963532505.1 uncultured Candidatus Saccharibacteria bacterium | reverse complement strand
AACAAAATAACAAAATACGAACTTAAAAAATACTTTTAATTCCAGCACTACACATGCTGGAGTGCTACATTGATATTTTTACATCAATATAAACCTGAGTATGCGCGCCGTAAGCTCGTTAAGTTTTCCACAACGTATTTTATATTATTTGACATTTTTATATTTTTATTGCCCTACTCCCCTAGCTTATCATTTTGCGATTATTTGACTTTTGCATATTTTTATATTGTTATATATATTTTCTACGCCATACAGTAATAGAACAAAAAGAGAACTTACTCTATCCAGAAGAGAAGTTGATCGCCCTACTTATAGAACGACCTCTGATCTACCCTGACGTCTATATACCCTGGCTTCGCGCCGTTATTATCCAAATAATTCAAAGTAGCTATCACCTGTTTAACCTGAGCTTGAGCAGACCTATCTACCGTCATACGAATCTGAGTCTCCCTGCCCTCGACCTTAAACCAGACTTGGCGTACAGTATTAGCTGGCAGAATAACCTCTGAAACGTTCATTTTATGTTGCGAAAATTCAGACACGGCTTGACCAAGGAAGCTCAAGAATTGACGATTGATAACTTCTTGACCGCCTCTGGTTGGCAGACCACTCTCGTCACGAACAGCAACCGTGGGCGCGGTAAAATAATTCTGCTCAAAAGTAACACCGCTATCATCAACAAAATAAATCTTATCCCCAGAAGACCACTGGGCCACTGGCTGTCTAAACGTCAACTTAACGGCTGATCGCGCTAGAAAATCCCCCTCCACGCGAATGTTTTTTACCTCAGGAGCTTTCTGCAAAAAGAATTGCTTTAAGTCATTATTATTGAGGAAGAACCGAAATCTCTCCGCCGGATGAGCACTGTAATATTCATTAAGAACGCCTACGTATTTATTAGCGCTACTGGAACTCTTTGCGTCGGGAGTTTGGACTGAAATATTGATTGTCAATTGAAACAAAAGGAATATCACAATAAGCAAACTTACCGCAGTCGCAAGCATTTTCCGCATTACACGGCGACGTTTTTTTACTAATTCGTGAGTTTCAAGTCTCTCAGAAGTTTCCAAAGGAGAGGACGTTTGGCTGCTATTAAGCGTCCTGTTCCGACGATACGATTGGGCGGGCAAATCATCGTAATTCTCAGTTCGACGACGCGCCGCGATTTCTCGACGACTTAGATTCTCGTCCGATTTTTTCTTAGAGAAGGGGAATTTCACTTTCGCCTACCCTGCCTTCGCACCGTAGTAAGAATAATTTTCGCCATATCTTTAGCCGCGTTTGGCTTGGCAAATTTACCAAAGTTATCGCCCAGACCTTTAAGAATTTTCTGAGATTTTAATACGCCAATTATTTTTCGTGCCAAGATTTGATTGTCCTTATCCAACTCGTCTTCGGAAACTATCAACGCCGCTAATGCATCTTGATAAACCTTAGCATTTTTCAATTGATGCCCACCTGTCAAATGGCCGTTAGGGATGATAATTGTCGGTTTATGTAGCGCCGCCAATTCCAAAAGAGTGGTCGCCCCTGCCCTGGTCACGACTATATCCGCCGCCGCCAAGACTTCCGCCATTCCGTTGTGAACAAACGCCTGCAATCGCCAGCCTTCTCGCTCGTCGGTTTGCTTGAGAATTTCTTCATATTGCTGATTTCCTGATATCAAAAATACCGAAGCCTCAGATAGCAGGTTTTCCCTAATTGCTACAATCGCGGAATTAATTCGACCCGCACCAAGTCCACCCCCAGTGATAACAACTAGCGGTTTATTGACATTAAAGCCTAATTTTTCCTTCAGTTCTTTCCTCTCAGCCTCAGAATATGGATGGAATTCTGGCGCAACTGGAATGCCAACATATGAAGCTTTTTCTGGTGGATAATTGTAATATTCAAGCGGCGCGCCCGTGCCGATAGCTTTTGCAAAAGGACTCAGCAAGCGATTCGTCAAACCTGGATGCGCGTCAGAATCATGCAAAACCAACGGAATTCTTAATAGCCGAGCCGCATAACCAACCGGCAAACAAACATATCCGCCCTTAATGAAAATAACGTCTGGACGCCACTTCATAAGCTTAAATAAACTCTGGAAAAATCCAACCATCACCTTTAGACCGTCGCGCAAATTTGGGAATAGAATTGACGGATGTAGATGAAACGAGATGCTTTTTCCGTGATATCGGCGTAATTTTCCAGCAACAATCAAATCGACCGGAATATCCTCGTCGAACTTAGCAAAAATCCCGCGTGCGCTGGCGCCAAATTTTTTATCACACCAAAAACGAAGCTCATGATCACCAGTTTTCTGTAATTCTCTAAATACGGCTACCACTGGCGTAACGTGTCCGCCTGAGCCGCCGCCGACCGCTAAGATCTTGGCCACTTTCACCCTCCTCTAATGCTTTATGTGACGTATATTTGGAAATTTGGAAAACTAAACCGAGCGCTGCCGCGATAAATAACATGCTTGTACCGCCATAACTTAATAATGGCAGTGGAATTCCAGTAAGCGGCGCCAACCCTGTCATTGCAGCAATATTCAATATTACATGCGACGCGATCCAGCCAAAAATTCCCGCCACAATTAACCGCAACGTCACATTCGGAAGTCTCGCGGCTACGTGCAAAATCGACAATAGCAACGCTGTAAATAGCGCTAATATAGCTATTAGTCCAACAAATCCAAACGTTTCTCCCATGACGGCAAAAATAGAGTCATTAGTCGCCTCTGGGAGGTATCCTGTCGCCTGAACGCTTTTTCCAATTCCAAGCCCCAGAAGCCCGCCAGAACCAATTGCAATTCTAGCCTGCTGGATGTGATAATTCTTGTTTTCCTGGCTACTCGTCCCTTTATGGCTATCGCCTTGCACGAAAGTCATCACGCGCTCAATTCGGTGTGGCGACGTAAAAATCATCACCAAACCACAAAGCGCAACAATCGCCAGAATCTTCTTGAAAATCTTCCAATCAATTCCAGCCACTAAAATCATTGATAAAATAATCGCTATCAACGAAATTCCCGTTCCCAAGTCTTTTTGTAAAAACACAATCATCAGCAGCGATAATCCGGAAATAATGCCCAGCGGAATGATAGTTTCTTGGATGTCGTTCAATTTTCCCTGTTGCGAGCGACGCCCTAAAAATCCCGCCAAAAACAATAGCACGCCATATTTGAGCAATTCTGACGGCTGGAAACTTCCCAGTACACCTAATTGGAACCATCGATACGCACCGTTGGTTTCTTGCGCAAACGACAAATGAAGTACTGCGCCCGAGAGAAATAGTAAAATACATAGCGCAAATCCAGCGTAGAGAATGTATTTTGATCTCTCACCAGTAAACCATTTGTACGGCGTAAAATAAAACGCAGAAAAAGCCACGACAGCAATAAGCACACTCGTCAGCTGCTTGCCAAAGAAATACGTATCACTATAATTCGTGCCATAAGCATAATTCATCACGTTAGCGCGCTGCGGTCCCAACGCATACATAACAATCAGACCAAGTAGTAGCAAAAGTCCCATATAAAGCACAATCTGGTACATCGGCCGATGGCTTCGAACCGGCTGAGCGATAGATTGACGATTTTTGGCGACCGAATTACGCAATATGACCTCCAGCGAGCGCCAGCATCACGCCGATAAACGCCATCACGCAGCCAATAACCCAAAAGCGCATCGTCACTTTAGTTTCTGGCCAACCAATCGCCTCCAAGTGATGATGAATCGGCGCAGATAAGAAAATCTTTCTCTTAAACAGTTTCTTGCTAACGATTTGAGTCAAGCTCGATCCCGCCTCAATTACAAATAGCAAGCCAATCACAGGAAGTAGGAGCAAAGAGTCGGTCAGCATTGCCACAACACCTAAGCTGGCGCCATAAGCAAAACTTCCAACGTCACCCATGAAGAATCGAGCTGGATAAATATTGAACCATAAATAGCTCAAGAGTACTCCGACAACCGTAAAGCAAAATCCCGCCAACAGAACATGTTGCTGTAATAAAGCAATCACACCAAACGCACCAAAACTAGCACTTAGCAATCCGCCAGCCAGACCATCCATTCCGTCAGAGATATTAACGGCGTTACCGGTAGCCACCACTGCAAACGCAAATAGCGGAACAATCATCCACCCAATATTCACATCCCCCATGAACGGAACATGGAAGCTTGTCACGCCCAGTTTAGCAAAGAAAAACCAACCAAGAACTACGCCAATAAACGTAATCAGCGCAAACTTCACTGGACTACGAAGTCCAGCCGCGCCGCCACCCAAACCACGTAGATTGATAATATCGTCAATCAGCCCAACAATTCCACCGCCAACCAATGCCGCCAGAGGAAGCCAGGTCTGCGCTCGGTCTAAATTGAAGAAAATTGTCACCACAAAAATTGAAATTACACCAATCACTCCAGCCATCGTCGGGATGTTTCGCCGCAATTTTGCCGCTTGGAATTTGGCAAAAACCTTTAGCTTTTTCCCATCAGTGCTTTCCGACCTTTGGCGCTTCCAAAAGCGATATCGATAAGCGAAAAACGTATAAATTGGCGTTAAAAACATCGCTAGTAAAAACGCGCCGACACTCAGTAAAAATACGTGTGTCAATTCATTGGTCATTGTTTGTAAAGCTATTCCCATATTTATTCCTTTGGTGCTATTTTCATATAATCAATCATCCAGTTGGATATATCTGTAAAAATTGGCCCAGCATGGAGATCTCCCTGTAGGTTAATCCCTTTTCCCGGAGCCGCTACACGTACCATTATGACATATTCGGCGCCATTTTTTCCACCGCCATAACCAATATATGTAGCAATCGTTTCTTTTTGAGTGTAAGCGCCATTAACCACCGTTTCAGCAGTACCGGTTTTTCCACCAATTTCATAGCCAGATTTGTCGCTCTTTGACAGGAATGAAGATCGGCGCGCCGTCGTTAGCATCGTTCGCATCTGCGATGACGTGCCACCGCTTACGGTTTGGCGAATAACTTTATTTTCCGACGGTTTCAAATTGCCAGATTCGTCAATTGTGCCAACGAGAATGGTTGGTTTGTAATATTGACCGCCGTTAACTAGCGACGAAAATCCAGCCGCGACTTGAACCATAGTCAAGTTCATACTCTGCCCGTAAGTCATGGCCGAATAACGAACCTCATTTCCTTCAGCGCTATCTGGTGGATAAATATAACCCGAAGCCTCGCCCAGCTCAATTCCAGTTTTAGCGCCAAAGCCAAATTTATCGTGATAATATTCATACAAAATCTGGCGAGCCGGCAAATTAATCTGCGAGCCATTTCCTAATTTTCGAATCGCGGTAATCGTACCAACGTTGAGCGAATTGTTAAACGCACCTTGAATCGTCATCGTGCCGCCCAGACCTCTCAAGACATTACACATCGTGCGGTCAGCGACTTTAATACAATCGGTATTATTATACGTGCTGGACGGAGTAATAACGCCCTTGTCAATTGCCGTAGCGAAACTAAAGGACTTGATAATCGAACCCGGCTCAAACGGAACCATCGACGCGCTATCCACAAACACCGACCCGTTTTTCTGCTTGGCAAAATCCGCTGGATTATAAGTCGGATAATTCGCCATTGCCAAAACTTGACCGTTTTTCGGATTCATAACAATCACGCTTCCCTCGGTGGCGCCAGCCGCTTCGACTCCTTTTTTCAATGCCAATTCAGTCCGGCTTTGAATATTCCTATCCACCGTCAGCGCCAAATTATCACCAGATTTCGCCTCGATTCGCATATTATTTTTTCCAACCGTCAAAGGTATATTCCTCACGTCAGTTACAGATTGCAATAGTCCGTCCCGACCTTTAAGTTGCTTATTCAAAGAACCTTCGACGCCATATTGACCTTCGCCAGCCGCATTCACAAATCCAAGCACGTGCGCACCCAGTTCGCCCTCAGGATAATTTCGAATAGAACTTTGCTGATACAACACGCCCGCAAAGTTTTTCTTTTTCAATTTTTCCGCTTGTGTCCTGGTGATATTTTTCGCCAAAACTTCATAGCGCGACTTTTTATTATTGAGGCGTTCAGATACATTTTCCGTCATTTCGCCACCAGCAATTTCCCTCAAACTATCAACAAGCTGGCTCCGCTCTTTATCGTCAATCGACTGCGGGTCCGCAATCACCGTATAGACCGCCTGATTAAGCACCACAGGAACTGGCGTCTTTCCGTCCATCATGTAAATTTTCCCGCGCTCCGCAGGAATGATAAATTGACGCTGCTGACTCGCCCGCGCTAATTCCGTATATTTGCCATATTGCAAAATCTGCAATTGAAATAATCGCAACACAAAAGCCGCCATCACTACTAGTAAAGCGATGGCCAACCAACCAGTTCTTGAACGAATAAGCCGCTGCATATTGCTTATCCTATTATATCACTATTGAGCGTAATGCGTTTCAGTTGTCGTCATAGCTGAAGCGACATTGCTATTCTTCACCTTCTCTAACGCCGTCAGACGCGCGTTCTGCACTTCCAATTCTGACTTTTTTGCGCTTAGTTCGGTGATTTTTGTATCCAGACTCTGAGCTTCATAGCCGTAAGCTGTAAGTCTGGTTGCCTGAGTAAGATAAATCAAGCCCAGTACTGTAATCATCAATGCAACTAGCACTGTATGAGCAACAGGACCAAGTTTGACCTGAGACTGAAAACGTGTAGAATTCTGATTTCGGCGCAATTGACCGTGTGAACGTCGTGAAGTAAATGTGGTGGTGTTTGTCATTTGTCTCTATCTTTTATGTTTATATTTGTGTTTAGCATAGCAAACCAGCCCGCCCGTCAAAGACAGGCTGGTCTTTCTAAGGTATATTCCGGAATACGCTTTAGTTTAGCCGCGGCGTACTGAAACAGTCTCTGCCTTGTCTGTATTCTGGAATTCTACTTTGATGTGAATTGGCATAATAGCCTCCTTCTTTTTTGTTTTATTTTTTCACGGCGTATCGAAATTTTGCACTTCGGCTACGCGGATTGTGAACATCTTCAGCTCCAGACACTGGTTTTTTCTCTGGAACAATCAGCTCGGCCTCATATCCAGCCGTTGCTTGCTCCGAAAAATAACGCTTGATCAACCTATCTTCCAAGCTATGAAAACTAATTATTCCTACTCGCCCGCCCCTATTAAGTAAGTGTGGCAAAAGTGGCAATAGTTCTTCAATCAGCTTAAGTTCGCGATTGACTTCAATGCGTAGCGCCTGAAAGGTACGAGTCGCAGGATGATGTTTCATACTACCGCGACCAACGGTTTGCTTAATCAGATCAGCCAGCTCAGTCGTTCCCTGAATTGGTCGAGCTTTGACAATTGCCTGCGCAATTCGCCTCGCTCGCCCCAGGTTCTCCTCGCCGTAACGAATGATCAGCTGCGTCAAATCATCAACCGAATATGAATTGACGATATCCGCTGCTGTGATTTCCGTCCGATTGTCCATCCGCATATCTAGCGGACCATCAAATCGAAACGAAAAACCTCTCTCTGCTCTGTCAAGCTGCGGTGACGACACCCCCAAATCAGCCAAAATCACGTCAAACTTACGCCCCTGCTTGACTAAATCTTGCGCTGCACTCACAAAATCTTTGTGAATTAAAGTTACGCCTTTTTCAGCCAAATCGCCCAATGTCTTAATCGCGTTTTCGTCGCGATCGACTAACACTGAGTCCAAGTAATTATCCGTCCTATTTAAGAATGCCCTGGCATGGCCGCCATAGCCAGCCGTCAAATCAAGATACGACTCGCCTTCGACTGGCTGCAGCTTGCTAAGGGTTATCTCCAAAAGTACGGGAACATGAATCGGTTCGCCTGTTTTAGACTCTTCCGACTGTGGTGGATGTTCTTTAATACTCATCATTATTCCATTATACAGAAATAATGCTCGAGATCACCTAACTGGATATTTAATTCTGGCTTTTTTGTATTTGTGTTTTGTTTGTTTTTGTTGTCTTAGAGTGGAAATTTGTTGATTGTCAGTAACAATCATGTTTTCCAAAGAGACTTATGTGTGAGGTGGAGTTTTTTTGGGAGGTGTTTGAGGAAGGTGCGTTGCCGTTTTTAATGTGGAGCAAATTGCCACATGCCATTTTCAAATACCCAGATAGTTGATCTCGAGAGGTTTCTAATTGTTAAAGTGCTTAGCTAATCTACTATTCCGCATTCTCGGCCGCTATTAGCCGAAAATATTCCCCTGCTCGCACAGCAACGACTTCTCTGTCAATTCCAGCGTAGTCAAGCAAATGCTGCTCAATCGTCACTCGTCCTTGTTTTTGGTCGAGCGCCGATGCGGTTTTACCTCGTCGGAATTTAACGTTCAGGTCGGCAACTCGCTCATCCAGAATACTTCCCGTTAGAGCACTTTCCACTTCCCGATCCCAGATTTGCTGTGGATACAAGTGGAGATATTTACCAAACCCGCGAGTTAGCACAACGCCTGATGCAAATTCTGCCCTGAGCTCAGCCGGAATTGTCAAGCGTCGCTTGTCGTCCAACTTACGCTCAAAGTAATCTGTCTGCACGTCGTCCTTCCTTCGTGGTAGATTAGTTGTTTTTTACAGTGGATGTTTGTTTTTGTTGGTGATTTTCCATCAACTTTCGTTCCACTGACTCCACTATACTACCCACACCTACCCACTTGCAAGCCCTTTTTTTGACTTTTTACCCATTTTTGCATCAAATAAAAACTTTTCCACATTTTTGTGGAAAAGCCTAGTGTTGGGTTGATGTAAGTCTACGCTATTAATATCTCTCAACAGATTCCCTACTTGCCTGCCTCAAGACCTCGTCAATCGCTAGCGCGTCAGTAGAAACTTCCAGCGCCCTACGGTTAATTCCGTATAGATATAAATTGTCCAAATCTCGCACGCGACTCAGGGCGACATAACCCATGCCCTCGACAAACGCCTTCCTCAGGTCAATCTTTGCCGCATCCAGAGTCATACCCTGACTTTTATGGACAGTTATCGCCCACGCCAAACGCAACGGAACCTGAGAAATACTCGCTCGTTTACGCTCTCCGTCCCGCAGCTCCCAAACATCCGGCACCATAGTCACCCGACGACCATCTCGAAACTCAACAACCGGATATTCCGTCAGCGGCTCAAAATCCACGACCGTGCCGATACTTCCATTGGCATATAGTTTTTGTGGCGAATTTTTAACCGCCATCACCAACGCGCCCAGCTTAATCACCAGATTTTCTGGAGCCAAAACTGACCTTTGCAGATTCTCTACATAAATTTTCGAGCCCGTCGTCGTTTGCTGATACGATCGCTCTTCTCCTGGCAATTCCGCCAGTTTTTGAATATTGATATCATCGACATCAACGTTTACGGTGTGTAGTTCTGTGATATCGCCATCCGGCGGCTCAATTTCCGTGCGCGCCAGCAACGCCTCGACATGACGTCGCCTAACATCGCCAGTTCTTAGAGCGGTCAGAATCTCCAAAAGCTGCTCATCATTCTGACGATATTGTCGCTCCAAATATAAAACCGCCGGCTGAAGTTCTTGCCAAGCATCAGAATAAACCACAAAACCGCCGCCCTGCTCGTTCGGACGATTCACCGGCGGCAATTGGAAAAAGTCGCCGCTCATCACCAACTGAATGCCACCAAACGGCTGATCATTTTCCCTGACGGTTCGTAAAACTTTATCAATCATATCCAGCCGAAAATCGTGAAGCATTGAAATCTCGTCAATGATCAACACGTCAGTTTTAGAAATCACATCACGTCGCGTTTTTGACAATCGTTCAAAAAAATTGTTCGGCAAATGATCACTCACGCCTATGCCACTCCAGCTGTGAATCGTATTGCCACCAAGATGTGTCGCCGCCAGACCAGTCGTCGCTGTTACCGACACCTTTTTACCGCGTTTTCGCGCCTGCGCAATAAAAGTATTCAACAGGTGGGTTTTACCCGTTCCAGCCGCACCAGTCAGCAACGCCGACCGACCGCTCAGCAGAATAGCCAGCGCTAATTCTTGATCCATTTTAGCCCCGTGGCGGTTCGCCTTCTGGCTCGCCGAGCAGCTTCTTCGACTTAATTTCGTAACGCTTGCCCGTGATTTTACTTTCGATATAATCCTCATTGATGAGATTTACGAACATATCCAAATCATTGCCGTCCATGATAATAATCGCGCCGTTATCGTCGCTCATCAACTCCAATTGCATCTCATCAGCATAGTCCAAAACATCTTCCTGCTTAACCGCGCCGATTTCCAATTTCTGCAATTTATTAATCGTCTTTTTGCGCTCCTTCACCAACGCGTTAAGATCCATCCCCTCTGGAAAACTTAGCTTATATTCCTTCTCAATTTCCGCTACTTTTTTATCAGCAATCACCTGCTTTTTATATTCATAGCCAAACATTCGCTCAAATTTTCCAGGATTAAACGCAAAAATATCTTTACCGACAATCAAAACCTGATTATCATCCGGAACCTTAAAACCAACCTCCGCATTAAATGAACCAAATTTGCCATCAGAAAATTCCCAAGCTAACGCACTCTTTAGCGTCTGACCTTGCTGGATTAGCTTAACCGTGTAAAATATTGCGTCAGAATTATTCGGGTCAGTAAATCGCGCCACAATTCCCTTCATACGCTTAAACTCGTGCTCAGTTTCCGAAAACTCCACGATGTCATGACGTTCATGCTCAATCAAATGAATCAGCGTTTCAGCTCGCCCAACCTTTTCCAGATCAGTCCTCAACAGAACATTATCTTCTGATTCACTCAATTCATAATCGCGAACGCTCAGTCCAGTGCCTGCGCCCAAATTGACCTGATTGATATAGTCAAACAAGAACAACGGCCTAAGCTGTTGCTCAACATCGCCTTTTATTGGCATAAAATATGGCGTGTAATTTTTGCTAAATAAGAATAGCTCTATCTGTAAATCATTCTTTTTTGCGTCATTTTGATTTGCCCACAAAAAAATATCAGTCGTTTCCCTCACTTCTTCCATTTTTCTAGTATAGCAATTTTTATCAGATGTCGCTAGCAGTTATTTAGCCAATCTCTCGCCTTCACGTGCTCGATTAGCCCATTCGTCAGCCAATTCGTTTCCTTCGTCACCCTCATGACCGCGCACCCAACGCAAATCCGCCTGAGAATTCGAATATAGTTCGTATAGTTCACGCACAATGTCCAGATTTTTAATCTCGCCACTCTTCTTCGTCCAACCGCGTTTTTCCCAGCCCGGCGCCCACTTGGTAACCACGTTAATCCAAAATTCACTATCAGAATAAATCACGCACGGCGCGCCATTAGCATCTTTCAATGCCGCAATTAAAGCTTTACCCTCCATGCGAATATTGGTAGTGTCACCGTCTTCCGACCCCAAAATCCACGGCTGAAGATCACGAATAACTGCAAATCCCCCAGGACCAGGATTTGGCGAAGCAGAACCATCAGTATAGTAAGTTGTCATTAGTGTAATTATATACCAATGATAGCCCTTTTAGCTATATTGCGGCGCTTTTTCTCTAGTTTTCTGTAAGCAACTTTAAACTCACTTACACGCCTACGACTCTGGTTTGTCAGATGCTTCTCTTTAGCGCTGTTGTCAGGAATATTAAAGTAATCTTGTTTACGCTGCCAAATATCAATTACCGCATCAGCCGTCTCGTCGGTCATACTCACCAAATCGCCATAGATTTTACGCAATTTAAAGAAGAAATGAGCCGCCTTCTTGCTAGTCCGAGCTAATAAACGAGCGTCTGGTGTGGAAAATTGCAACTCAAACGGAGCATATAGGACTATTCCGTCACCCGTTTCGTAAAACCCCGTAATCTTTGCGTCAGTAAAACCACTACCGCTATTTTTAAAACTAAACATTCTCATGTCAACGTCCGGTATTTTATCGAGGATTTTCTGACGAATCTTTTCCTGGAAATCTAAAGAACCCTTAATTACAAAACACTCATTTTTTCGACCTGGAGCTGGATGCAGAGCAATTTTACCGCTATTATTAGCTCTAATTACAGCATTCGCATATGAATCAGCCAATTGTTCATTGTCATTACAAATTACTGTCATACCATATAGGTCAATGGGGTGAAATTCTCCCACATCTTTTAGAGGCTGAGAATGTGTATCGTAGTAACCTATAAGTTGTAACAATTTTTTACAATATGAGCCACGACCCTTGCCTCGAGCCCTTACTCCTAATTCTGACCCATTTGAGGTTTTTACAGTACCAGATCCAAAAAACGTACTATGTAAAGAATTAGTATTTACGGCAGGCTTCAAATTTGATTCTCCCAGCATTTCAGAAAGCGCACCGTTAAAATTCCCTATAGCAAAATCAAATCGTGCAGGATCAGTTGAATGCCTGTTTCCAAAATGTAACGACACGATCCTATCAACCTCATTCATAGTTGAATCGATATCATTACTCAGGGCATCCTTGCGGTATAAAGCATCTCCAATATTACGCCCCGTCATAATGTCAATTTCATCTTTCAGCTCGGACTCTAAGTTATCCAACCCACTAATACTACACACTGGAATTAAAAAGTTTTCGGCAAATACTGCACATTTATACGCAAATACACTATGATAAGGGGCACTTTTTAGATTAGCTAGAGTTATAGCCCCAGCAATCATCGCGGTTTCCAGACCTAGGCCCTGACCCTCGTCTTTTGTTGAGAACATCTTTATTAAGTCATCAATATGTGGCGCCGGAATTGGTGGGTTTTCAGCCCACGGGCTCTTACTGTAGCCATCACCATCTACATCTAAATCGTCAGGGATCACTTGATTATCCTCAAGCTTTAGCGCCCTTCCCGCCAGTGAATCTTTATCAACACCGTCAATATACGATAAAAATGCATCCTGTAAGACCTTATAGTCTTCCAATATACTTATAACTACGTCTTGGTCAATCTCTTTAGGTGCACCATCAAGAGCCTTCCTAATGTAGTCAATCCGCCGCCTACCCTCTATATCTTCTGGCATCTCTATAATAATATTCGCGGCAAATCTGCGCGACGGAGTTAAATGGTCTCCGCTAAATGTTTCCACCAACTCCTTAGCCAGACATTTACGGTCAGAAAGAATTTCGCCTTGACTGCAAGGGTTGATAATATTGTCTGGTGAACGTTTATTTACTTCTTTACTTGTCATAATCAGCTTGTAAATTATATCACAAACTATAAAACTTTGCAAGTATAGTTGTCTATCTAGGATGTCTAGATAAATAAATTACGCAAAATAAATCCGCATCAATTCACGTGCTACCCTGTCGGCATCGTGACGAATCAAGCTACGCTGAGCTGCTAACGGATCGCTGCTGGAGTTCGTGTTGACCCATACGTCATCAGCAATCAAACGCTTGCCTGACGCATAATAATGCTTTTTCTTCAGCGATTCCTTATCCCACTCGACCAAATATTCGCCGTCGTGGGCGTATTTCTTTATCAATTCCTCTGGCGGACGATGATTATTGTAAAGCACATAATCCATATTCACCCCTGAAAAACGCTCAATTTCATCCGCAAAATCCGCCACAGTAAATCCATCAGTCTGCGTTGGTTTTGTGACCAAATTGCAAACATAGACTTTCTTCGCCTTCGTTTCAGCAAGCGCACGAGTAACGCCTCGAACCAACAACGCTGGCGCCAAACTACCATATAAAAGCCCCGGCGCAATCACCACCAAATCGGCATCCAAAATCGCTTGACGGGCTCGCGGGTTAATCGTAGCTGGCGGTTTAAGCTCTAGCCACGGCCGCTCGCCGCGCGGAATCTTTAGCGACTCAGCCGCGTGCTGACCATCAACAACCGTGCCGTCTTTCAGCTTAATCGACATCGTTGTATCGTCCAGAGTAATCGGATAAACTCGGCCATTAACACCCAAAACTTCGCTAGCCAATTCCACCGCATCAGCAAAACTTCCTGTCATCTTTTCCAGCGCCGCCATAAACAAATTACCAAACGCGTGACCTTTCATACTGCCCTCGCCGAACCGGTAATTGAACAAATCACGAACTTTCGGCGAAGTGCTTAACGCCACCAGGCATTGCCTGACGTCGCCCGCCGGCAACACGCCCAATTCATCGCGCAACACGCCAGTTGAGCCACCGTCGTCGACCATATTGACCAACGCTGTAATGCTGTGTGTATATTTTTTCAATCCAGAAAGCAGCGTGAAACTTCCCGTTCCGCCACCAATAACTACAATTTTTACCCCAAAATAATCATTATTCGAACTATCCGTCATGCTTGAATTATAGCACCTTAGAAAGCCTAAACCAACGTACCTTTTGGCAACGCCCATTCCAAAAACGGTTGCTGCTGACAATCAATCGCGTTGATAATGTGTGTGGCAATTTTCGCAGGATCATTAAAAAACATATAATCAGCCGGAAGTTCTCGACCGTTCCAGAACGGAGTTTTCATAGCGCCCGGTAAAAATAGCGCAACCCTGACTGGAAGTTTTTGCTCATCCGCCTGCATCCCCAAACTTCGCGCTAAACCCGCTTGAGCGTGCTTCGTCGCAACATACACAGCTTCATCTGAGCGCGCTTTAACGCTACTTGTCGACCCGATAATCGTTAGTACAGACTTACGATTCTGCGTTGACATCTTACGCCAAGCCCATTGAACCAACGGCAACGCGCCTGAAAAATTAACTTCCGCCATGGAGCGAGCGTCTGGCTGACCTTCAAAATTGCCGCGCCAGCCATATCCAGCCGCCCACACAAATTGGTCAATATCATCGCCGTTTAAAATCTGCTCAATTCGCGCCGACGCCGCTTCCACTTGATCCGAATAATAAACATCCAGTGGAAAACCTTCTCCGTGTTTTTGCGGATCATAAGTTTTACCCAGCACCAGCACGCGATCGCCACGTTCCCGTAGCTGCTTCGCCATTTCCTAAATTCCGTATCTAAGCCTCGGCCACGCTTCCGTCAGTTCCTCGGCTGAAAATTCCTTAACAGAATCCAGCTCTTGTAAAGGCGTTTCCAGACAAAGTCCAACAGCCACGGCAGCCACCCGCCCCATGAGATATTTCGCATTATCTGAAGAAAAATAAGCATCATTGTCGAAATCCCCTTTCATTCTGCCGAAAGACTGCACACCCAGCTTATCTCGCCAGCTTCGCAATTCAATCCTATCATACGGAAACTGAGATGGCGATTGTATGGATGTGGATCGGCTAGGGAGACGCTTCTCCGCTAATTCATCGTGTCCCGAATATTTATCATCACGACTAGCCAATATTATACTCATATCAAAAATCCGACCTTCTCCAATAGCTAATCTGGTCAATAGTGTAAATAGCGAATTCTCATCGACTTTACTAAGGTCGCCCCCCCCCGACGATATTCTCGATTTTAACCCTGGCGCCGTAATTATCAGTTTTCTTCATACACAAAACCTTATACATTAGCTATATCAATCAAAAGATACGCCACCTGTACTTTTTTCCATGCCTGATATTCTATACTATTTTATGGAGAAAGTCAATACTACTCTGTCGGCAAACTATTTGCGCCACACAATTTCTGCCACTTCAAATGCACTTTATATCGAAGCGGCGCGCCCGACTCGCTCTCTTGGAGTCGCAACTCTTCAGGATCTATAAACATTACTTCGTCCGCATCAACGCCCGCTGAAAAATCAAAATTTTCCGTCCACACACGACAAGAAAAACAAATTTGATTAGCATCAATTCGCTCAACATAAATCTCGTCTGACGCGTCAAAAAGTTGATAGCGAAGATTGCCCTTATAGCCAACTTCTTCATATAATTCTCGCTTCAAAGCCGACTCAAAAGTTTCACCATAATCCATTCCGCCGCCAGGAAAATCCCAAAACGGTCGCCCGTCTTCTTTAACGACCAAAATCTGCCCAGCGTCGTTATAAATCAGAGCCTTTATGGAAACGCGATAGAGGTAATCGCGCTTGATAGCTCCTTCTGAATCGTGTGTGATAAGTTGTCCGTTTATGGCGTTTGACATGATAGCAATTATATCACAATTATTTACTCAACTAACACGTAAGTGATCTTGTGTTATTATATGAACTTTTCTAACTTAAAACCGGCATACGTACCGTCCTGTCGATATGCTTCCTCTCCGAGGAACGACGGAATTGCCCCAAGTGCATCACTATATACAAAATTCTCAAGACCAGAATCCGCCTGCACTTCTTCTGGTAAAATTTTCCCTATCATCTTATAAAAAACATGCTCTTGATATGATACTTTTCCGTCTAGATATCTCCGAATATCCGTACAGATCCGTTCATATAAATCGGCATTCAAATGAGAATTTGGCACCTCATAAGCCACAAAATGCGGAGCTACAGTCGTTATATCATTAAGTGGCTCAACAACTAACACATCTTTAATCGCACTCGCATTAATAAAATCACGAGAGACTTTATCTTCTATGTTCGCGGTAATTAGCAAATCTGGCTGCTCAGCAGTGGTCGTATGAAAATCTAGCACCAATTCTGGCTGCAACAACTTAATTCGATCCTCTATAGATTTCGATCGTCGTGCTTCATACGTATCCAAATCAGACCCATAACTCCTATTCAAATCAGACTCAACATATCGAACGTTCTGCGAATAAGCTCTGGGATTAGCCACCATAAAATCAACATACTCCAATAGCTCCGAACGTTTATTCAACATATACGAAAGCACGTTCGGTCCTAATAACTCATTGCCATGAGTAGAAATAATTGCAAGTATTTTCGTCATTACACCTTCCTATACAAGATCTTTTATATTAACTCGCCTCTGCTCCGTCGTATCTCGCTCACGAATAGTAATGGTATCATCTTCCAGCGTCTGAAAGTCGACAACTACGCAGTGTGGCGTACCAATTTCATCCTGACGGCGATAACGCTTACCAATATTTCCATTGTCATCCCACATAACACGTCCAGGATTTTTCTTAGATAGGTTGGCGTAAATTTCACGCGCCTTCTCCACCAATTCTGGCTTATTCTTAAGTAGCGGCGAAACAGCAAATTTAACTGGCGCCAAATGCTCTGGAAGTGCCAGATAGACACGCTTGCTGCCGTTCTGCTCGTCCTCGCGATACGCGCTCGACAACATCGCCATCAGTGCCCGCTCGACACCAAAACTCGGCTCAATCACGTGCGGTACAAACTTCTCGTTCGTCCCCTTGATCGTATATTCCATACTCTTTCCGCTGACGCGCTGAATGTTCATCAGGTCAAAATCGGTGCGATATGCAATTCCCATCAGCTCTTCCTTGCCAATTGGAAAATCGTATTCAATGTCAATCGTTTTCTTACTGTAATGCGCCCTGTCTTCCGCTGGAACATCCAACTCGTGAATATTATCAGGATTTAATCCTAGCGCCTCCAAAAACTCGTGCGTCGCCTTAAGTAATTCATCAAACGCTTCCTGCCAATTTTCTGGATTGACAAAATATTCAATCTCCATTTGCTCAAACTCCCGAGAACGGAAAACAAAATCTCGCGGCGCAATTTCATTACGAAACGCTTTGCCCTGCTGAGCAATTCCAAACGGCAAGTCTGGATAAAAACTATCAACAACGTTCTTAAAATTGGTAAAAATTCCCTGAGCAGTTTCTGGACGAAGATACGCAACGCTGTCTTCACTTTCAGTGGCGCCGACACTCGTCTTAAACATCATATTAAACGTGCGAGATTTACTTAGTGGATTTCCGTCTGGGCTTTTAATTCCCCGTTCCGCAATCACTTCATCCATTTGCTCCATCGTCAAGCCGTCCGCATCAACTCCATTGTCTTTAAGAATATGATCCGTACGAAAACGGCGGTGATTAACCATATCTTCGCACAATGGATCAACAAACGTATCGACGTGTCCACTTGCCCTCCAAACTTTCGGATTCATCAAAATCGCCGCATCGACACCATATACATCATCACGCTCGTCAACAAACATTCGCCACCATAAATTCATAATGTTGCGCTTCAATTGAACGCCAAGCGGACCATAATCCCACGTTCCAGACAAACCGCCGTAAACATCAGAACCCTGATAAATAAAACCACGGCGCTTACACAGGCTAATAATATCTTCCATTTTTGCTTGACTCATTGAAAAAACCTTTCTCCATGTTGGCAACATGGCGATTCACATTATTTCCTAAATTATACCATTTTACGAGCAATTTTACACCGCGGCGTGCTGTCTGGCAGTCAGCCAGCAATCGTTTATAACCTCAGTTATTCCGCCAATTTGCGCCACATTCGCGAGTGGCTTCGCCTGGATCAGCCTCAGCAACTTAATAGCGTCCGCACCCAAATCGCCCTGCTCCGCCAATCTCAAACCTTTTTCCGCATTGTCATACATATATTTTTTATCTGGCAGTAGCGCCGCTGTCGTTACGTCCGTACGAAGATTCAATTCATCGCCCAGCAAACTCGCGTATTGCAAATAAAACCACGTTTCAATCAATTTTTGGTTTATTGCAGGATTATTCAATTGCTCCAAAACTTGACTCAGCACATAATACCACTCTGGTTCGTCAATGTTTTCACTCGCCGCAGAAACCAATTTCATCACCGAATATGCAAACTGCATCCGATCATAATCTTCCAAAATATGCCGATAAAACGCCGACAATCGAGCGGAAGTTAATAGCCCCAAATCGCCCCGACCAGAACGAATAACCACGTCGCAAATCGCGAATAATTCAATTCCGCCCGCCAATTTACTGCGCTCGCGTCGCACGCCTTTGGCAATCACACTGCGTCGACCTTTTGGCGTTAATAATTGCAAAACTCGGTCAGCTTCGGCGTAATTCGTTCGCCTCAAAACAATTGCTTTTACTCGCTCACTCTGCCCCGTCATTTAGAACCTCGCGAAAAATCGCCCGTGCCTCATTCGGACGCATCGATGTTTTGCTTAATATCGCCTTCACGCCAAGCGGACGCAAATCGTCCATTTTAACGTCAATATTCGTACAAACCACAATCGGCAAACTCGCCAAATCTGCGTACGATCGCAGCTCATTCAACAGAGCAATCGCCGTTTCGCCAGCCAACAACATATCCAAAATTAAAGCGTCAGGTCTCCAATCGTCAATAATTTCAATCGCTTGACCACCAGAAACCGCCACTCGATATTCCGCGCCAACATCCGCGGCAAACTTGCCCAGAATATCCGCCCAATTCTTATCATCCTCAACGATTAACAGTTTTTTCATATCAAACTCAACTGCCGACTAATTGGCATTTCTACATAAAAAGTCAATCCATCACGGTGACGAATCAGACCAATCCGCCCGTTCATCGCCCGCGCAAATTGATTCGCCACGTAAATCCCCAGCCCGCTACTTTCCGGCCTTGTTCGAACGGTTTTTCGCGTTTCCATTTCATCAAGCAAAAGCCGATATTCCTTCAAACTCATCATCGGTCCAAAATCCCGCACGCTCATTCTCACGGCATCTTTTGTC
>CAUSLX010000006.1:0-20249 GCA_963532505.1 uncultured Candidatus Saccharibacteria bacterium | reverse complement strand
TTTAATCGGGCGGTTTTGGAGCAATTCCGTCAACGCGGAATGTCGGCAGTTGTTTGGTCTGTCGATACGCGCGACTGGGCTGATCGTAATAGCGAAATCGTCTGCTCAAGGGCTGTCGCTGGCGCTCGCAACGGAGCTGTGATTTTAATGCACGACATTCATCCGACATCCGTAAATGCCGTTCCTTGTATCCTTGACTCACTCAAACAACAAGGCTATTCATTCGTAACAGTACAAAATTTAATCGGCGATATGACACCAGGCGCCGTCTATCCGTAAATTAAATCAATCTCAAATATCTTATATTTTGAAGTTGCACCGCGCACTAATTTAACTTTGGACGGCGCAACCTTAAAATGTTTTGCTAATAATTTAATAGCCGCCGCGTTGGCTCGACCTTCAATTGCTGGGTCTTTGACATAAACCGTCAATGTGTCGTCATCATTTTTCACAACTTCCTCACGATGGCGAGAGTTCGGTTTAATGTGTACGGAGATTTTCATAAAATCTTAAAAATCTATCACTTCCAATTCCCGCGGCAAGATTTCTCTCGCTTCCGCCGTTCCCGCAACTAATTGATAATCCTGAAGTTTCGGCGGTAAATCATCTTCAATAAATTGATAATCGACCTGATGATTATCGTTAAAATAATTAAGCAATTCCGCATTCAAAAAATGATCGCGCGGCGCACTTACCGAGCCATCTTTATTAAAAACCAAAGCTATTGATACGCCAGAGGTCGTCCCATTCTCATCCTTGGCATAATTCGCAGTCACTAAATGAACTGTCGGCTCAAATTCCAAAGCCGATTTACTAGAATTATCCACTTGCTCCTGACTAAGATGCGCTAATTGTCGATTTATTTCATTCACCAAATCAGCAGTACTCATCTCGCTGTTAGATGCTCGGCAACATTCACAATCGTTCAATGACTTAACATATTCCAGCAGCAACCGCATATCAACCTCAGCGTCCTTAACGTTATGTCGAGCCAGCTGACCAACCATTTCCTCTAGCGATTTCAACAAACCATAATCTTTGGCTTTTTCAGCGGCGTCACCAATGCGAATAATAGCACGAGCGACACTAATAATATTTTCTTTATCATTCATACGCTTATTATATATCTATTTACACAATTCTTCTTGTTTCTTGATAACAATTCTAACCGCCAACGAACCAACTAATGCTATCAGCTGAAAAAGTACACTAGAATTATAACTAACGTTCGAAGTCTTATCATCTTCCGGATTCAACGGACTATCATCAGCCCAAATCCCCGGATAAACGCTGGATATATTTGTATTATTCGCATCATCTTCGTCACAATTATAATTAGCTTTTTCCTCCGATAAATTATCTGACGAAACAGGAATTTCTTGAAGAACTGGAATATTTAAATCCTCTTTCAAAACATTATCAATGTCATCACAACAATCGCTCGATTCTTCAATTTTTACAGAGCATTTTGACTCATCACAATCATCTGCAACAATCAATTCGCCGCATTCTTCAGTCAATTCAGCTTTTTTCGCGACTTTTTTTACAGCCTCATCGACGATATTATTCTGATCAATTGCATCATCGGCTAATTTCAAATCAGGAATAAATTGTCCTATTATTTCAGACCTATTAGTCGGCAATTCTTCCAATTCATGCGTAACTTCTTCGCTCAATTCTATACAATCACCCAAATCATCCACCGCATTATCCGTTTTGCTCACAACCGCACGATCATCAGAAATCTCAAACGTAGATACATTCTCCGAATCTCCAAAATATACTTCACACTCATCAAAATCGCGTTGCGGTAAAATTGGCAAATCCTTCTTATTTTCTGTCAATTCAGCAGATTCAATTCTTTTACGCACAGCCTCATCGTTCAACTCCACCTCAGCTGGCACATTATTATTGTCGTCCATCGCCACATCAATTTCATTATTGACTTGAACAAAACCACGCACAGGCAAGGAATTTGGCTCATTAGAAATAGCTTTCTCGACCAGATCTTCCCTTGGAGTAGAATCTTCCAAAATCGGTGCAGAGTTTATATTATTTTCATCCCCTACATGGCTATCTTCCTTTATAGGTAATTCTCTCGGCAATTTATCCTCTTTATCAACAGTCGGAGCTTGATTCTCAGAAGACATATCTATTTTTTCATCGACGTCTTCCGAGTCCATCAAGTTAATTTGACTAGCCACCTCAGTCTCCTCCGGCTCTTCGTTGATTTTCGGCGGGATATTTTCTTTGATCATTTTCGCGCTTGGAATATTTTCCGATGACACACTTTCACTATTCAAACATTCATCATCCGTCGGTTTGTTAGCCTCATTATTTTCCGCCGACACGCGTATCGACGCATCATCATCGCTCGCCTCCGACTTAACCGCAGGTTTTTCTGATACGGATTCAGTTTTTTCATTTTCCGATGGACTATTTTTTCCAAACGGCTCAGACGATTTCTCTTCATCATCAGCACTGACATATCCAGCAACAACAAAATCACAATCATCATTCATTAAGTCAGACAAATAACTCTTCGGCTCTTCTGCTACCGGCTGTAAGTTCTCTTTGGCAAAATTTCGCATTCTTAGTATTGAGCAAGTTCCCGCCGCAGCACAACTGGCGCACGCTGCGCTGACTACGTTTTGGCAAATTTCCGATCGCCTTTCGTCACTCAAACATTCTTCTGTTGTTTCCGCTTCGCTTTCTTCGGCAAATGACGTATCAATTTTCTCACCGCTAGCAACCGCTTCTACCAAATTTAATTCAGCAGTAGCATCATCAATTTCTGCTGAAGATAAACCCTGAAAATTAGCGCCACCATTCAACGCTGAAAAAACATCAAAATCACCCGCTCCATTTGCCAAACCTTCGTTCATTGCTCAAAAAAAGTCTCCGTTGAAATTTTTAATTCGCTCACACCAGCGGCGGATAATTTTTGCCAAACATCTCTAACAAACGGCAAACTTCCACAGACCAAAAAATGCGCATCTTCTGGTATTTCGTGAACAATTTTTTCTACATCAAATCGACCGTTAAACCAACCATCTTTTTCTTCGACTTGCTGGCGAGTACTAAACTTCTTCACTTTAATATTTGACACCGCTAGCTCATTTTCAAAAACCATATATTCTGGCGATTTTTGGCTAAAATATAAAAACGTCGGCTGGCTAGAACTTGCCATAACGCTCCAAATTGGACTAAGTCCGCAGCCCGCAGCAATTCCGACCAAAGGACTTTCTGTTTGCGGATTGAAATCGCCGTAAGCGTGGCTAATTTGTAATTTATCGCCAACGTTTCGCGAACATAAATAGCTAGAAAATTCACCACCAACGTTCTTCACGGTAATCGACATTAGCTCATCGTCAGGAGTAGAAGAAATACTATAAGCCTTCCCTTCACGCACGCTACTACCATCAATAAAAACCGTAATATATTGTCCGGCGGTAAAGTCGAACGGTCGCGCAAAATATAACGTCTTCACCTCAGGATTTTCCTGACGGACGCGCACAATTTCAACCGTTAATGAATCACGCATTCTCCAACGTACCTTTCCATTATTTTCTGAGCTTCTCTAAATTCTTCGTCGGTAAAAGTGTGGTAATTTGCAAACTTTGGGCTAATTGTCGTGCCAGTGCGAAAATGCTGCAGAGCAAATCTCTTCGCGCCCTTAACTAGCTCGCCAATCTTCTCAAAATCGCTAACTTCCAATTGCTCGCGGACAATCGTCGTACGGAATTCGTGATCAATTCCCGAATCAATCATCAACCGAACATTCTCCTTGATCACCTCCAAATCAATCGGTCGCGCCGCAATTTCAACATATTTTTCCAGCGGACCTTTTACGTCCATCGCAATAAAGTCAATCAGCCCTTCTTCGACCATTCCGCGAACTATATCTGGATGCGTGCCGTTGGTATCCAATTTAATATCAAAACCAAGTTTCTTAATCATCCGACATAACTCCGGCAAATCTTCATTTACCGTTGGTTCACCGCCAGAAATCACCACGCCGTCCAGCCGACCAACTCGCGATTTTAGAAATATCATTACTTCATCAACTGGAATACTCGGCGCCAATCGTTCAGGTAATACCAATTCAGGATTATGGCAATAACCGCAGCGCATATTACAACCAGAGAGAAACAGAGCTGCCGCCACGTGCCCTGGATAATCCACGAGCGACAGCTTCTGAATTCCACCGATTGACACCTTAAGCTGCCGCGACGGCGCTAAGTCGCTGGTGTTCGGCGGCATCGTCATAATGCTCCCTCATTTCAAATTCCGCTTGCTTGCCCTTATTCCATTGAGAAACTGGACGTAAGAAACCAACCACACGTGAGTAAACTTCAGTCGCTTCACCACACTTTGGACATTCTGGATGCTCACCAACAATATAGCCGTGATTCTTACAAATTGAGAAGCTTGGACTGAACGTGAAGTATGGCAATTTGTAATTTTCACAAATCGTTTTCACCAATTTTTTCAAAGTTTGCGGATCGTCCATGCGCTCACCTAAGAAGAAGTGAATCACCGTGCCGCCCGTGTACTTGGTTTGCAAATTGTCCTGAAGATCCATCAACTCAAACAAATCGTCCGTGTAATTAACTGGCAAGTGGCTAGAGTTGGTATAGAACGGACATTTAACGTCCGCGCCAATTCCGTTGGCAAAGTGCGCTCGATCTGGGAAGCTGGCTTTATCAAGCTGTGCCAATCGATACGTTGTGCCTTCAGCCGGCGTTGCTTCAAGGTTGTAATTATTGCCAGTTTCCTTCTGATATTCCACCAAACGATCGCGCATAAAATCAAGCGTTTTCTCAGCAAAAGCCTTACCTTTTTCCGTGCCAATATCAACGCCCAGCAAATTAAGCGCCGCCTCATTTGTGCCGATCAAACCGATAGTTGAAAAATGGTTTTTCCAATATTGATTGAAGCGTTGCTTAATGTTTCGTAAATAAAACTTGGTGTACGGATACAAATTAGCGTCGGTCAATCGCTCCAAAACTTTACGCTTAGTTTCCAGGCTGTCTTTTGCCATATCCATAAGTTCAGCCAATCCCTTAAAGAACTCTTTCTCGTTCTTGGATTTTAGCGCCAGTCGTGGCAAGTTTATCGTCACCACACCAACCGAGCCAGTCATTGGATTTGAGCCGAACAAGCCGCCGCCACGATATTCCAATTGACGATTATCAATACGCAATCGACAGCACATCGAGCGCGCATCTTCTGGATCCATGTCGGAATTAATGAAGTTTGAGAAGTATGGAATGCCGTATTTAGCGCTAGCTTCCCACAAACTTTCAATCACTGGATTATCCCAATTGAAATCCTTAGTGATATTAACCGTTGGGATTGGGAACGTAAAGACTCGACCATTAGCGTCGCCTTCAGAAAGAACCTCCAGCAGCGCCTTGTTTAGCATATTCATTTCTTCTTGATATTCGCCATAAGTCGTGTCCTGCATTTCGCCACCAATAATCACTGGATTATCTGCCATGTGTTTTGGACATTCAAGGTCAAGTGTAATGTTGGTAAACGGTGTCTGGAAACCAACACGAGTCGGCACATTAACATTAAAGACGAATTCTTGAATAGCCTGTTTTACTTCTTTATAGCTCAATTTGTCGGCACGAATAAACGGTGCTAATAATGTGTCAAAATCAGAGAAAGCCTGCGCACCAGCCGCTTCGCCCTGCAACGTATAAAAGAAGTTTACGACTTGACCAAGCGCTGATCGGAAATGCTTAGCTGGCTTAGAGGCAACCTTACCAGCCACGCCAGTAAATCCTTCTTGTAATAAGTCAGTTAGGTCCCAACCAACACAATAAACACTTAGCAAGTTAAGGTCGTGAATGTGCAAGTCGCCTTCTTTGTGAGCCTGCCCGATTTTCGATGTATAAATCTTATCCAGCCAGTAAGTCTTCGTAATTTCCGCTGAAACATAGTTATTCAAACCCTGAAGACTGTAGCCCATATTAGAGTTTTCATTAACTTTCCAGTCCAAATTTTCCAGATATTTATCAATCAAATCAACATGTGCATTAGAGGTAATTTCGCGCAATTTTTTATGCTGATCGCGGTAAATAATGTACGCCTTTGCAGTCTTCTTAAACTTAGAATCAATCAACGCATCCTCAACAATGTCCTGAATATCTTCAACGCTTGGTAGACGCTTTTGGTTACGAGTTTCTAAAACACCCAAAACCTTGTCGGTCAATTCAACTGCTTGAGCGGCGTCAAATTCACCAGTTTCCAGTCCCGCCTTTTCAATTGCCTTTTCAATTTTTTTCCGATCAAATTTAGCAGTTCGACCGTCGCGTTTTTTAATTGATTTATACATTCCCCCTCCTTGTTTATAAAAATAGCAAACCAGCCCAACCTTTCCAGTGAGCGCATGTTGCAAAAAACGTTATTTATTTTCTAAAACACCATATGTAGTGCTTAATATTGAATATACACGCGATATATAGCGTCTGTCAATGAAAGTACATTGTATTATTTACATACGAGATGCGGAAGTATTTGCTCCCTCTGATAATACCAAAACGTCGCAGTGAATCAGATCGACAATTTCTGCCTGAGACAGCTGTTCACCGATTCGCTGCTCGCCTGGTACATTCAAAACATCTTGATCTTTCCACCACTGGCGCATTTCTGATTCGCCAAATTCATGAGCGCTTGGCTTGGTAGCGTGGCGGCGCACCGTTTCCTCAAACGATACGTCAAAATAATAAATCAGTTTTTCACCCTGAAAATCATCCAGCAGCCGGCGCAGCATCGCGCCGTATTTTTTATTGCTCAAAATACCCTCCAAAATCACCGTATAGTCAACATTATTGCCATACATGCATAGATCGTAAATCAGCTGAATCGCCGGATTGCTTTCGCTATCTTTCACGCGCAGTATTTCCCGGCGCACCACATCCTGTGACACCAACATCGTGCCGTAGCCTAGTTGACGCTGGAGTAAGCGCGCCGTGCTGGTTTTGCCGCAACCAGAATTACCGCGAAGAATGATTAGCGGACGAGAAGCCGTCACATACGCTCCAGTAAATCATAAGCAACAGCCGCTGATAACGCCTGCATTTGACGAAGATTATCACCCGGCTTGAGCGGCGGTTTTAGGCTACGTGTAAGGAAAAATCCGACAAATGACGTCAGCATTTCCGCGTTCAACTCACCTAGCCACGGCGTTACGTCATGACCATGGCGCGCCATATCAACCAGAAATTCTGTCGCACCAGACCCCTGGGGTACATAAGAAGCCCAGTTCCAGTCAACCAACTTCAACTCGCCAGTTTGCGGATTAAATGCCAAATTGTCACTACGAACATCCGAATGATTAAAGCAATCTTCCGTCTGCTTGGCAAATTCTTTAGCGCGCGCCGAAATATCAATCAACTCATCGCGCTTTTCTAACAGCTCAATTATAGCCTGACAACGCCGCTGATTAATCTCCAGCTGATTTGGCAATAGTTTTTGATAGTTATCAATCAACCGACGACGAATATCAGCGTCAGCAATAATCTGATCAATCCCATCATCTAAACCAAGCTTTTCCGTCGCAAACGGTTGTAGTTGCAATTCTTCAATTAGCTCCTGCGGCAATTTTATTTTTTCCAACTCGCGAACCGCGGTTATCACCGTCGAAATATAACGTTCCGCGACAGAGTTATCCGTCGGAGGCTGCCACAACCACCCATCTGACGAAGCGTAACTGCTCGTCATCAACACGTGACCATCATCAGCCAATTCAGTCCAATCAGCAACATATTGCGGATAAGTTTTCTGTAACAAACACGTTACTGCATAATCTTTTTTTAGCCAGCCTAGTTCTCGCTCGCCTTCATCCGACAATAAATTAGTATCAACTTCTTTAACAAAAATCGTTCGATCACCAGACGACACTAACGCTCGGCGATTAAGCGAAAAGCCGCCACTTACTGGCGTGATCCGTAATTCAGATAAATCAACGTTTAGCTCCGTCGCCGCACGCTGTAAGGCTCTGTCGGTTAATAATTTATCGTGATCTGGCAATGTTCCCATGCATAAATTATAACATCATAATCAATCAGTAAAATTCTCACAGATATATTATACCTTTATATCTCAACAATTTCACATCTATTAGTGTGTCGCTATCATTTGTGCTTCCGGCCAAATTTTCTGAACCAGCCGTTTGCCACGTGTCGTTAATTGCACCCACGCATTACCATATGTCTGATCAATTACCATCAGGCCTTTGTGACGCAGGTCTGATAAGATATTTATCGCCGTTCGACGCGACAAACCAATTTGCCCAGCCAAAATTACGACATCATCACCACCATCTTCATAGATTTGTTGTAAAATTAACGCCTCGTTCGTTGTTAAATTAACTTCTTTTGCTTGTGAATTATTCATAATAGCCCTTTCTCTGATTAATGCTGGTTATTATAATAAACGAGCATTCTTTAATTTTGCTGTAAAATTAACTATTCTGCTTTTATTTTTATTGTGCTTATTGCTATACTATCAATAGATAAAGAAGTATTGGAAGAAAACAAAAAATGTTAATAAAAAGACGTTTTTTAAATACAAAATTTAAAATAGTAACTGCGGTAATGACCGTTGGTGTTGTTATTGGCGGAGCGTTATTTACTCTGCCTATAGATAACGCTAAAGGCACAGGAAGTCCATATCCGCCAACAGATAGTGAAAACTGGAATCCAGAACCCGTTTGGCGTGATGAGTTTGACGGAAATTCGCTAGATGAAACTAAATGGGATTACTATACTAGTGGATGGAAAGACGAAAACCAACAAGTCCAAAACTGCTACAGAAACAGACCGGAAAACGTCAATGTTAACGGCGGTAGCCTAAATCTAGTTGGACTATATAAACCAGGCGAAACATGTACTGGTAATACTAAAACTGGAGATTTCACTTCTGGCTTCGTACAGACAAAAGGTAAGGCAGATTTTAAATACGGCTACATCGAAGCTCGTATAAAAATGCCAAAGAACAAAAGTACTTGGCCTGGTTTTTGGATGAGTCCTTCCGATAAGAAATACGGAGAATGGCCTAACAGCGGTGAAATTGATATTGTAGAGACAAAAGGCTCTAACTACAAATTTGCTGCTTCTGACGCACACTGGCGAGATAAGAATACGCCAACCGGTCAAACTGGAGGCCACAGAAGTCGCCAAGGCATTATTCCATCAACCAAGTTCGACACTCATGACACTACAGAGTGGCATACATACGGCGTAAAATGGACTGAAGGCAAACTTGAATATTTCATTGACGGAGAGCTACATCATACAATTACCGAATTTAAGAATTCAAACTCCACAGGAAATCCTAATGGTCCCTTTGATCAGAACTTCTTCTTACGACTAAACCTAGCGATTGGCGGCAACTACATTGATGCTCCGTGGAATGACGCGCACAACTCCGTGGGTGCCGCAGAAGATTTTCCAGCAACTATGTCAATCGACTACGTCCGCGTATACGAGATGCGAAAACCCAAAGAGGTTGAAGTCAAAGACACAGAACTGCGCAAGTTGCTTAATGAAAAACTAGGAGAAAAACTTGGTACAACTCGTACGGCAGATCAAAAAATTACTGACGTAGAGCTAGAAAAATTGACAGATCTTAACCTGGACAGCTCAAACATTACCAGCCTAACTGGAATAGAAGCTGCTAAGAATCTTAAGAATTTGTCATTAAAACACAACTCAATCTCAAACCTAAGCCCGCTAGCTGGACTGACTTCCCTAACTTCACTAAATCTTGAGGATCAGAAAGTTGACATTAAACCTACCGACAAATCATTCGCTTCGCCATTAAAGGATTTGGCAGGAAATGTAGTCTCCGTGACCAACTCAGCAGACGTTATCAACAGCACGGCAACCCCTGGAAATATTCAGCTACTGTCACTGCCAGCCAGCGGAGCATCTCCTATACTGAATATTCCTTGGACCAGAAGTATAACAATCGGAACAGTTTCAAGTACATTTAGCGGTACTCTGACTATTGACACATCAGCAATCCTTGGGGCAGCACAGCCACAGCCGCAGCCTGGAAATCCATCAGCTGCCGCTCATAGCCCAGCTAATAAGCCTCAAAATACTGTAAGTAGTCTACTCGCAAACACAGGATTTAATGTCTTCTTAGGTGTTATCGCCACTCTAGCATTAGTTGCTGCAGGACTATTCATTCTGCGCTAACCTGCAACTGCATAAAATTACCACCCCGTGATGAGGTGGTAATTTTTTATTGAGAACTAGGTTTTTATTGTCGAGAGGATTGAGAAGTTGGTTGCGGTGCTACGCCAGACTGTGAAGCGTCTGATGGCGGCGTGTTAGTTGTGTTATTTTGAGCTGACGGAGTTTGCCCAGCTGAAGATGAACCCGATTGTCCCGATTGATCAGATTGAGATTGAGACGTGCTGCTATTTCCGCCAGATTGCTGCCTAGACCTGCCAGGACCGCCTTGAGATTGGCTCATTCCTGGAGGGCCGCCAGCTTGTCCGCCCATTTGGCTTCCGCTCGAGCCGCCAACTTGCATACCCGCAACAAATCCCAGTCCACACAAAACCACGCCACCAATTGCTATTCCCATTGCCGCGCCGACGCTAATTGAGCGTTTTTCATTCGAAGTGCTTTCCGAATTGTTAAAGATATTTTCTGGTGTTGTTTGAGATTCTTGGTCTAATTTTCTCATAATATTTCTCCTTTAGTTAGATTTATTTCCTATGCAGATAGTTCGTATAATGTTACATCACTACCTCCATAATTAACGACTTTACCGTTTTTCTTAATCCAATTTGTGATTTCGCTATTTCCACCGTTTAGACCACCACCATGACCGTGCGAGCTAGCGGCATAATATTTCAATTTACCGTCCGCCACCAATTGCTTAAATTGCTCAAGCGTGAGCGGCGTGTCGCTGCCGTTAAATCCGCCAATTGCCATGACTGGTTGACCGCTAGTTAGCTGAATTGCCGCTGATTCATTAGCGCTATCCACCGCCACCAACCAAGTCGCACCATTTTGGTTTTGTAAAAGATACTGAACCAACGCGCTGTCTGCCTGAGATTTTTCATTATTGCTTCCCTGCATCGCTGTTGAATTTGGACCCGCCGTCGGAATGCTGCCCGTATGCGTGACGTTGATAGTCGACAGCGTGTAAACAACCGGAGCAATCATACACGCAGCCACGGAGGTGATAATTGCCAGGTTCTGAAGCCAACGTTTCGGTATATATAAATTAGCCAATAGCCCAATCACACCGATAGTCCCCAGAACGCCAACCGTCCACATTAGCCAAGTCATCGTACCAGCGTAGCTAAGAATAATTATCGCAATCACCGCCGTCACGCCAACCAACATCGACAAAATCCAAGCATACGACTTTCGTCTAATGTACGCACCCCACAGAAACGGCACACCAATTCCAACCAGAGCCGCGACAGCCGGTGCCATAACCACCACGTAGTACGGATGAATCACGCCGCTAGTCATACTAAATATTACGATGTGAATGATCAGCCAAAGTATCCAGAATATCACCGCCACTCGTCCACGATTAGTCCGCGGAGTCTTGCGTAAAATCCATAAGAGTAGTCCGCCACTTGCTAATGCTAAAACTAGCAACCATGTGATGTTCGGTCCGAAATCATTATTAAATATCCTGAATATTCCAGTCTGTCCACCGAATCCAGTACCTCCAGGACCGTGACCACCACTGGGAGCGCCACCCATTCCACCAGGGCTTGCTATTGCCATACCAGTACCACTCGGAGGAGTTCTGCCACCTCCGCCGCCGCGGTTTCCTAATAGCCGACCAAATCCGTTATAGCCAAAAATCAAACTCCAAATACTATTGTCATTCGTACTACCAACCCACGGTCGATTGCCAGACGGTGTCAGCCAAACAAGCACACTCCACCATAAAGTCGATACCGTCGTAATCACGCCAGCAAACATCAAATGTAGAAATCTCGTAACAATTGGCGGCTTAGCAAATATTAGATAGACAATCACCATCGCAGGCAAAACCATTAAACCTTGGAGCATTTTTGTATTAAACGCCAGACCTGTAAATAACCCCGCCAAACCAAGCCACAGAAGTGGACGCTTACCTTCTAACGATCTAAGGAATGCATAGCCACTAGCCGTGAGCATAAATGTCAGAATAGCGTCCGGATTATTAAACCCGAACATCAACGCTGCGGCTGGAGTTAACATTAAGGTAATTCCAGCAATTGCCGCACTATTAAAACCAAATTGTCGTTTCACGGCTGAGTACAACAACCAGACCGAGCCAACGCCAGCTAGCACGCTAGGTAAAAGCATTGAAAAGCTGGAAAATCCAAGCAGCCTAGCGCTAAGTCCCATTATCATCGTGGCTAGCGGTGGCTTATCAATTGAAACATAATTTGCCGCATCTAAACCACCAAACAGCCAGGACGTCCAGCTTTGACTAGCAGCCTGAACCGCCGCCGCGTAATAACTATTTGCCATGCCATTATGCATCGCGCCAAACATATACAACACACCCGTCGCGATCAGTAATATCGGAAGAGTCATTTTCTCAAGCCACGAGCGATTGTCCAATTCCTTACTAACACGATGCAAACCCTTCAAATCGTCAACCGCCGTTTTCACAATCTTCACACGACTATCAGTATCTTCAATCCAAGTAACGGGTTGCTCGTGGATTGGCACGCCTGCGCGCTCCGTTTTAATCAAAAGCTCCGTGTCGAAGAACCACTCATTGTCCTTAATTTTTGGCAAAAATCTCTTCGCCACGTCGCGATGAATTGCCTTAAATCCGCACTGCACATCGCTAAATTTGGTCCGTGACATCAATTTAATAATCTTGTTATAACACCGTGAAATAAACTCCCGCTTAAAACCGCGGCTGGTCTTTGATTTTTTCGTCAATCGAGAACCGATCCCCACACCAGCTTCGCCCGCCACAAGCGGCTGAATCATCGGTAGAAAATCGTCCAAGCTAGTGGATAAATCGACATCCATATATGTCAGAATATCCGCCCGACTACTTTGCCAAACTTGCTTTAATGCTCGCCCGCGACCGCGCTTAGCCAGTCGCACGACACGAACTGATTGATGATTTTGTGCCAAGTTTTTCGCTATTTTTAAGGTGTTATCTTGGCTGCCATTATCTGCAATTGTTATCTGATAACGATATGGCAAATTTTCCATCATGTATTCGTCAAGCGTTTCAATGCTGCTTTGAAGAATTTTCTCCTCGTTCAGCACCGGCACAACTATATCGACGGATGGATTGACTATCGCTCGAAACGGCGATGGGCTAGAATCGGATTCTACAAGTCGCGACCTAGCCAATGGTTGGGGTGTGGTTATTGCTCTCATGCAAACCACTATAAACAAGCATTCTGTAAAAATGCTTTAAAGGTCAACCAAACTATTTCAAGTCAACGCTAAACGGTGTAAAGTTAGTCTTATCGTCATAAGCATCAACTTTTTCGACCTGTTTCATCTTATCTATTACGCGATATGTGATAGGCAAGAAAACAATCTCCACTACAGTCTTAAATATCCAGCCAATCAGAATATACGTCACCATGTTCATTCCCTGAAGTATTCCACCGAACGCGACAAAAGCGAATACTACAGTATCACATAATTCACCAACGACTGTCGATCCAATTAATCGTAACCATAGTTTTTTGCCCTTAGTTTTAACTTTCAATTTCGCCAATACAAACGAATTTAAAAATGATCCAGTCAAAAATGCAGTCAAACTAGCTGCAACAATCCTCGGGAAGAATCCTAAAACCGCTTCATACGCAGCCTGATCCGCATACTCCGGTGCCGGTGGCATATAACGTACGATCGTAAAGCACAACACCGCCAAAAGCATAATACCTAGCCCCACCCAAATTGCTCGTCGAGCATATTTATAGCCATAAATCTCAGTTAAGACATCGCAAAGAATATAAGATATTGGGAATAAAATAGCTCCGCCATCTGTAATAATCGGACCAAAAGCAATTAATTTAGTCCCTGCTAAATTAGAGATTAATAATATAGCAGCAAATACAGCTAAAATAATGTCGTAATATTTGAAAGTTTTTTTCATAAAATATATCCGTTAAATAACCTACATAAAACTGCCCTATTAAGGACAGCTTCATAGAAAACTAATTTGGCTCCGGCAGCTGGGCTCGAACCAGCGACCTATTGGTTAACAGCCAACCGCTCTACCACTGAGCTATGCCGGAATATGTCTTGTATTATAGCGAGTTTTTAAGTAGTTGTAAAGTTAATGACGGACAATTTCCAATGCTTTTTTTAAAATCTCCACTTCCGAGCGTGATTTTTCGTCATCTTCGGCTTCTCTCTTCTTAATTTCTTTCGCTAAATTCTGCCACCAAACTTCTTTTTTCTCACTGCTCAGCGTCAAAGACCTAACTTCGCCGTCCTGCTTCTCTAAAAATCCAGCAGCCACCAAATTATCAACGTGTTTCGCTACCGTCGACACCGATTTATAGCCCAAAGCGCGCATAATTTCCCGAAGCGTCGGACTGTAGCCATTGCCCTTTATAAATCCATCGATAAAATCCAACATTATTTTTTGCTTTTTCGTCAGTTTCATATCTAAAGTATACACCATACGCTATACTTAAAGTATGGCAAAAAAATACATTAACGACGTTCGATTCTGGCTATTGGCTATTGTTATTTTTGGCGGCGGCTTCGCCCTGCATCCCAGTGTCGGCTTATCAATTCTGGATTTTTCATCTTTACGCGTAGGATTATATCAAATCGTTGCCGTAAGCCTACTATTATTTTCCTTGCCCTTGCTATTTAAAAAACGCCAAGAATTGTTGAAAAACCGATGGCTAATCGGCGGATTTTTGGCAATTTTTATTGCCATCGTCGTCGGCGTATTTTTCGCAGAAGCACGCCTGCGCACCGCGTTATATTCATTATCGCTATTATTCTTACTCACCGTCGGATTATCCACTGGCTTAATTTACAGCGAATTGTCAAAATCAGAAAAACGTAAACTCATCAATGTCGGACTATGGAGTGGGCTGGTTTTTGGGATTTTAGCGATCATTCAGCTCATCGTCGCCACTTTTGAACCAACAGGATTTGGTACGCTTTGCGCTGGCTGTAAAGCCGACGTTTTTGGGTTTCCACGAATCAATTTATTCGCCGCCGAACCGCAGTTCTTCGCCAATTCTCTACTCCCAGCATTCTTCCTTGCGCTATTTCAATCAAAATCTCGCTTAGCCAAATTTAGCCTATTTTTCACATCTCTCGCCATATCTTTAACATTCTCTCGTGGCGGATTTTTGGCAATTTTTATCGCCATCACAGCCTTATTTATAATCGCTTTCATAAAACGAATTGACGCATCTTTTGTGTGTAAAAAACTTCCAATCATCTTCGCTGGATTATTACTCGGATTCGCCTTATTATTCTCATCGGCCAACATTATATATGCCAACACGCCTTTCATTGCGCACAATACCTTCGTCAGTATGGTCGATCAATTATCTCTCGGGAAAATTAAGATTCCGCAAAAATCCATCGTCAAAAATCCGTCACCAAAACCCGCCGAAAACGTTCCGTCAAGCAACAATTCTTTCCAGCCCACTGGTTTCGTTGAAGCTTCCGCCAACGACAGACTTAGCGCCAGCGATTTAGCCATAAAATCTTGGCTGTCACTACCACGAACGTTCTTCTTCGGCGTCGGACTCGGCAACCTCGGAAATTTCATCCAAAAACACCTTCACGTAAACGTTCCAACAGACCAAACGGTCTACGTTTTTTACATATTATTACTCAGCGGCTTAGGAATCATCGGGCTATTCGCTCTTCTAATTGTCCCGTTGATAATTATATTTTTCGCCATAAAAAACATCCGTAAAATTAAAGCTCAATTTATCTTATCTCTAACCATCGCGATG
Organism: uncultured Candidatus Saccharibacteria bacterium; assembly: GCA_963532505.1. Classification (GTDB taxonomy): domain Bacteria; phylum Patescibacteriota; class Saccharimonadia; order Saccharimonadales; family Saccharimonadaceae; genus Nanosynbacter. Next base: position 4,288 of record CAUSLX010000006.1, on the reverse strand, counting down.
TTTGTGCATTTTTGGTTTTTTGGCAGTTTTATAAATACGATTCATTGTTTTGCTATAATCGGCATATTTTTGTATAATTACCCCAGAGATTATGCGGAAAAAGTCTGATTTTTACTTCAAAATTGTTCTGGTCGTTCTTGATATCTTAGCTTTATTGAGCGCATTTACTATTGCCTATATTTTACGAATTTCCCTGGATCCTAGACCATTCCATATCAGTATCAATGCTCTGGATTTTATCACCTCCATTTTTATGACGCTGCCGTTGTGGATTGTAATGTTCTACTTCTTTGGCCTATACGACCGAGAGGTTTACATACACCCATTGCGAAACTTCGGACAAATACTTTTGGCGTCAATAACTGGAATTATGATTATGATTTCCGTGACGTTCTTTACCAATACTCCATTATTCCCAGCCAAGCTTGTCGCGGTTTATGCCACTGGAATTGGCTTCATTTTACTAATGATTTTCCGCAGCGCTGCCAATATTGTTCGCCTGAAGCTATTAAAACGCGGCTTAGGAGCTCGCCGTGTTGTATTAATTGGCAATTGTGATTTAACTCACGTTTTGGCTGATTTTATAGAAACTAATCCGTTAACTGGCTTTAAGATTAGCGGAATTGTTGCGCAAACCCAGTTCATTCCTATTGAATTAAAAAAGCTTCGACGCTCGTCATTAGAATCGGCGCTCACCAGAGATAAAATTGACGTTATCATCCAAACCGACTCAAAAAACGTTAGCGAACATTATCAAATTGCCCAGAAACATTATCTGGATTTCTATCAAGCGCCGGAATTTGACGGAATTATGACCACCAAGCACACCATCGACATCATTGATTCTGTGCCACTAATTCACACTCATCCAACGCCGCTAATGGGCTATGGGCGAATTGTGAAGCGAATTATGGATATTATCGGTGGAACAGCTGGGATTATCATCGCCTCGCCAATTATGCTTTTGGTGGCAATTGCCGTAAAAATCAGCGACCCAGCAGGACCGATTTTAATGCACGGCAAACAACAGAAACGTCTCACTCGTTACAATCGACCGTTTAAGGTCTACAAATTTCGCTCACATTATGCAAAGTTTGACGGCAAAACTGACGAAGAGGTCTTTCGAATGGTTGGTAAGCCTGAGCTAATTGAAGAATACCGTAAAAACGGCGACAAGCTTGATCATGATTTTCGCGTGACGCCAGTTGGTCGATTCATTCGTCGCTTTAGTCTTGATGAATTGCCGCAGTTATTTAACGTCGTAAAGGGCGACATCAGCCTAGTTGGACCGCGAGCGCTGGTACCGCACGAATTAAGCGCCTACGACAAAAAACACGTTTTATTAGCGGTTAAGTCTGGGTTAACTGGACTGGCTGTAGTGTCTGGTCGGCGCAGTATCAGCTTTGAAGAACGGCGACGAATTGACTTATATTATGTTCAGAACTGGAGTATCTGGATGGACATCACGATTTTATTAAAAACCTGCTTGGTTATTTTCCAGAAAGATAATTAATGAGTAAGCCAAAAATTGCCATAGTTCACGATTGGATTTACGGGGGCGGAGCCGAAAAAGTCGTTTTGGAAATTCACAAATTGTACCCAGATGCGCCAATTTACACTTCTTTTTGTAGCGATGAATGGCGAGAAAGATTAGACAACAAAGTCATTACCGGCTATTTACAAAGATGGCCGTTTTCAAAAATCCGACGATTGTTGCCACTTCTTAGACAGTGGTGGTTCGCTAAGCTTGATCTTAGCGAATTTGACATTATCATCTCCAGTTCGGGAAATGGCGAGGCAAAATTCGTCCGCAAATCCAGACCAGATCAACTTCATATTTGCTACTGTCACACGCCAACACATTTTTATTGGCGACATTATGACGAATACATCAAACGACCAAGTTTCCGTCCGCAATGGCTGGCGCGCCTAGGCTTAAAAACCTTAGTCCGACCACTGAAAAAACGAGACTTCAACGCCGCTCAGCAAGTTGATGTTTTTATCGCCAACTCTACAGGAATTCAGGCTGACATTGAAGAGTTTTACCAGCGAAAAAGTACGGTTATTTTTCCGCCGATTGACGTGTCGAGTTTTTCGCCGCTTGCTAAAGATCGCAAGCAAACATCCATCCCCAAAAAACCTTGCTGTCTGATTTGGGGGCGAATTGTACCGATGAAACGGCTTGATATTGCTATTAAAGCCTGTCAGAAACTTGGCTGGCAATTAGATATTATTGGAAAAGGTCCAGACGTTGATAATCTAAAAAATATCGCCGATAAACATACTAATTTCTTAGGATTTGTCGATAATGCCACACGAGAAAAATATATTAAAAAAGCAGATTTGTTTATTTTTTGTTCACACGAAGATTTCGGGATTGCACCAGTCGAAGCGTTGGCGTCTGGCATTCCAGTAGTTGCGTATGAAGCTGGCGGCGCACTTGATTATATAAAACCCGAAAAAAACGGCTGGTTCTTTTCTGAGCAAACAGATTCTTCATTGATAGAAACCTTAGAAAAACTTCCTGGTAAAAAAGTTTCACCAACAAAGATTTCAGCCACAGCCAACGAATTTTCAGCCGCAATTTTCCATAAAGCGATAAAAAATATAGTTGATAAATCATGGAAGGAGCATTATCGTGAAAATCGTAATTGACGCCCGAACATTAAGGACTAGCACTGGTCGGTACATCGAACGGCTGATTCATTATTTGCAGAAAATTGATAATAAAAACGATTATGTTATTCTGCTCAAGCCAAAAGACTTCGATGGTTGGCAACCGAGCAATCCAAGATTTCAGAAAGTTATTTGCCCATATAAAGAATACACTTTTGCTGAGCAAATCGGCTTTAAAAAACAACTTGAAAGTCTCCATCCAGACTTAGTTCATTTTGCGATGGTTCAGCAGCCTGTTTGGTATAATTCCAGTCCAGTTGTTACTACGATGCAAGATTTGACCACTGTCAGGTTTAAGAATCCAGATAAAAATCCTGTCATTTTCTGGATTAAGCAGCAAATTTACAAATGGGTCAATAAAAAAGTTGCGAAAAAATCTTTGCATATTATCACAATTTCTAATTTCGTAAAAAATGATTTGATTAAATTCACCGGTGTAAGCCCAGAGAAAATTACTGTAACTTTGGAGTCTGCGGATGAGTTACCAAAAGGCAACGAACCTGTTGACGAGTTGATTGGTAAAAAATTCATTATGTATATCGGTAGACCAACACCACATAAAAACCTTCGACGGCTAATTGACGCTTTTGCCTTGTTACAGAAAAAATATCCAGATTTAACACTGGCTTTGGCAGGTAAAAAAGATAGTAATTATGCTCGCCACGAGACATATGTAAATGAGCGTGGAATTAAAAACGTCGTGTTTACCGGCTTTATATCAGACGAGCAATTGCGCTGGATGTACGAAAATACAGCAGTCTATTGCTTCCCTTCGCTCAGTGAAGGATTTGGTTTACCAGGATTAGAGGCAATGCTACACGGCGCACCAGTCGCATCGAGCACAGCTACTTGCTTGCCAGAAACTCACGGCGATGCTGCTAACTATTTTGACCCTTTCAGTGTCGAGGATATAGCAAAATCAATTGACGACATCTTATCTGACGACAAATTACGCAATGAACTCGTTAAGAAAGGCAAGAAACATGTTAAGACATTTTCATGGCAGCGCATGGCCGAGCAAACTTTGGCTGTATATGAAAAATATGGTCGGAAAAGTTGAGATTAGCTTTCCTGTCCAGTAGCTTGATTAATTCGAGTAGACGAGTCTGCTTTATTTGAGCCGCCAACTCCATAAACCATTTCAATGTTGTACTTTTCGCAAACATCACGCTCTGGAACAACTTCTGGTGCCGATCTATCGCCACCATTTGCAAACACCAATTGACATCCCGGATATTGCCGAGCGATCATTTCTAAGGTTTCTGTAACCGGAGGATTCTCATCAATAGAAAGCATCACCTGATCCACACCCTTTAATGCTCGCATTAAGCGGAGTCGATTTTCCTCATTAAGGATAATTTTTCCCTTTTTTAGCAATTGCTGTTTGTCGTTATTCACCACTACAATCAAATAATCACCCATTTTTGCAGCTGCCTCAATCATATCTAAATGACCACCGTGTAATGGATTAAAATAGCCGCTAACAATTACAACTTTCATGATATCCTCCTCTATAACTTCTCTATTATACCTGATATACTATACTTATGACAAAGATGCTAGTCACGGGAGGCGCGGGATTCATTGGCTCGAATTTTGTGCATTATACCGT
>CAUSLX010000005.1:0-22372 GCA_963532505.1 uncultured Candidatus Saccharibacteria bacterium | reverse complement strand
CAAATGACAATGCGAATCTATCAGACGTAAACCCTCAGTCGCACTTTTCTTATCAACCTCAATCATAAACTATTTAACCTGAGATTCTGTTTTCGGAACGCGTGTATCTGGCGTGTGAATATATTTGCGTGGGAACAAAGGCGTCAATTCTGACGGCACGACACCACTAGCAAACATATCATGAATTTTCTCGGCAGTTTGCGGCATAAATGGACGAAGCATGTCAGATACTTGCAATAATGTACCACAAGCGTGCGCCAAAATCTCACTCAAATGCGATTCTGCTTCTGGATCTTTATCACGATTTTTAGCGACTTGCCATGGCTGAACTCTCTCAATATATTGATTCAAAGAGCGAACAATTAGCCAAATTTCGTCCATTGCTTGGTCAAACATATAACTCTCCATTGCTTGACGATATGGACCCATGTCATGCTCTGATTGTGGAGCGTCGCCAATAACGCCCGCTTGATAACTCTGCACCATTTTAGCAACTCGCTGAACCAAATTGCCCAAATCATTGCCAAGCTCACCATTATACGCAGCTTCAAACTTTTCCCAAGTAAAGTCGCCGTCATCTTGCGTTGGTACGTGGCGCAAGAAATAATATCGGAACGCCTCGGCGCCGTAATCTGGAATAATGTCAGTCGGACCAACACCATTTCCGAGACTCTTTGCCATTTTCATTCCGCCAGAATTAATAAATCCATGGACAAGTAAAACCTTCGGAAGCGGCAAATCCAGCGCCATGAGCATTGCTGGCCAAATACCAGCGTGGAAACGGAGAATGTCCTTGCCAATGACTTGCACATCAGCCGGCCAGAATGATTGCCATTCTTCTGGACGATCAGGATAACCAATAACCGTAATGTAATTGCTCAGAGCGTCCAACCAGACGTACATGACTTGATTATCATCGCCAGGAACCGGCACGCCCCAGCTAAGATTTTTACGCGGGCGAGAAACCGACACGTCTTTCAGGCCGTCTTTCATCAATTCCAAAAACTCTTTTTTACGGAATTCAGGCACGATTCTCATTTTATTTGACTCAATTGCCTGACGAATATTGTCCGAAAAAGCACTGGTTTTAAAATAGTAATTTTCCTCACTCAAGCGCTGATACGGAGTTTGGTGATCTGAACAAACTCCATTATTATCAGCAGCTTCTTTATCCGTAACGAAAGCTTCGCACCCCTGACAATACCAGCCTTCATACGAACCTTTGTAAATATAGCCAGCCTCAACGAGTTTTTGCCAAATATATTGCACCGCAGCAACGTGATGCGCGTCAGTCGTTCGAATAAAATCTGTCACTGAGATATTCAGCTCAGCAATCATCTTCTTAAAATTGACGTGCGTTCGATCGACGTATTCTTGAGGGGTTTGATTTTGACTGGCAGCTTTGGCGGCAATTTTATTGCCATGCTCATCCACGCCAGCTTGAAAACGAACTTCACGACCGTTCTGCCTGGAATATCGCGCCCACACGTCTGCCAACATATAATCCATGGCATGTCCAATGTGCGGCAAGCCGTTTACGTAAGGAATGGCAGTGGTTATGTAAGCGTGTTTCTTAGTCATAGGTAAATTATAGCAAATTCAGCAGATCATGACTAATGACGAAGGATACTAATTGATGTGATATAATCATAATCACAATTTATTAGGAGGGGAGTTATGAACAAACTCATAAAAAACTTAACCGTAGCCGCAGCTATTAGCATTGCTATAATCGGCGTCTACACACCAGCAACAGCAAGCGCCAACGGAGGGAGTTGGCAGAGGGATTCAGTTGGATGGTGGTATAGAAATTCTGACGGTAGCTACCCTCAACTTCAATGGAAGCACATAGACGGCAAATGGTACTACTTTGACGGACGCGGATATATCACACATAGCAAGTGGGAGTGGATAAATGGCCACTGGTACTACTTTAATACCAGCGGACACATGACAGAAAACACCTGGAAGATGATTGGAGACAAGTGGTACTACTTCGACACTAAAGGTCATATGTTGCGTGAACAGTGGGTCGGCGACTACTACGTCGGTAAAAATGGCGATATGTTAAAGAATACCGTCACACCCGACAACTATGTAGTTGGAAGCGACGGAAAATGGGACAAGAGGTTTTCAAGAGAATTAGCAGAGAAGGCTAAAAGCCCATTGAATAACCTATATAAGATTGATAGATCCAAATATAGCATAGCCGGAAATCTTACCTTTGGAAGAAGAAATGAATACAATACAGCACTTCAGCTACTCGAGACAATTTACCCAGAATACAACGCTGTAGATAACGCAAAAAGAGCAATAAAAAACATAATAAACCAGAGAGACAATGATAATAATCCTTACGATTGGACATCCAAGGGCTTGTCAATACGTGTTCTTACTGAGTGGCATGTTAACACTAATAGCCACAGTTACTACATGTTCTCACAAGAAGAAGTTAAAAAAGCATTCGATGAGCTGAGTAGCGAGATTGATTTCGCTAAATTCTTCCAAAGACAGGCCGTAAAAGCTCTAAAGAATATAGATTCCTACAAGCATACATCAAAAACACAGTATGAAAAAGACCTTACTGAGTCCGGCTTTACCAAGGAAGAAATTGACAATGCCTTTAATACAGTAAAAATTGACTTTGCACATAACGCTCAACTAAAAGCCACTACCAACTGCACAACATGTTCAGATTCAAAAGAAAGTACTATACAACGCTTAGTAAAAGGTTACGGTTTCACCAGAAAAGAAGCAGAAGAAGGAGTTAATCGCCTGAACTATGACTTTAAAATCAATCTACGCAATTCTATTGAGGCAAACTTCACAACCACCAATGCTACCTGGGCGGGATCAATTTCAAAGGAATTCATAGTAGATCATATAGTAAGAAATCTTCTATTTGAAGAATCAGAAGTTCGAGAAGTGCTAGCAGAATATAATATCAATTACACCGAACGGGCACGACTACGAGCTATAGATATTCTGAAAAATGGAAAATATAGTAGAAGTAACTTGATAAAAACTCTTACCGGCTATTGGAAGTTCACCGAAGAAGAAGCTACCAACGCTGTTAAAGATTTAAAGCACGAGAATCTGATTGATTAATTAACCTTTAATCACAAAAGCAACTCAGCCTTAAAATACTGAGTTGTTTTTTATTACAAACAACTGTCGACGGTCAATATCGCATACACGCAACGACAACAAACCTGCCGCCAATATCACCCGATGAGTGCGAAAAATAATTTGGATTGTCCGCCGTATCAATTGGCGAGATGAAAATATTTTCAGCAGGAACGCCCGCCTGGATGGCTAGCGAACGATTGAACCCTTGCATGTCTAGATAAATTCCATCAGCCGTTTGACGGCAGAAATTGTGCCAATTCGTATCATTTGTATGATCAAAATAATCCATACGATAATTTTTCTGCGTAATACTTGGTGACATCCAAATTTGTAAATCTTTTTCCTGGCTACCGCGCTCGACAAAATACTGAACGGCCTGAGACATCAACTGCGCAACTGTCGAATGCCGACCCAAATGCGCCAGCATCAGCGCCCGACGCTTTGGATCATATATAACGGTGGCGATACAGTCCGCCACTGGTAAAAATAAACCGATGCCAGCCGCTTCGGTATATAGAGCATCAGCAAAAATCCCCTCGTTGTTATATCGGGTCGTGTCAGCTTCAGTAACTTCGGCGATATTATCAAACGTTTGTCCTTGGTCGTATGAAATCACGTGATAGACAACGTCGTCATACTTAACACCAGTTTGATCACAAAACCGCCGCCGATTTTCCAGCACCTCAGCTACGTGGCGACCGCGAATACGATTGAGCATAGTGCCGTCATCTTTCGACGAGACCGCAACCAATAGATCAGATGGAAAACACATCGGCTGATCTGCCACAATCATCGCGCCCGCCATTCTTTGAGCAGCCGCCGCCAACCTTCAATCGCCAAATCTTCAGCGCGAGCATCTGGTGAAATTCCTGCATTTTTCAGCAATTCTTCCGCCACAATCTTATCAATCCCCAAACCACCGCTCAGGCTAGAGCGCAATTTCTTTCGCTTAGCAGAAAATCCAGCCTTAACAATGCGGAAAAAATCTCTCTGATCTTCTGGAGTAATTAACGGATTATTACGAGTTCTTAAAACCACAACCTGCGAGTCAACCTTTGGTGGTGGCGTAAAAAACTGTCTAGGAATCTCAATATCCAACTCCGCTTCGGCAAAAATCTGAACGCTAACAGACAGAATACTCATATTCCCAGCCTCTGCCGCAATCCTCTCGGCGACTTCTTTTTGCACCAGTAGCACCGCAATGCTCGGCTTATTTTCCGCGGTCATCAATTTTTCAACAATTTTGCTGGTAATGTAATATGGGACGTTAGCTACAACTTTGTAATTTTTTGGCAATTGATTCAGGTCAAATTGCAATATATCTTGATTTACGACAGTTAATTTTTTCCCAGGAAATTGCCCTGGTAGTTTTCTCGCCAAATCTGCGTCAAATTCCACAGCAATCACTGAATTAGCCCGAGCCAATAAACGACTAGTCAAAGTACCTAGTCCTGGTCCGATCTCCAACACAACATCATCACCCGTCAATTCGGCCGCTTCAGCAATATCCGCCAAAATCTCCGGATCCTTCAGCCAGTGCTGTCCAAGCGATTTTTTTGGTCCATGAGAAGAAGCCATTTATCGACCATCTCCATTCGTCCAGTCGGTCGCTAAGTCGAATCCGTGCGGATGTTTGGCTGCAAATCCACCGGTATCGTAAACCTTTCCCGGACCCATACTGGTCTCAACCACCGAGCATCGCGGATAATTACCATAATTAGCCGCCACCAAAATATAACCATCTTTATCAACCTTCGCACCATCCGCCCGCACCGTATAAGTACCGCCGCTACCACAAGCTTTTATCACAATATTCATCGGCAAATCATAATACGTCTCGCGATGCGCTACGCCCTTGGAGTCGGTAAATATTTGCGCGCCCTTGCTTTTCGTCAATGGATTTTTAGGCTTCGTGCCAATTATTTCAATCTGCTTCTTTGACTGCTTTGTGATTTCGCTAGCAACTTCCTTACGACTAATCTCGCGCTCATTCTCTACCTCAACCTGATAAGTCACCTTCCGCACACCTTTTTCCCCAAGCTGCTTAACACTCTTAAATCCAATCGGCTGAGAATCGTCCTTAATCTGCTCAATATCAAAATTAATATCAGCTTCTTCGGTTATTGTTCGCTGTTTTGATCGCTCAATCTTCATTACCAGACCCACACCGTTCACCAAAAGATCATCAGAATTCGTAAAATGCGTCTTATCTTCGCGATATAAAGTCAGCCCAGCGGCCTTCGCGATCAAAGCAGGCGTTTGTTCAGCTGTGGTTATTTTCAGGCGTTTATTTCCATCGACGATTGTTATCGGACGAGCACGGAAAATATTGACCTGGTATTTTGCGCCGGTCAATTCCATATCAATATTTGGCTCAACCGCATCAATCTTTTCGTCAATCGTAATCTTAGCCGCACGCAAGGCCTGCCGAACGGTCAATGCGTTTGTGATAATGGTCTTTTCTTCACCGCGATCATAGATACGAACCAAATGCTCACCAGAAGTCTTTCCATCAGCAAACGAAACCATTGGAGTCGCAATCGCAACTAACACAGCTAATCCAATAATTTTTCCAAAAAATAAACCTTTTGCGCGCATAATCATATAATGACTTGTTAACCTAGTCAAATAAATTATATCAGATTAAGTGCTTTTTATCTATAGACTGCAACCAACTTACGCCACCAGCGTTAGTCTACCACCATTTTTGGCGATTCCATGCATTGTAAGCCCCGGCCCAACTACCATATCTACTTACGGCATAATTATTGAAAACTCTAATCTGGCAAACTGGATCGCTTTGCCAGTTTGGACAAGCCTGAGAAAGCTTATTTATATTCGTCTGACCGAGCCCAGCATATTGCCCATTTCTAGCCGTTGTTCGCCAAGTTGACTCTTTCGTAAAAATGAAGTTCACGTAGCCATAATCATCAGGGCTAATACCAGCCGCAGACATCCAATCCGAATGAGATCCAGAAGGTAGACTAACTTTCGTCCCCACAATCTCAATCTGCTTCTTTGGCTCTTTTGTCACAACACTAGCGATTTCCTTGCGGCTCACCTCCACGCCGTTCTTCATTTCGATTTCATAAGTGACATTTTTCTTACCGTTCACGCCCGCTTGTTTTACTTCGCGATATCCCGAATCTCGATTCGCATCTTGAACTTTTTCAACCTCAAATTTCACATCTTCTTCGGCGGTTATAGTTTGCTTGCCATTACGCCAAAGCTCAATTTTCATTCCAGGAATAATTTTCGCCGAACGATCCACGGACAGCGTATCATCTTTCTTTGGATCGATATTCTTCTCTTTCAATAACTCGCCAACCGTCTTAGCATGTGTGCGAATGACAGATTCTTTGCCATAAAGTACAAAATTAACCATCGAGGCTCTGTCAATTTTCATCACCATGTTTGCACCATCAACCGCCATATTATCGGAATTGGATAAAGTAATTTTGTCCTCTTCAAAAACTTCGATTCCAGCAACCTTCGCAATCAAAGCCGGCGTCTGCTCGGCGGTAGTTACCTTTAGACGTTTATTTCCATCGACGATTGTTATTGGACGAGCGCGGAAAATATTAATGTTATACTTCTCTGCCACCATCTCCGAATCAAGACTCGGCTCGACTACGTCTTGGCGTTCATCAATAGAAAACTTAGCCAATTTCAAAGCCTCGCGAATCGTCCTCGCTTTTGTGACGATCGTCTTTTCTGCGCCCCTGTCGTAAATCGTCACCAACTTTTCGCCAGCCTTAGCCGCTGGCTTAGTAGCGTCGGCCAATGCTTGATTGACAAAAAATAAACCGCCAACCAGCATCAATATCGCGCCAGAAACAAACGTAATTTTCTTAGAATAGTGTTTTGCTTGTAATCTTATACCCATAAGTTCACACCCACAACGCAGGTATTCTTATTATATCAAATTTTCTCCAAGCGCGCGAACTCGACGTTCAATTTCTTAATATTTCCATTGTCAAACTGAACAGTAACGCTCAACCCTTCGCTATCAATAATTTCCCCCGAACCAAAACTCGGACTGCGAACTCGATCGCCAACTTCCAAGCCAATATCTTCTGAATAAAAATCAGGTTCTATAATCGGCTGAGCTGGTCTATCAACACCACCAGCCATCAAGCCCATCTCATCCAAAAACCTCGATGGCATATTATAGCCAATCTGACCAAATTGCGTCCGAGAACTAGCACAACTAACGAACAATTCTTCCCTCGCCCGAGTTACACCAACATAGCACAACCTGCGCTCTTCTTCGACGTCATCAGCGTTGCCGCTATCAAACACCCTCGCGTGCGGCAAAATCCCCTCTTCCAGTCCCGCCAGAAAAACCACCGGGAACTCCAAACCTTTAGCCGCATGAAGCGTCATGAGTGTTACTTGTTGATCGGCAGTTGTATCCGTCGAAGACATCAAAGCCATCTCTTCCAAAAACGTCGCCACGTCAACGTAAGCCTTCGCCTCCGATAAAAGCACGCCGATATTTTCCATTCGCTCCTCAGCTTGCGGCGTTCCGTCGTTTATAAAATCTTCATAGCCAGTACTTTTCATGATTTTTTCAATCAATTCGGCTGGAGATCCGTCAATTTCCTGCTGCAAATCGTGCAATTTTTGACCAAACTCTAGCAACGGACGTTTTGCACGCGCCGTCAAAATATCCGCCTCCTCAACCGCCAGCAACCCGCTAATTATATCTTTCCCTGATACATCATTCCAGTCCAAAAACTTAGAAATACTCACTGCGCCAACACCACGTTTTGGCGTATTCACAACTCGCAAAAAACTAACTCGATCACTCGGCTGATACAACAATCGAAGATATGCCAATAAATCCTTAACAACTGCTCGATCCAAAAATCGCAAACCGCCGACGATTTTATACGGAATATAACTCTGACGCAAAGCTCGCTCAATTGCGTAACTTTGCGCATTCGTTCGGTACAACACCGCCACGTCGCCATATTGACGACCGTTCGCAATTTGCGCCTGAATTTCATTCGCAATCGCCAAAGCCTCCTCGGACTCATTGTATAATTGCCATAATTTCGGCTCAACACCGTCACCATTCGCCGTCCATAAATTTTTATCAGTTCTATGAATATTATGACTAATCAGCGCATTTGCCATATTCAAAATCGCGCCAGTCGAACGATAATTTTGCTCCAGCTTAACCACCGTCGTGCCTGGAAAATCACGCTCAAAATTGAGAATGTTAGTATAATCAGCCCCGCGAAAACTATAAATCGACTGAGCGTCATCACCAACCACGCACAAATTGCGACGCGAATTCACCAGCAGCTTAATTAGCGCATACTGCACCGCATTCGTATCCTGATACTCGTCAATCAGAATATGCTCGAATTGCTGCTGCCATTTATGACGAATGTCTGGCTTGCTTCTCAATAATTCCACGGTTTTTATCAATAAATCGTCAAAATCCAACGCCGAAGCATCTTTCAGAGCTTTTTCATAAGCAAAAAACAATTCAGCTATTTTCTGCTCTCTTGGGCCGCGAGTCGAAGCCGAAAAATCCTCAGCACTTCTCATCTCATTTTTAGCGTTCGAAATAGCAGAAAGTACAGCTCGAGGTTTAATATCTTTATCCGTCAAACCGCGAGCCTTCATAATTTGCTTCATCAAGCTTATTTGATCGTCGGTGTCGTAAATTAAGAATCGCTTATTCAGACCAATATTTTCACCATCCATCCGCAACATTCGTACGCAAATACTGTGAAAAGTTCCCATCCACGGCATAAATTGCCGATTTTCAGAATCTTCACCCAATATTTGCGCTAACCTCTGACGCATTTCCTTCGCGGCCTTATTGGTAAATGTAACCGCCAATATTCGACTAGGAAATATTTTCAACTCGCCAATCAAATAAGCGATTCTATGAGTCAGAGTTTTAGTCTTTCCAGATCCAGCTCCAGCCAAAATCAACAACGGCCCATCAGTGTGCGTCACCGCTCGAGCCTGCTCGCTATTTAATCCATCAGTAAAATTAGACATATATCTATTTTATCAGCAAAAAGTACGAAACAGCGCCGCCAGCCATACCAATTGCCAAAAATAGAACAATAAGCAACGCTATTAATAATCCAGATTTTTTCTTCTCTTTGTCGGCTGAAGGTTTGACCTCTGTAGATACGGCGGCAAACATCGGTGCCGGCTCAGAATCCATAGTTTCTTTTTCGGATAATTCGGAAGACTCGATCAAAGAGCTGTCAATGTCAGTGGATATTTTGTCGTCTGAATCCTCAGGAACGCCAGCTTCTTCGATCGCTATAATTTCCGGACTCAAATCCATTGGTGAATCGGGTGCATCGCCTAAAGAATTTTCGCTCATGCTGTAATTAGATAAATTAGTATTATATTGATGTTCCAGTTTTACATCCTCAGAATTAGCAGACATAGATGCATCTTCATCACCATTCATCTCAAAACTAGTCATAGCTTGATTAATAGAACCAAGAGGTCGCTTCTCTACCTCAACATTAGCAATAAACGGAGACTCCAGCGGCGTAGTCATCGGTGCAGCAGGAGCTTCGCTATTACTTACGGCTAATGATTGAGCTATCTTATCAGTTAATGATAATTCCTCAGCAGGCGCATCTTCAATCTCCGCAAAAGTAGATTCATTATGTACGTCTTTAAGATCAGGGGCGTCACTAAGATTATCCGATTGAGCAACTATATCAGACACTTCTTTCCTTGCCGCAGAATGCCTATTATTTATGCTAATCACGTCCACCAAATCAGGTGAGGGTTGAATCGTCGTGCCAGTTCGGGATGGAGCGGGAGCAGCAGGTTTTTGGATAGTGCTGACAGATGAAGGTCTAACAACATCCATGAAACGACCAGTCGAGCGTCTCGCAACTAATGGCGCAGCTTTGACTTCGCTAGCGGCCATGCCAGGAGCTCTGTTGATTATTGAGTCGTTAGCAACTTTCTCGTTCGTAGGGCTATCGATCTCTTTAGGAGTCGTATCGTCGTTAGAAGGCTCTTTTTTTGCTTCAGGCTGAGAGATCGATGATAAAGGAGTAGAAGCAACAGACGAAGGCGTAAATGGAGTTACTGGAGGTGCAAAACTAGTACCAATAGAGTTCCCTGACACAGGTTTTTCCTCTACGGGCGCAGACGCAGAAACCTCGCTATTATTTTCATTAGCCACCGCTGGAGATTCCTTTTCTCGCTGCTTATCCATAAGAGAGCTTACCGCCCTATCCAACTCATCAAAATCAATATCTGTCATATGCCCCCTATTTTTTAACCTTTATGTGCTTTCGAGATTATCTCCTTAAATTGATATGCATCCAAACTGGCTGCCCCAACCAATAAACCATCAAGTTCATCAATTGCTAAATAATCTGCGGCGTTTATTGACGTAATACTTCCACCATAGACAACTCGAACTGATTCCGCCGCTTTTTTACCGTACAAATGAGAAATATGTCGTCGAATCATCTGTGTAGCTTTTTTTACATCAGACGCTTTAGCGCTGTCGCCAGTACCGATCGCCCAAACTGGCTCATATGCAATAACTACTTCATCCAGCTCGTCCGCCGTCACGTTAGCCAGACCGCTAGTCAATTGATCAGCCAGAACATCCTTCGTTTCGCCAAGAGTCTTCTCTTGAATCGTTTCACCAACGCACAGAATCGGATGAATACGATTTCGAATTGCCGCCTGAACTTTCAGCCGAATGTCTTTTTCGCTTTCAATGAAAATATAGCGACGTTCCGAATGTCCAATTATCACATAATCAGCAATTCCACGAAGATGCGCCGCTGGAATTTCTCCCGTGTACGCCCCCGAATCTCGCCAATAGCAATTCTGAGCTGCCAACTTGGCGATCCGACGATTAATTTGTAAACTCAAACTCTGCAGCGTCAAAATAGTAGGCGCCAGCACCACTTCAACATCTCTATGCGACGGCAGCGTATTCATCAGTTTATGCAAATATAAGCTAGCCTCCTGCATATTGAAGTTCATTTTCCAGTTACCAATGATTAACTTTTTTCTCATGAGATAATCCTTATGCTTAGTTTATCACCTCAAACCGTATGCGTCTAGTAAACTTTCAATTCCAGGCAATTTTTTACCAGCCATCAAGACCATGCTAGCACCGCCACCAGTGGAAACATGGGTAAAATTGGCACCGTCATGCCCGTCCCATTTTAATATAAAATCAGCTGTATCTCCGCCGCCAACTACTGAAACGACTCCTCTATTTTGAGCAATAGCTAGCGCTACTCGCGCCGAACCGATTGCAAAATTATCAATTTCAGCATAGCCCAACGGACCGTTCCAAATAACCATCTTTGCGTCGGCCAGTATTTTCGTAAATTTCTCAATCGTCTGACTTCCAATATCCAGCGCCATATCTGAGCTTTCTATTTTATCGACGCCAACTTCTTGACGAGGAAAATCTTTAGAAATCTCTGGCGCAACCGCCACATCAATCGGCAGTACCAAAAAATCGTCAACATTCTCTATGCCAACCTTAGCCGCTGCCAAATCATAAATTTCCGCAACAACCTTTTCCATTCCTGACTCAAACACACTCTTGCCGACATTAAATCCACGACAATGTAAAAACGTGTTCGACATGGCGCCGCCAATTAAAATCCGATCCGCCTTTTTAATTAGACGCTTAATCAGTAATATTTTATCGCTAACTTTCGCGCCGCCAATAACCGCAACTAACGGACGTTTTGGCTTATTCATCGCCTCAGTGATAGTTACATATTCTTTTTCTAATAGTAATCCCGCTAGCCCTGGAACACACAATGTAATCGCATGAGTGCTGGCATGCGCCCTGTGTGCGACCGCAAATCCGTCCTGCACAAAATAATCTGCTCGGACAGCGCGTTGAATTGACTTGGCAAATGTTAAATCATCAGCCTCCTCCTCATCATAAAAGCGTAAATTCTCCAACATAAGAATGCTGCCTCGTGGCGCGCGGCGAATGGCTTGATGAACAGCTTCGCCCACGCAATCATCCAGCAATTCTACCGGACGGCTCAGCAACTTGGATAGATGATCTGCGACAACTTTCAGGCTAAACTTAAGATCCTTACCCTTTGGTCGCCCCAGATGAGACATGATAACAATCTTGCAATTCTGCTCCAGCAAATATCGGAGCGTGGACAGCGAAGCGCGAATTCTTAGATCATCAGAAATCTGACCGCGCTTTGTTAGTGGCACATTATAATCTGCTCGCAGAAGAATAGTTTTTCCACGTAGATCAACATCGCGAATTGTTTGCTTCGGAAATTTTCTGCCCACCCAAATTCTCCTTATGACAATGTCTTGACTTGGATATTGTCAGTTTTACCTGGCTCTGGGTTGTGGCCACTAACAAGCACAACAGTAACTGGGTCTGCGCCGAAATAGCCTTCTTGTTTCAACTCATCAGCTAACTTAGTTGCTGCATTTGGATCGTTTGGTCGAACATATGGACGAGAAGCGTACCTTAGCGCTAACTTTTGCGCAGTCTTCATATTTTCTGTCACACAAACAATTGGCATATTTGGACGATATGCAGCAACGTTAATTGCAGTAGCACCAGTGTGTGTTTCCGCAATAATAGCTCGAGCCTTAATTCTCCTTGCCAATTGAGCTGCCGTGTAGCTTAAAATCGCGTCAGTTTTTTCACGCATTTCAGCCTTTTCTACCAACATCACTTCACTGTGTTCTTGAGTGTAGATAATAGTCTTGCGCATTGCACGAACGGTTTCAACAGGATATTTACCATTGGCAGTCTCATCAGACAACATAACTACATCAGCACCCTGAATCACGGCGTTAGCGACGTCACTTACTTCGGCGCGACTCGGCTCTGGATTATCAACCATGCTACCCATCATTTGTGTTGCAACGATTACTAGCTTGCAATATTTACGACACAAGGCAATAATTCGACGCTGTACAACTGGGACAATTTCCGCACCAGCCTCCACCGCCAAGTCGCCGCGAGCGACCATAATACCGTCACTAGCCTTAACGATTTCCTCCAAATTCTCTGGATCAACGGCAGACTTAGTCTCAATCTTGGCAATAATATTGGCTGTCGAGCCCAGGTCTGTCAATCGACGACGCAAATCAATAATGTCATCAGCTTTTTGAATAAAACTCAATGCAACATAATCAAAATCTTGGCTTGTGCCCCATTCCAAATCGTTAATATCTTTCTGAGTAAGAATGTCGCCACCAAAATCTGTGTCTGGCAAATTCAAACCCTTGCGGCTCATCAAAAAACCGTCGTTCTGAACTTCTACGCGAATTGCAGTTGGACTAACAATTTCTCGCACAACCGTCCTGATCTTGCCGTCAAACATGTAAAGTGGCTCGCCGACTTTCATCTTCTCCGCCAAATTGTACTGCACTGGCAAATTGAAGCTGCCGTCATGCTCGGTAATTTCTGAGTCCAAGACCAACATATCGCCAACCTTAACATTCAGCATGTTGTCTTTCAAAACGCCCAGGCGAATCTTCGGACCTTGCAAATCTTGTAGGATTGCGACAGGCTTGCCTAATTGTTTGCTAGCTGTGCGCACCCAATTGATCTGCTCAATTCTCTCCTCATTAGCGCCGTGGCTAAAGTTCATACGGATGCCGTTAACGCCGGCCTCCAACAATTGGTAAACCTTTTCTTGGCTGAACGTTGCTGGCCCAATTGTTGCTAATATCTTTGTTCGTTTAAATATATTATCACTCATTTTTAAAATTATATCACGAAATAACAGTGATGAAAAATGGCGCCAGAGAACCTTATGATACTTGTTCAATATCGAGAATACGTTTAATAAAATCAACTATAGCAAATTCAGAAGAAACAAAAAACAACCGACCTCTAACATATACCATTGCAAAATACAGCTCAACAACATAGTGTCTCGACAGGAAAAAGAGCTACTAAAACTCTCGTATGTCTCGAATTGGACTGCGACGCATGTTGCGTATTAATGGCAACATAGCACTAAACAATCCTGTGAGAATACACGTACTTGCAATAAAGATTATCTGTCGCATATCCACGGCTATAAGTCGTATCACTTTATTTGAATTAATGGAACCAAAGCTATATTGCGCCTGTGCCGTAAGCTGTGGTGCAAATTGCTTATCCAGGAGATACGCACCGATAAAGCCGATAGCAAGAGCGAACATAGCTACTAATATAGATATAATTATAGTATATAGTATATATATCGACACGATATCAATACGATTAAAGCCAATAGCACGAAATACCGCCGTCTCATGTCTATCATCCACAATTGTACGACTGATAGTAATCCACATAATAAGCGCAGCCAATACTATAACTACCAACATAGCATAGATCGACCACTGCTTAAATGTATTCTGCATATCATCCAAAGCAACGCTATTACTAAATGCCAAATTAGCTTGATATAAACGACCAATCGGCTTACAAGAATTATCATACTGGACAGTACAGCCCTGCTCATCTATAAACTTTTGCGCATCACTGGCATTTGCAAACTCGACAAAACGATGTTTATTATCCTCATTGCCCATAATATAAAGTGGCTCATATGTAAATAAATCAGCATAATCGGCTTTATTAGGTAGCTTATCGTATAGTGAGCGCGGTATAACCTGCCCAACACCTTCCGTGCGTAATACCCCAGAAATCATATCGTTAGCAGTGCGAGCCTTCTCGCGCTGCTGTTTCTGTTCTGGATTTAGTACTTCACTGTCGCCAGGAGACATACCAACCACTTTAAAAGTAATAAATTTGCTTACGGCAGTTGTTTCTTTACTAAATCTTGCATCAAACAGCTCTTGGTTTGCCGCCTGCTTCTTCTCCTCTGCCGTACGTTTGTCGCTTATTACAGGAGTATTTTCACATGTTGTAGGATTGGGTAGTCCATACAAAAGGCTTGGCTTTTTATAGTCCTTGTTATTTTGATTTGCTGCGATCTCTTTATTTTGCTGCAAGGTCTGCTGTATCAGCTCCAGCGAGGCGCTATTTCGGTAACACATTTTAAAACTCAAGTTAGTTATATTGTCACGAATATTTTTAAGGCGCTCAAATTTAGCCTCAGCACTCGCACTTGCCGGCAACTTTTCCAGCTTCAGTAAACGCTCAATAACATTTTGCGGCAAGATTATAGGTAAACTCGACCCGTCAGGCTTCCAACCAGCATTGTTAGGAAGCATAATATTATCTGTAATTTCAGGTGGTGCAATAACAATACTTGAGCTATTTACAGGAGGATTTTCATAATTAGCATTCACCTCCGCTTCATCCGAAGTGTCAAAGAACAACTCTTTGCCGTCAATAAGAGGTACTAGTGCCGAGCCTTTTTTGACACTATAAAATTCTTCAGTAAAAAATTTAATAGCACCATATCCCTTAGCTAAACGAGAGAGTTTTGCATCGTCAAAAGCCGGCATGGCGCTATATTTCTCTTTTAGTAATTGAGCGGTAATACCGTTTTGGTCATTAATAGATAGCTGCACAGTACCGTCAGCAGACTGTGAATATGGCGGCCGATCATTGATATAGGAATATTCCAGATTAAGTCGCTTTGACTCGGTAGCTTTTTGTGAAACAAGTAATTCATAGCGTTTTTTCGCCTCGGCAATAAGATTAGGGTCACGAATAGTCTTATAAAACCCATCGACACTTGATGGCGCGTTAGTGACACTTACGATATAACGACTAGTCAACCCCTCTTTACGAAACGAATCAATACCACGAAAGAAACCATTAGCAATCAGAGAAGCTGAAATAAGGACACCAAACATCATACTCGCCAACAATACCGTAATAAACGTGCGTATTTTACGAGCACGTAATTTTGTATAGGTCAACAGTACTATATCGGCTAGCCTAATCACACAATCTCCCATCTTTTAGGGCAATGACACGATCAGCCTGGGCGGCAATTTCATTATCGTGCGTAGCAATAATAATCGTTGCATGATATTGCTCTCGAATTTGCTGGAATAAACTAATAATATCGCGACTATTGGCAGAATCCAGATTGCCAGTTGGTTCATCTGCCAGAATAATAGCCGGCCTATTAAGCAAAGCTCTGGCGATAGCAGCGCGCTGAATCTGCCCACCGGAAAGTTCGTGAGGGTGGTGGCTTAGTCGATCATACAGGCCAACTTGTCGAGCTAATGATTCAATACGTAGCTTGCGCTCCGCCCGCCCCATGCGCTGAGGCATTGAAGCGACTTCAATATTACGACGCAGCGTCAAAAAAGGCTGCAGATAAAACGATTGAAAAACAAATCCAATTGTCTGGTTGCGAAACTTAGATAGTTGACGATCATTCATACCGGAAACGTTTTTTCCTCCTGCAACAATCTCACCAGACGTAGGCTTATCTAATCCACCAAGTAAATGCAGTAAAGTGCTTTTACCACTACCGCTTGGGCCAACAAGAGCCACAAATTCACCTTCGTGAATGTCTACTGAAACATCATCGATAGCTCTAATTATTTGCTTGCCAACTTTATACTTCTTGATTACATTCGTAGCCCTGATGGCGATCGGTCTGGAATCAAGGTTATCAAGGTTATCAATCTTATCAGCCTGCGCAACTAGAACACCCGTATTATTACACTCCATATAAAATTACCGTTAGCATTATTATAGCCGATAGCTATCCGTACGGTCAACATAACCACATAAACTAGCCTACCTATTTCCTTAATGCTAGAATATAAAATATTATGCCAGAAATAGATAAATATATTATTTCAAAAATTTTGTTCTTTATTTTCGGATCAACTACTGTAATTATTTTCTTTTTATTCTATACTGGAGTATTTATAAATATCGTTGGGTCCATAGAAGCTGCAATTACGATATATTGCATAAACACCGCCCTGCTGATACCCGTAACAATCTGGTATGCAATCGAGCGCTCACATAAACCGAAATATAAGGAGAGCGATATACTTGAAGCCTATTCTGAAATGATGCCTCGGACTGACGATGAATCCGCCGCCAAAGAAACTACGAAGTGACAATGAAAAAAGCTCGCCACAATAAGCAATTAGTTATTTGCGCAAAAATAGGTCATTAATTCGCATATTCTATGCATACCTCTTAAGAATAGACGACAACCCCGTCTATCACGTATACTGGTATCTAGATATTAGAATAGATTCTAGCGAGGATACCATATATGCACGACAACGAATTATGGCAAATTTACAATAACAACGGCACGCCTGTAGACGGCAAAGGCGCACCCAAAGAAGAATTTAACTCTGATAAAGGCCTAGTCATGAGCAACGCTCATGTGTGGTTTTGGAAGATTGACGAAGGCGGGATGAGCATACTGCTACAAAAGCGTTCATTGAAGAAGCCCAATAAGCCAGGCTGGTTTCATATTTCGGCAGGCGGGCATATCAATATCGGAGAAACACCAGTGCAAGCAGCTGTGCGAGAGACTAAAGAGGAAATGGGGCTTACAATTGATGAATCTGAGCTGCATTTTGTGCAAGCTGTTCGCATCATCGAGAAAGACCCACGAGACATCGTAAATGTGTTTCTTTACCAGCTCAGTGGCGATGAAAACTTCACCTTTGTCGATGGCGAGGTTGATTCGTACGAATGGCGCTCGCTAGATAATTTCAAAGAAATCACTCGGGACGCGGCGGCTAATAACTTAGTGCCTCAAGGTGAATTGTATTTCGGAACACTTATCGCGGCACTTGAGTATGTTAGTCAGTAATAGGTAGCTCCATCCCATAAAACCCTTTGCATATTTTTGTAATTTCCCCCGCCGTAATTTTACTAGAAAAAGGTAAAGGGTTTTCCGGGCGGGTGTGCAGCAAGAAAACGACTGGCAATAATATTTGACCGAGTGCAAACGGTTTTAGAACGGCGGCGCTGCAAGTCAACAAAATAAGGCCGATCTACGCGCTTAAACATAGGCCTATTTCAACGACCAGTTAAGTTCTTCCCAGTTCTTCTTTTTGAGAGTATACACCCTCCACTCTACCGGAGCGCCATTTACATCACCTCTTTCAATCCCTTCGTAATGATATCCTAGCTTTTCAAGAGCACTCCAACTTCGGATGTTCTGTACATATGCCTTTGCCTCAATCATCTCGAATCCTCCTTCGGAAAATGCCCAATTTGATGCAGCTTTCTTTGCGGAGCTACCAAGACCCCGCCCCCAATTACTAGGATCCCCAATCAGTGTACAGAATGCACCAGTCTTTACGCCGTATTTTTGACTAAGATCTTTGATTTCATTAATCTCTATATTCCCAACTATTTCACCGTCTAACTCAATCATCCAGCTATAACGGTCATCGTCATCAACCATATTTTCGAGGTGCTTAACTTCGTCTTCTACTGTCATTTTTGAAAAATCAGCTCCAAGATACTTCGTAACTTCATCTTTGCTAATCCATTGTATAGTTACAGGAGCATATTTTGGATCGGGTTTTATGAGACGAAGTTTTTTAGTTATATCGTAAAACGGTATATCAATATCTCTAGCATACATAATACACTTACTTTACCACATGTTAGGTCTTAAGATTAGAGCTAAGCACTCAGACTAGATGTGAGTCGTCTGGCCAGGTGTGGCAGTGTTTTAATTGTCAACGCTACGCCAAATATATCTTGGAACACCTGCTCGAACTACTACTTGACCTCTGTAATACACTGCGAAAAGCCGCCTTTTTCGATGCCATCTTCAATAAAATTCCAACTTACGATGAAATAAAGTTTGGAACTCACAAAAACAGCCCGCTACCAGAGGTAAACGAGCTGTTTCGTGTCCAGATGGACTATAAGTCCTTTGATGGTGACCTTACCGGGAATCGAACCCGGATTGCCAGGATGAAAACCTGGTGTCCTAACCGTTAGACGATAAGGCCACGACTTCAGATATCATAACAAATTATTGTCGAATTGTCTATAGCAAATCAGCCACTTCTCCGCCGTTATCTATTAATGTATAATATTTCCATGACAAAGCAGAAGAAAAAGCGCAATAAAAAATATTCTGGGATGGACGCGACATCTCAGCGACCAAAGGTAACAAGGATTACAGCAACGAATCGCTCCAAATTATCTCAATGGTTTTTCGATCGGAAAAAGCTCATTCGCACCATTGGCATGGCGGGACTCGTTGTAGTTGTCTTAATTATCGTTATTTCTGGAATACTGAGTTTATTTCGTTAACGAACCGGCAACTTAAACCCAAAAGTGCTGCCTTTTCCTTCTTCTGATTCAAAGATCATTTCGCCGTCGTGCGATAAAATAACTTTCCTCGCCAAAAATAAGCCAACACCAGTGCCGTCTGGTCGCTTTTTTCTGGCATTTGTGCCGCGGAAGAATTTACCAAACAGATTTGCTTGCTCTGATTTTGGCACACCAATTCCCGAATCTTTCACCGTAAATTCAATCGCACCATTATTATTTTTTAGAGAAATTATCACCTTTTTGTGCGGATTTGAATAGTAAATAGCGTTGTCGATCATATTCAGCATAACTTGACGAATCTTCTCAGAGTCGGCCGTAATCAATGGAACTTTTTTATCAATCTTTAGGTCCATTTCGACAGACCTCTGATCTGCCACGACCTTAAGCAAAGCAACTTCATCCCGAAGAATTTGAGCAATATCTATCTTCTGCTTATCAATGTTAAATTTACCAGTCTGAAGCCTAGAAACATTAAGAAAATCATTTATCAACCTCACCATACGTTCACTCGAAGAAAACGCTTCTCTAAGAACCGCACGCTGTGTCGGCGTAATCTTTCCCAAATCGCCCTCTAGCATCATATCCAGATAACCCTTAATACTAGTCAACGGCGTTCTCAACTGATGTGAGGCCATAGAAATAAATTCGTTCTTCGCCTCGTCCAGTCGCTGAAGCTGTCGATTACTGAACCTCAATTCTTTCGTCGCCTCGTCAATTTTACGCTGCAAACTCTTATTCAACTCATTTATCTCCTCCAGAGACAAAGAGTTTCGAATCGACACCGCCAGCTCCCCAGCAATCGATTCCAGCATTTCAATATCACGAGAACTATAGCCCAGGCTCTTATGCTCGCCCAAAAATAGAATTCCCGTTTCTTGATTTTGATGCAGCAGTGGCATAACAATTTTCGTGCGATGAATATCCAAAAGTTTTTTCAGTTCTGGATCTTTTACTTGATTCGCCAAAATAACTTCCGGAAAACTACAATTCTTATAATAGTAATCCATAATCCTGTGAACGTCTTCCTCGACAACAGATATTCGTCGCCGACCCGCTCGACCATATATTCCTTTTTCCGGAATACAAAACGCCACTTTTTCCGCCTTAAGAGAAGTCGCTATATAATTGCCAACACGTCGAGTTAGCAATTGCAAATCCGCCGTATAGGTTAATATTTTACTAATTTCACGCGTAAACGTATCAGCGTCATATTCTCCGTAGTAAAAAACCCTATCAGTAAATTTATCAAAGATTTTCTTCACTGGTTGATATACGACAGCCAAAACCATAGCCAAAATCATGTTCATAAGATTTACGTGACTATCAACCGTCAGGCTGCGTTGGAAAACCAAAATTGAAATGACATATGCAGAAATCACGTAGACGACAGCCAGTGCGATTAATAGCAACATATACGAAACGCTTCGAGCCACCGCCATTTTTACGTCCATCAATCGGTATCTGACGATGCTATACATAATTGCAAACAAGAAAATAATCGTAGCAATTGGACCAATCCATATATATCGATAATCACCAAGCGCTGGAAGAAACAGATCCACTACAAAGCCAGGAATGCTACATATCAACAGACCAATCATGTAAATCGCGACTTGCTTGCGTCGAACAGGATCTGATTTGCGCCACGCTATATGCCCAAAACACATAGAAATTAAGAAGAATACCGAGAAAAAAGTTGCAAAAATAACATAGTTGACTGCATGAATCGGAATTCGAGAAAAATCTACTGGCGTGACGATTTCTGATGTATTGATAATAAACTCAGGAACCAAAATAATATATAGCGAAAAAATCGTTATTAGTATACTAGACGCGCAAATAAAACTCTTTGTCGATTTTGTCGATGGGAGAAATGATTTTGTAGTAAAAATAGCCAACGCAGGACAAAAAACAGCCGAAGCGACATAAAACCATCTGGATGCAGTGTCTAATACTACACCATTGTCTGCCAAAGAAAACACCTCAAGTCCAGCTGACCACACAGCCAAACATAGACAAACCAGAAAAAACCAATGCTTCGCATCGTGGCGTCGCTTCGACTTTTTAAGTACAAGCACACCCAAAATTAGCGCCATTAACGCAACCAATCCTAGCACTAATGCTCGTATCATCATACTAATGCTTATTATAGCATCTTATTCTACTTTTCAATCGCAAAAACCGTATAAACGCCGCTCGCAGTAACAGTAGCTTCGATAGATTCCTTTGATATGCCAGATTTTTGGAGCAATTCAAAGCCTTCTTTAATTGAACGCATCGTCACTTTTGGAACCCATCCCATTAGTCCATGCAAAAATTCTTTTTGTGGGCGATTTACGTTCATATTGCCAGTGATCATTAGTCCACCGGTTCGTAAAAACTTCAATGATTCTCGCGTTAATTGTTTATAAACACCGTCTGGCAGATATTCTCGCAAGCCAGAGTCTTCCGCAATATCCAGTTTACGATTACCCAAAACTCCCTCCAAACTCAGAGGCTTGCCAAGCTTGCTGAATAATCGCTCGCAATGAATTTCAATCTTATCTTCCAAATTCCATTTCTTCGCCAAGCTTTGTGCTGCTGCTAGAGACAACGGATCTTGATCTAACAGGATAACCGTTGGCGCCTCACCCGTTTCATCCTTAAGTTTTTTCAGCATCTTCAAAGTCGCCAGTCCCGTTCCACAGCCAAAACTCATCACCAACATATCGTCAATCGAACGATTCTCTTTTTCTGCCACTTTCTTCAAATGATCAATCGATAGACTATTCACTGTTTCCACTCGCTCACGAATACCAAGCGAATCCGCACAATGCCGAATGACGTTAGAAAACTTCTCCGTCACTGGCGCCTGGATAAACTCTTTGACTTCACTAATTCTCTTCTCTATTTCTTCAATAGCCGTAGCTTTATCTACACCGCTGTTGATCTTTTCTTGAATCATAATTTCTGTCAGCGGCAAGCCATTAATCTTCTCATCAAATACCGACTCATCCAGCGGACCACTCATGCTCG
>CAUSLX010000004.1:0-23868 GCA_963532505.1 uncultured Candidatus Saccharibacteria bacterium | reverse complement strand
GGGTTGTGGCGAATTGCGAGGAGGCTCTGTCTGAAGCTGAGGATCAAGCTGGCGTTCAGGGTAAGCGGGTTGTTATTGGCATCGCGGGCGAATTAGTTAAGGGCGTTACGAATACTATTCGCTATCGCAGACCGCAGCCAAATAAGCCACTAGACATTGCTGAGATGGAGTTCATCATTGAGAAAGTTCAGGAGCGAGCCCAGGGAAAAGCTCAGGCTCAAATTGCACTGGAAACTGGCAATGAAGATGTTGAGGTAAAATTGGTCAACTCGGCGTTGGTGAGTATTCATATTGATGGCTATAAAGTCTCAAATCCAATTGGTTTTCAGGGGCGAGATGTGGCTATACAGATCTACACAGCATTTGCTCCGATGGTCCACATTGGTGCGCTGGAGAAGGTTGCGGACGAGCTTGCGCTGGATTTAGTGGCTGTGGCTGCCGAGCCATTTGCGGTGAGCAGGAGCGTTTTGGGATCGGATACGGATAGCAATTTCACGGCGATTCTAGCGGACATTGGTGGCGGCACGACGGATATTGCAGTTGTTAATGATGGCGGAGTCGAAGGCACAAAGATGTTTGGCATTGGTGGACGAAGTTTCACTAGAACTATTGCGGCTGACCTGGATTTAAGCTTCAAAGATGCAGAAAAGTTGAAGCTGAATATTGATAATGAGAATTTGAAGCCTAGCGTAAAGAAAAAAGTTGACGCGGCGATTGATAAGACTTTGGAAGTTTGGCTATCAGGTGTTGAATTGGCGCTGAGCGATTTTGATAATGTTGATTATTTGCCGAATAGAATTTTACTGTGTGGCGGCGGATCGAGCTTACAGAAAGTTACCGAAGTTCTGAAAACTCGACGCTGGCCAGAGGATTTGCCTTTTACTAAGAAACCAGTAGTTCAATATATCAATCCAAGTGATATTACGGGAATAGTTGACGAAACTGGAGATATTAGCGATCACACATTTGTAACTGCAATGGGCTTGTTGCGAGTTGGATATGATACAATTATCGGTAGTCAAGACGGTAATAGTTTAGTTGAAAAAGTAAATAGGTTGTTAAAGATTTAAAATGAATAAAGACGTTATTTATATCGATGTAGAAGACGACATTACGACGATAATTAGTAAGATTAAGGCGTCAAAAGAGCGAATTATTGCGTTGGTACCGCCTCGAAGAATTGGCGTTTTACAGAGTGCGGTTAATATTCGATTACTAGCTCGGGCAGCAACTTCGGCGGATAAGAGAATTGTATTAATCACGAATGATTCGGTTTTGGCTGGATTGGCGGCAACGGCGAAAATCCCTATTGCAAAAACGCTTCAGAGCAAGCCAGAAATTGCGGAGATTCCAGTTCTGAAAGTTGATGACGACAATGATGTGATTGATGGCGGCAAACTGGCGATTGGGGATATGGCGGATTCCGCAAAAAGATCAGAGAAATCCGATGAAGACTCTGCCGTAGATAATGTTATAGCTGACGCAAACAAGAAGGAGCCTAAGGGGTTAGGCTCTCTGAAAAAGATGGTTAAAAAACCGAAAGTTCCTGATTTTAATACATTTCGTAAGAAGTTCTTATTGATAGGCGGTGGTACCTTACTTTTGATCGTATTTTTGGTTTGGGCAATTTGGTTTGCTCCACATGCCACGGTCGTTATTTCAGCAAAGACTACTAGTATGACAGTCAGTGATACCGTCAGCTTGAATGAAACAGCCGCTACAAGCGCAAAGTCTAATGTCATTAAGTCTGTAAAGAAAGAATTAGCAAAGGAAGTTAGTGTTGAATTTTCTGCTACGGGTAAGAAGAATGTCGGAGAAAAAGCTACTGGAGTAGTTGTCTTCAGTAATTCATCGTCAAGTAGTGTGACTATTTCAGCTGGTACAATTTTGAAAAATAGTGGACTATCTTATACTTTGAATTCTTCTGTGACTGTCCCAGGAGCTACGTTGGGTTGGAGTTGTCCAGGATATAAATGTCCGGGATCTGCTTCTGGGTCTATTACCGCAAGCGAGGGTGGAGCTCAGTATAATGCGGCAACTGGTAGTATGAGTATTTCGGTTGATGACATTTCTGCGTCGCTGCGGTCTGCTACTAGTGGCGGCACCGATAAAACTGCAACGGTTGTGACGGCTAGTGATATAGAATCGGCAAAAAGCAAGCTGAGCGAAAAGAAGATTGATGGATTAAAAGAGCAATTGTTGTCATCATTCGGCGATTCGGCAACGGTTATAACGGAAAGCTACGTTGAAAATCGATCAGATCCTAGCTCGAGCGTGGCTGTGGATGGTGAGGCGACTGGAGCTGTAACTCTGAAATCTACAATTACCGCCAGCGCATTGGCTATTGATAAGAATGAGCTAAAAAACTTTGTGGAAGCAAAGCTTAAAGAGGAGATTTCTGGTAAGAAGTCACAGAGAATTTATGACAATGGAGTAAATAAGGTTGCGTTCTCACAATTTTCTAAGGCGCATAATACACAGACTGTGCGCTTAACTACGAACGGCAAGGTTGGTCCAGATATTAAAGAAGTGAACGTAAAGGATCAAGCCAAAGGTAAGAGTTACGGAGAGGTTCAGTCTGCTATTGAATCTATCGAAGGTGTTGAAGATGTCGATGTTAAATTCTCGCCATTCTGGGTTAAATCTGTTCCAAAAGATATCAATAAGATTAATGTCGAATTTAAGATAAAAGATGTCAAGTAAAAACTTTTTAGCGCTAGATGTTGGATCGCGGCGAATTGGTTTGGCTATGGCGGATTCGCAAGTGAAGATCGCTGTGCCGTTTGGTTGGTTGGAGAATAATGAAAATATCGTCCAGGAAATAACAGAGCTAGTATTGAGGCACGATATTGATACGATCGTAGTGGGCTATCCGCGAAATCAATCTGGTGAACCAACAAGGCAGACGGAATTCGTGGAAGAATTTGTTAAGCAATTTGAAGACATTGAGCTTGATACGGAGATTGTTTTTCAAGACGAATCTTTAACGAGCGTGCAGGCTGAGCAGAGATTAGGGAATAAAATTAAAGATAAGGGCGAAATTGATGCAGAGGCCGCTAGTATAATTTTGCAAGATTTTTTGGAGGAGAATTATGAAAATTCGTAAACGACGTATTTGGCTATTAGTGTTGTCAATAGTTGTGGCTATAGCTGGAATCGGCGCCCTTGGGGCAACAGTGTGGTATAAGCAGATGCTTTCTCCTGTCGATGTAAATAGTCAGCAAACCTTCAGGATTAATATTAAAGAAGGTATGGGGTCTAGTGATATTGCCAAAACTTTAGAGGATAATAAAATTATCAAAAACTCTTTAGCGTTTTCTATTTACACAAGGCTTCATAATTCAGCAAGTAAATTTAAGGCTGGAGTTTATTCTGTAAAAGCTTCACAATCTGTCGATGAGATAATTAATCATTTGACCAGCGGTAAAACTGATGAGATTGCTATAACATTTTATCCTGGATCGACTTTGAATAAAAAAATGAAGAATTCTGACGGCAGAGAAGTTGAATCCGTGTTGCTTAAGGCAGGATTCTCGGATGATCAGATAAAAAAGGCATTTGCTGCTAAGTATGACAGTCCAGTTTTTGCGGGTAGACCGGAAAATGCTGGGCTTGAGGGGTATATTTACGGTGAAACATTCTATATTTCCCCAGATGAAACCGCAGAACAGGTTTTGCAGCGCTCAATTGATCATCTGGAGAAAATTGTTAAGAAATATAATCTGGAGGAGAAATTTAAAGCTCATGGACTGACTCTGTATCAGGGGATAACATTGGCGTCGATTATTCAGCGTGAATCGATTGGCTGCGGGTCTGGTGCGGAAACTTGCGAAGATCAGCGTAAGATTGCTAGTGTATTCTACAATCGCCTGAAAGCCAATATGCCGTTGGGTTCTGATGTAACATATCAATACATTGCTGATAAAACAGGGGTAGAGCGCTCGCCAAACCTTAAGTCGCCATACAATACACGCATTCAAAAAGGCTTAACTCCTGGACCAATCGCTTCGCCTAGTTTGAGTGCGTTGAACGCCGCTGCCGACCCGATAAACTCTGATTATCTATATTTCCTGAGCGGCGACGATGATATTACGTATTTTGCAAAGACCAACGAAGAGCACGAAGCTAATGTCAAGGCTCACTGTCAAAAGAAGTGTCAGATTTCTTGACAAAAACGCATTTTATAAAATTTATTGACTTTATTGTCAATGTTGTGTAAAATAGATGTTAGATCATTTGTCTAATTTATCAACAGAGGTGAATTACGATAAATGACCTGCCAAAATTGTCGCTACGGATATAGCAAAACTAATGTAGAATAATAATAATCAATTAGGTCGACAACATATCCTGTTCTATTGCGAGAAGAAAGACAATTTGGTAGAAGCGCTGATGGTAACATCGACGCAAGGAGAACGATTATTCGTAACCATTTTACATCTCTTCGGAGTAAAAAACGTAAACTGCAATCATTTGCAATCTACGGTGGAATATTTTTATTGACTATATCATTTTTGGTCTACGGTAATAGCGGTGGTAATGTATCCGCTGAAAGATCAAAAACTTTAGCATCATCTGAAGCTACTGGTGTTTCATCTGTATCTAAGTCTGCTAAGTCTAAAACAGCTTCAGTAGATGAATTAACGGCAGCTAATGCTGTAACTAACTTGGCGGAAACGGCGGAATTGCCTTCGGCTGGTGACTTGCGCGAGTCTGAAACTTCACTGACAATTAAGAAGAATCTTTCTCAGAATGATGCAGAAGTCATAACAAAACCTGACATTGTTAAGCCAGACACTTCGGCGGCGCGTGGTATTTCATCTTACGTGACCAAAGAGGGTGATACGATGGAATCTATTGCTAAGAAATTTAAGATTTCATCTCAGACGCTTCGTTGGGCTAATAATACAACCTCGGACGCTGTAGAACCGAATAAGACTCTGGTTGTGCCTCTTGTTGACGGTGTTGTTTATACTGTTAAAGACGGTGATACTGCCCAATCTCTGGCAGAAAAGTATAAGACAAGCGCTGAGCGTGTTGTCCTATATAATGATATCGATGACGGCGCCAAGCTGTCTACTGGTTCTAGAATTGTGTTGCCTGGTGGTGAGCTTCCGGAAAATGAGCGACCTGGCTATGTTGCTCCACGAAGTAGGTCTTATGGTAACCGATATTCTTCTTCGGCATCATCTACTACTACGAGCGCAAGTCGAAGCTGGTTAACTGCCTCTGTTGGTAACCGCTATGCGGCTGGTAACTGTACTTGGTACGCATACGAGCGTCGTTTGCAGCTTGGTCGTCCGATTGGTAGCTTCTGGGGTAATGCTAACACTTGGGCTACAAGCGCTCGTGCCGCTGGATTCGTAGTTAATAATACTCCAGCGCCAGGTGCGATATTCCAGACTACTGCCGGATATTATGGTCACGTTGGTATTGTTGAGCGAGTTGAAAACGGTGTGGTTTACGTTAGTGACATGAACTACGCAGGTTATGGAATCATTACTCACCGTACACTCAACGGTGCAGGTGGCTATCTATATATCCACTAGAACTAGTTAATATTAGCACCTCCGCTATCTCTCGGGGGTGCTTTTTGGTATACTAAAGATATGTTTGTAGATATTGCGAAAGTTTTAGTGCGCGCCGGTAGAGGCGGTAATGGCGTAGTCAGTTTTCGTCATGAGAAATATGTCGATAAGGGCGGTCCCGATGGCGGTGATGGTGGTCGTGGTGGTGATATTGTTTTTTTGGCGACGAAGGATCTTAATACGCTTTTGAATTTTAGATATAAGCCGGAGCTTAAGGCTGAAAAGGGTGGTGATGGCGGAAAACGTAATAAACGAGGAAAAAGTGGTGCGCCGCTAATCGTTAAGGTACCGATGGGTACCCTAGTGAAGCGCGACGGTATGGTGATTGCGGATTTGACTGAAGACCAACAACAGGCAGTGGTGGCTCGTGGTGGAGATGGTGGATTTGGAAATGCACACTTTACGTCTAGTACGCGCCAAACGCCTAAAATTGCTGAACTTGGTGAGGCTGGCGAGGAATTCGAGGCAGAGTTGGAATTGAAATTATTGGCCGACGTTGGTTTGGTTGGTTTTCCGAATGCTGGTAAGTCGACGTTCCTGAGCGTGGTTTCTAATGCGCGTCCAGAGATTGCCAATTACGAATTTACGACTTTGACACCTAATTTGGGAGTAGCTGATGTTGACGATGGGTCGATTTTGATCGCTGATATTCCGGGGTTGATTGAAGGTGCGTCGGAAGGTAAAGGTTTGGGCGATCAGTTTTTGCGACATGTCGAGCGAACGGCTGTGCTGCTTCATATGATTGATGTGTATAGCGATGATCCGGCGGAGAAATATCAGGCAATTCGTCGCGAGCTGGAAAAATATTCTGAATCATTGGCGGAGCGTCCAGAGATAATAGCACTGACCAAATGCGAAGGCTTGGATGATGAGATTATTGCTATGCAGTCGACTGCCCTTCAAAAAGTAGCTAATGGCGCGCCGGTTGTGGCGATTTCTTCCCAGACACACGACGGAGTGACTGAGCTTCTACGAATGTTGCGTGATGAAGTTACTAAATATCGAGAGCGTGAAGCTAAAATTGTTGATGAAAAAGAGGAAGATTTGCCGACAATTTCGTTGGACGATCAAGTCATTTCTGATGCTTGGTCGGTAAGGCGAGTTTCTGGCGCTGAATCTAATGGGGCTGACGATGAAGATGAGAAGATTGAGTTTATTGTTACGGGCGCTAAGATTGAAAAGTTTGCTCGTCGGACTAACTTTGATCAGTTTGAATCTGTTAATCGCTTGCGAGATATTATGCGAAAAATGGGAATTACTCACGAATTGTTGCGTCAAGGGGCGATTGGCGAAAGCTTGATTCAGATTGGCGAATCTATGTCGTTTACATTGGTCGAGCAATAGATTCTGCTGGTGTAAATTAGCGTGAGCTTGATGATATAATATAAATATGGCGCAAACATTTTTCTTCTACGATCTTGAAACTAGCGGTCTTAATCCCAGGCAAGATCGAATTATGCAATTTGCCGGTCAGCGAACCGATATGGATTTGCAGCCTATTGGCGAACCGTATAATATTCTCGTGACGCTAAATGACGATACGCTGCCGAGTCCTGATGCGTTGATGGTGACGGGGATAACGCCGCAAAAAACTGTCGAAGAAGGCTATACTGAGGCTCAATTTGCGCGTATGTTAAGCGAGGAAATATTTACGCCTGATACGATTGCTGTTGGATTTAATAATATTCGTTTTGACGACGAGTTTATTCGTCATTTGTTCTGGCGAAATTTTTACGATCCATATGAGTGGACTTGGAAAGACGGTCGATCCAGATGGGATTTATTGGATGTGGTACGCTTAACCAGGGCGCTTCGACCTGAGGGAATTGAGTGGCCGATTGATGATAAAGGTGAGCCGAGCAACCGCTTGGAGCTCATCACGAAAGCTAATGGTATAGAACATGAAAATGCCCATGACGCGCTGGCTGACGTGACCGCGTTGATTGCTGTGACTAAATTGATTAAGCAGAATCAGCCACAAATGTACGACTATTTGCTGAAAATGCGCGACAAGAAATTGGTCCAGAAACTGGTGAATGTCGATGATAAAAAACCTTTTGTTTATGCGAGTGGTCGTTATGATAAAGAATTCGCCAAAACGACCGTGGCTTTTCCACTAACCGCGAGCCGAAACGGCGGCG
The DNA here is from genome assembly GCA_963532505.1 of uncultured Candidatus Saccharibacteria bacterium. Lineage (GTDB taxonomy): Bacteria > Patescibacteriota > Saccharimonadia > Saccharimonadales > Saccharimonadaceae > Nanosynbacter. The sequence continues at coordinate 16,139 of CAUSLX010000004.1, read as the reverse complement.
TGATTGTTTACGATTTGCGCTATGATCCGACGCCGTTTGTTGATCTGAGCGCTGAGGAATTGTCGGCGAAAATATTTGCAACATGGGAAGAAAGGCAAGCTGAGGATTTCGTTAAATTGCCAGTTAAGGAATTACAATATAATCGCTGCCCGGCAGTTTCGCCACTTGGCGTGCTAACTCAGGGTGATGGCTGGAAGAAGATTTCTCTGGATGCAGAAACTGTACAGAAGCACCAAGATATTTTACTTTCTCATCCGGATTTTGCTGAAAGGTTGCGTAGTATATTTGAAAATAAGCCAGAGTTTAAGAAAATGACCGATCCAGAAGCGCAATTATACGATGGGTTTTTGGACAATAGCGATCGAGTTCGCGTTGAAGCCGTGTGTAATGCTGATGAGCGCGAGTTGGCTGACTTTCATCCAGAGTTTCAGGATGAGCGATTGTCGTCACTATTGTTGCATTATAAGGCGCGAAGTTTCCCTAATTTGCTTAGTGAAGATGAGTTGCGACAATGGGAAGAATGGCGAACCGGGCATTTACAGGCGCAAATGCCGCAATTTATGAAATCTTTGCAACGATTGGCGCCTAGTGCGACTAATGAACAACAGTTTATTTTGCAAGAATTGCAGTTATGGCTGGAATCAGTCTTGCCTTCTGTTGACGTCTAAAATATGGTTATGCTAAAATTGAAACAATTAGACAAAAAGTGGAATATTAATTAGGTAATTTAATTTAAGGAGGGTGGCTCTGATGTCATTTAAGAGTAGGGGTCGTAGACTATATGTGGGTGTGATGGTATTTGTTTCCATGTTCGCACTTTCTTTGTCCGCAATATTAGCACCGTTAGCCAGGGCGGAAAATGCGCCGCTGTATACTTGGAGGGATATAACCATACCTGGACAGGGGGATATTTCGGAGTCGCGCGTTAGTCCTGACGGATCAAAACTTTTTGTCTTGCGTAGAGATTTGGCTAGCGGTAGTGCTAACCTTCTGGTCTCTGCGAATGATGGCGCAAGCTGGAGCACTTTCGCTGCACCAGAGGGCGCGAATGGACTACTAGTTAGCTCCGATGGCTCTAAGTTGGTCGTAAAGGGGAAGTATGGTGAAAATGCCATCTATGTTTCTACCGATGGTGGTCGAACTTGGGTTAAGCGTAATTCGTCTGTTCCTCATACTGCGCATGTATTGATGAGCCCAGACGGCTCCACGCTGGTCATGTACTTTGAACATAGTCTCTATAATGATCCTATGGCAGTATCTACTGATGACGGCAATACTTGGGTTCCAAAGGGAGATGAATATCCCGATTATGTCTTTAATGGCGGAAAGATGGCTCGCCGGAGTAATGACGGTACATTACGACAATCTACCGACTACGGCATGACTTGGTCTACGATTGGACACTCTCTTGATCGTACCAGCTTTAGTCCTGACGGTAAAAGCGTATTTGACGGTTTTCGTACGTCTATAGACAGCGGTGCCAACTGGATTCAGTTGCCCGAGTATCCTATAAACGACATACGTAATGTCGTGTTGAGTGGTATTAGTAATGACGGTAAAAAACTATTTGCTACATTTGATGGCACCCCAACTGTACCGGTTTTTGTATCTTCAGATGGAGGTAAAACTTGGCAGAAATGGGGTGACGAGAGGGTTTCTTTCTCATCAGTTTCTATGTCTGCTGATGGTTCTAGAGTATTCGCAACAGCACAATTTACAGATCCAGATTTTAAGTCCGTCTATCGCCTAGCAATTCTACCAAGGCCTCAGCCTGTAACTCCCGGTGGCATCGGTACAGGTACAGGTGGAACTATCATTCCAGCAACTCCTACCGCTCCATCCACAGGCTCTGCGTCTTCGAGTGCTTCAGTCACTACATCATCATCCACTTCTAGTAAGAAACCAGGAAAATCATCATCAAACCTTGCTGAAACAGGAGTTTCTGTTTGGGTAGTTAGTGGGTTAGCTGTTATCTCCGTTGTAGCTGGCGGATTAGCGCTGAGAAAACGGCTGTAAGTCGCGCTCTTTTAAAATCGTTGTATATTTTTATAAAAAACTGTTGACATAGCGTATGTGCTTATGTTAATTTAAAAGCAATCATTACTATGTAGTGGAAACAAACAATAAATTGGGTGAGGGACCAATGTCATGTAATATGCCAGAATAGGTATAAACTATTCGTATATAACAAAAACAAATTGGTAGGAAAAATGTTATATAAAAACAAAATAAAAGTACAAAACATATTAAAGAGCGCAGTAGCTTTGATGCTTATGCTCACGCTGTCTTTATCTACAGCTCTGTCGCCACTGGCTAAAGCAGAAGAAGCAAGGTACACGTGGAAAAATTTAACGTCAGTGCCAGGTCATAGAATGGAAATAATTTATATTAGCCCAGACGGCTCGAAACTTTTTGTCATGGAGCGGGATGCTGCTCATAACACAACAGACTTATGGATGTCTGCGGATGATGGGACTACTTGGAGAAAAATATTTTCGAAGCAGATATCAGTAACAACATTCATGGATGACGTGTCAATTAGTACGGACGGGTCTAAGATAGTATTGAGATCTGGAAATTATTTCGGCATATCAACAGACGGCGGTCAGAGTTGGACGGATAAGGGACCAGAGCCAGAAGGTGTGAATGTACTTATTAGCCCAAACGGTTCCTTTTTAGTGAAATGTTTTAATGATATTGCTCCCTTTACAACCTACATTTCTACTGACAACGGTCAGACCTGGACTCAGAAAGGTACTAATAATATATCGTGCCCTAGGTATGTGTCTAACAACGGCACGCTGATCGCTCAAGATGGTGGTGATCTGGCGCGATCAACTGATTATGGTCAGACTTGGACGGAAACCCCTGATGTTTTAGACGCGGGCGGCCATACAGCATTCAGTAATAACGGAAATAACATATTTGATAAAGATAGGATTTCGTTGGATGGTGGTAATCACTGGACTCCTTCAAACGCTCCAACCCCAGCTGGTTACGAAGTCTTGTATTTGGATATTAGTGATGATGGTAAGAAGTTATTTGCTGCTGCTACGTCGATTATTCAGCGCAAATCGATACTTCTTACGTCAGTAGACGGAGGCAGGACTTGGCATTCGGAGGATGATGCTATTAGATTTTTCGGTAGAGTGATTATGTCGAACAATGGATCTAAGCTGCTTTATGTGCGCAACGATGGTGTCTCCCGTTTGGGAACTCTGCCGACATCTCAGCCTGTAACTCCTGGAGCGGGTGCAGGTGGAGCCGCTACTCCATCCACAGGCTCTACTCCTGTCACTCCTGGACAAAAGCCAGGAAAAGCGTCAGGACGTTTGGCTGAAACAGGAACTTCAACTTGGATGGTTGGTGGGTTAGCTGTTGTGACTGTCGCGGCTGGTGTGTTGGTGCTGAGAAAACGGCTGTAAAAAATTAAGTCATAGACGGAGCGAGCTTTTGTGCTTCGACTTCATGATCAGGCTCGCTCTTTTTCATACTGGAAAGTAGATAAATTGATAATAAAATAAGTTCGCTTTTTTGATTTGGTGTAAAATAACGGATTTTTCTGTTGATTCGTCGTTGCGCGATTTCGCTGGCAATGTCAATGGACTTCCAAAACAGGACAGAAAGTGATTCTCTGAGGATGATTGCCAACGGTACGATAATTGCCCAGAAAATAACCATTAAAATTGCTGGCAGGCTGATGTTCGTGAAGGGGATTTTTCCTAGGAAAAAGAAGAAAAAAAGTTGGTCGATCACAAAAGGCGCGAGTAGTATCGCTCCGAGTGTTATAACTAAGTAAATGCCCAGCTTTCTCATAGATCTAACTGTAGCAAATAAGATATTGACTTGCAATCATAAGCGTAATGTGTTTTAACTCTGATTTGCGTCGATATTTGGACTGGAAAAAATAGTTAAAAACCTGTATAATATAGCGGTTATGACAGAGGTAATTCGTGTTAAGGGTGCTCGTGAGCACAATCTGAAAAATGTAGATATTGAGATTCCGCGAGATCAGCTGGTGGTGATTACTGGACTTAGTGGGTCTGGGAAATCCAGCCTGGCATTTGATACGATTTACGCCGAAGGTCAGCGCCGCTACATGGAGAGCTTGAATTCTTATGCGCGTCAATTCTTGGGTACGATGGATAAGCCTGATGTTGATTCAATTGAAGGGCTTAGTCCAGCAATTTCAATTGACCAGAAGTCGACCAGCCGCAACCCGCGATCTACCGTGGCTACAGTAACAGAAATTTATGATTATCTGAGGCTTTTGTTTGCGCGAATTGGCGTGCCGCATTGTCCGATTTGTGGCAATGAAGTGACGCGTCGCACGACCGAGGTGATTATTGACGAGATTCTGCGGCAATTTGTTGATAAGCGAATTTTGCTATTGGCGCCAATTGTTAAGAATAAAAAAGGTGAGTTTGCGCATATTCCGGAGCAATATCAGCGACTTGGTTATGCCAGGGTTCGTGTGGATGGCGTGGTGTATGCGCTGGATGAATTTCCGGAGCTACAAAAAAGCTACAAGCATAATATCGAGCTGGTGGTTGATAGGCTGGCGTTGACGACAGAAATGCGATCTCGACTAAGCCAGAGCGTTGAGCAAGCGCTGGACTTAGGTCAGGGAGTTATCGAGGTTTTGGATGCGGACAGTGATGAAGTGAAGACATTTTCGCAGAGATATGCTTGTGTTGACCATCCTGATGTCGATATTCCAGAGCTTGAACCGCGACTGTTTAGTTTTAATGCGCCACAAGGGGCTTGTCCTGTGTGTACGGGTTTGGGGTCGAGGCTGGAAGTTGATCCAGAATTGGTCTTTAATAATAATTTGACAATTTCCGAAGGCGCAATTCGACCGTATAATCGAATGAATTCTGACGCTTGGAATATGAAGCGATTGGCGTCTGTTGCTGAAGCTCACGGATTTAGTTTGAAAGTTCCCGTAGGCAAGCTTTCTGATGATGTCAAACATAAAATATTATACGGAACTGGCGACCAAAAATATCGCGTTGATTTGGGTGGCGGTCGGCATTACGATACGACTTACGAGGGTGTTATTCCTAATCTGGAGCGACGTTGGAAAGAGACTGATAGTGATTTTATGCGACGAGATATTGAGCGATTTATGCGCGAGAGGGATTGTTATGCCTGTAAGGGTGCGCGCCTGAAACCTGTGGTTTTGGCGGTGACGGTTCATGAATTGAATATTATTGACGTGTGCGATTTGAGTGTTGATGGCGCGTTGGATTTGTTTGATAATAAGCTTCAATTGACTGAGCAAGAAATGACGATTGCTCGCTTGATTATGAAGGAAATTAAATCTCGTTTGGCGTTTATGAGTAATGTTGGACTGAACTATTTGGAGCTAAGCCGAGCAGCTAACACGCTTAGTGGTGGCGAGGCGCAGCGAATTCGCTTGGCGACGCAAATTGGCGCTGGACTTCAGGGTGTGCTTTATGTGCTGGACGAGCCGTCAATTGGACTTCATCAACGTGACAACGACAAGTTGATTGATATGTTGAAGCGTCTTCGTGACTTGGGAAATTCTGTGCTGGTGGTCGAGCACGACGAGGACACGATTCGCCAGAGTGATTTTCTGGTTGATATGGGGCCGGGCGCTGGTGTGAATGGCGGTCAAGTAGTGGCAATGGGGACGCCTGAAATTGTTGCGAAAAACGAAAACAGCATAACGGGTCGCTATTTATCTGGGGCGGAAAAAATTGCCGTTCCGAAAAAGCGTCGCAAAGTCGTGAAAGATAGAAAGTTGATTGTTCGTGGCGCTCGCGAAAATAATCTTAAGAACATTGATGTGGAGTTTCCTTTGGGTTTGATGACTGTAGTGTCTGGTGTTTCTGGTAGCGGAAAGTCGACGCTTGTGAATGATATTGTGGCGCGGGAACTAGCAGCAGAACTTAATCGCGCAACGACAGCACCAGGGTTGCACGACTCTATAGAAGGTGTGAATTTGCTTGATAAGACGATTGTCATAGATCAGTCGCCAATTGGTCGAACGCCGCGCTCTAATCCAGCAACATATACTGGGATTTTTACGCCGATTCGCGAGCTTTTTGCTAGCACGCCTGAGGCTAACGTTCGAGGCTACAAATCTGGACGATTTAGTTTTAATGTCAAAGGCGGTCGCTGCGAAAATTGTCAGGGCGATGGTGTGATAAAAATTGAAATGCACTTTTTGCCAGACGTTTACGTTCAATGTGACGAGTGTCATGGCAAGCGTTACAATCGCGAGGCGTTGGAAATTAAGTATAAAGACAAGACAATTGCCGATGTTTTGGATATGACAATTGATCAAGCGGCGGAGTTTTTTGATAGCGTGCCGAATATTGCGCGTAAACTACAGACATTGGTCGAGGTTGGGCTTGGCTATATTAAACTTGGTCAGCCAGCAACTACTTTTTCGGGCGGTGAGGCGCAGCGAATTAAATTGGCAACGGAACTCTCCAAGCGTTCCACTGGAAAAACTATGTACATTCTGGACGAGCCGACCACTGGGCTTCATTCTGCTGACGTAAAGCGACTGCTGGGGATTTTACAGCAATTGGTTGAGGGTGGCAATAGTATGATTATCATTGAGCATAATTTGGACGTCATAAAGTCAGCTGACTGGATAATTGATATGGGTCCAGAAGGTGGAATTGGCGGCGGTACCGTTGTGGCTTGCGGTACGCCTGAAGATATCGCCAAGGTACCAAATTCGTTCACTGGCAAATATCTGAAAAAGATGCTTTAAGGCTATTTTTTACGCTTGGTTTTCGAGAGGAGAACCGACAATTGTTTTCTTAGCAAAGTGCGAGTATTTGGCTGTTTCAAAGCATGAATAATCATTGGTGAGACGGACAGGAAGATGATGAGAATAGCCGCAACTTCAATATTTACGCCCGCTTTGGTCAAAAACTCGCCAGCGTAGAAGCCTAGATAAACGAATGCTGACGACCAAAGAAATCCACCGATAAGGTTAAAAGTTAAGAACGTTTTATAGTGCATTTTACTAGCGCCGGCAACGATTGGGGCGAAGGTTCTTACAATTGGTACGAACCGAGCCAGGACGATTGTCGCTGAGCCGTGCTTGTCGTAAAACTTTTCTGTTTGCTCCAAATATTTTTTCTTGAAGAATCGGGAATTTTCTTTTTCAAATAACTTGCGCCCAACTTTATGACCAAAGCTATAGCCAACACTGTCGCCCAGCACTGCCGCTGCAAAAACCAAAAGTGCAAAAATGTGAATGTCAATGTGTAGGATGTTCTGCTGAACCATATATCCAGCGGTGAAAAGCAGGCTGTCGCCAGGTAAGACGAAGCCGATCAGTAGGCCAGACTCTGCAAAAACTACTGATAAAATTGCCAATACACCAAAGCTAGTTATCAAGTGAATAAAAGATTCCATGCCTTAATTATAGCATGATTGGCGTATGCAGATTGGACTATTCTTCAATAAATCCGCCAGATTGTCGCGCCCATAATTTTGCGTAAACACCGCGTTTTTTATTGATGAGCTCGTCGTGCGATCCGTCTTCGACAATTTTCCCATCCTTCAGGACAATTATACGATCCAACTTAGCAATTGTAGATAAGCGATGGGCAATGACAATTGAGGTTCGATTCTCCATCAGCGTTTCCAGAGATTTTTGGATCAACGCTTCTGACTCAGAATCTAGCGCTGAAGTCGCCTCGTCGAGGACTAGAATTGGCGCATCTTTTAGGATTGCCCTAGCAATTGCAACTCGTTGTCGCTGTCCGCCAGATAATTTAATTCCGCGCTCGCCAACCATTGTGTCAAAACCGTCTTTAAGTCCAACGATAAAATCGTAAGCGCCAGCTTTTTTGGCGGCTTCTTCAATTTCTACGTCCGTTGCATCAGGTCGACCGTAAGCGATGTTTTCGCGTACAGAGCGGTGGAATAGCAATGGCTCTTGCGGTACGTAAGCGATTTTGGCGCGCAAACTTGCTTGGGTGACTTCGGAAATATCTTGTCCGTCGATGGTAATTTTTCCCGAGTCAATATCAGCGAAGCGTAATAGCAATTTGGTGAGCGTCGTTTTTCCAGAACCGCTCGCTCCGACCAAACCTAATTTTTCGCCCGGTTTAATATCCAGGGAGAAGTCGTGGAATAGAGTGTCGCCTTGACCCTCGTCGTGCGTGAAAGTTATTTTATCCATAGAAATTTCGCCGTTTGTAACTTTTAGCTTTGAATCACTTTTATCAATCAATGTGGTTGGCGTTTGTAAGATTTCTACCATGTCATTTGCGTTACCGATAATTCGGTTGTAATTGCGCATGATTCCGTTCATGTTCCACAATTCATGTGCGACACTTCCAGTGTAAGTGATTATAAGATAAACGGACGCCACGGACACCAAATCATTCTGGGCTGCGTACACTGCGAAGGCGATTGCTCCAATTTTAATAACCATGTTGATTGACGAATATATAGTGCTGACTTTTAAGAGTCCGCGCATTACGTCGAGACTTGAGTTTCGCCAAGAGTTAACGGTTTTTGTGAAAAATTTCTGTTCTGTAGCTTCGGCGCCAGACGACTTGACCGCTAGAATGTTTGAGATTACGTCGGCTAATTGTCCGTTCAATTTATTGCTGGCTTTGGCTTCTTTTTTTGTCAATTTCGCCATTGGCTTGGATCCGTAATAAACGACGATACTGAAAACAATTGAGAAGATTAGTAAGAATAACGCGTATTGCCAGAGAAGGGTTGACAGGATAATTATTGAACCGACCAGTGAAACAACTAGTGGCAAAATTGACCAAATTATCGTTTCCCAAAGACTTTCTACCGCGCCGACTAATTTATTTGTTTGGCTAACGAGCGACCCGCCGAATTTATTTGAATGGAAGAATAATGTTTGGTTAGTCAGTTTGCTGAAGCATTGAGCGTACAAATCTCGCTGCATGGCGGTTTCAAATGTCCAGACGAGATATAAAACTAATCGCCAGCCGATGACGCTAGACCATAATTCACTGGCGCCGTATAGGGCAATTAGTGTCCATAGATTTTTTGCGTCGTGTAGTTGATTATGCTGGATAATATTAAGAAGATGGGCAATTATGAGCGGCCCGACAAAAATGGTAACCACGAGAGTCAGCATTACAAAAAATATTGCCAAGTTTCGGCGGTGTTTGTACGGCTCTGATGTTTTCCAAAATAGACGAAATATTTCTTTGCTGTTTGGTTTGTTTTTCAAATCAATTCCTTTCGATAATAAATTAATATTTATAAGCTGCACAGAAAACTGAGCGTTCTTAATTATTCAAAAATGTATGTTAGAGGAACTCGCCATCGGGAGTTCATAGACTTTGACTATTATAGGGAATATATAGATATAAGTCAATTTGTGGAGCAAAGGCCTTGTTTATTTATTGTAAATACTTTACAATAGGAACATGACGCAAATTGTTAGGCGATCAACAAAATACACGAATGACGTGATGGCGATTTTAAAGAGTAAGCATCATGCGACGAATGCGGAAATTGCTCAGGAATTGCGGAACATTCATCCTGAAGTCAGCGACACGACGGTGCATCGAATAACTCAGCGCCTGTGTGGCGACGGGATGATTGGTTTGGCGCCGCCGACAAAAAAGGGTTGCTTGCGATATGATATTCGTAAGGACGATCACGATCATTTTGTGTGTAGTGACTGCGATGGCTTGATGGATATTAAAATTGCCGATGAGATGAGAAAGCAAATTGCGCATGAAATTAGCGATTGTTATATTGACGGCCCGTTGGTTGTGACGGGAGTTTGTAAAAAATGCCAGAAAAGGAGGAAATAATGGCTTTATATGAAATTACAACAAAGCAAGAATTCGAAGATAAGGTGCTAAAAAGCGACGGTCCTGTGCTAGTTGATTTTTGGGCACCGTGGTGTCCGCCATGTCGTGCAATGGCTCCGCTTTTGCACCAAATTGCTGAAGAAACAGAGTTCGATATTGTTAAGGTTGACACTGAAGCGAGTCAGGAAAATGCGCAATTGGCTATGGAATATCGCGTGCAGGGAATTCCAAACATGAAGATTTTTGTTGGCGGCGAGGAAGTTGCTGAAATGATCGGTATGAAGCCAAAGCAGACGTTGATTGACGCTTTGGAAAAAGCTGCAAAATAAAAAATAGAAGGGGGATTTATGAAGGGTTTTAGTGGAAATATCGAAGAGCTTACGTTGGCGAATAATAATTTTCGTCAAGTTCTATATACTGCCAGGCATTGTCAATTGGTGTTGATGAGCCTGCCCGTTGGCGGGGAAATTGGCTCGGAGATTCACGAGGAAAATGATCAATTTTTCAGATTTGAGTCTGGCGAAGGTAAGGTTTTGATTGATGGCAATGAATATATTGTTTCCGACGGTAGTGCTATTATTGTGCCGGCGGGAGCTGAGCATAATGTGATAAATACTGGCGAAGAGCCGCTTAAACTTTATACTATTTATAGTCCAGCACATCATAAAGATGGAATCGTTCGGGCAACGCGTGAAGAAGCAGAGGCTAACGAAGAAGATTTTGATGGTGTAACTACAGAATAAGCTGTCGCCAAAGGAGAAAGTTTTTACTAATTATGTCTCGCAAAAGATCGATAGTTGGCGAGATATTCAGCTCATTTGGGCTGGCAATTTTTCGTGGAACTGCATGTGTCATATCGCTAGTTTTTAGGATTGTACCGCAGAAGGACCGCGTACGGGTGATTGTCTATCGTGATGATGGTAAGATTTTATTAGTCAGAAGCCGCTTTAGTCGTCAAGAATGGGCTTTGCCAGGAGGCGGGGTGAATCGTAATGAGAGTTATGAACAGGCTGCCGTTAGAGAAGTCTTGGAGGAAATTGGATTAAAAATACATAATCTGCGGTATCTCGGAAAAGCTAATTCTCATGAATCATATGCCAAATTTTCAGTTCGAGTTTTTGCGGCGCATGCGTCTGACTATGACATAAAATGCAACTTTGAAATAATGGAAGCTCGGTGGCTTAATATGAATTATCTTCCTGAAGAATACACTTTACTAACTAACGCTTTATGACATAATTGTAATATGGAGAATATAATATGATCAGATAATGTCCGATCCGGCTAACGCTGATTTTACAGAAAAAGGATGGTCGCCCGTTAGCAACTGCACTTAATCATGAACTTGTCGCAAAGTTTACTAAATGGTTTATGGGATTATATAATGGGATTTATTTTTAAACAAAGACAAATTAGAATTTATGGAGGTGTATATAGATGAAAATATGTATTTTAGGCTTAGGTGTGATAGGTGCAACTTATGGATATGTATTTCAAAAAGCAGGACATCAGGTTGAGCATTTAGTTAGGGAAAATAAAAAACAAAATGTTCCAGCAAAGCTGAATATAACTATATTAGACGGACGTTATGATAATAAGGGAGAAGAAAAAACAGATACATACACTGTAAATCTTGCAAAACCGGATACAAGTTATGACTTTATTCTTTTGAGTGTTTCATGCGGAAAAATAAAAGATGCTATAGCAACACTTTCGCAAAACAACATTACGGGAAGTTTGATATTATTCTGTAACTTTTGGAACAGTCGCAAAGAGATTGAAGAAATAGTAGGTAATTTTAAATACATCATAGGATTTCCTACTGCTGGTGGAAGTATGATACAGCAAGAGTTGAACTGTGTTCTATTTGACCATATAATGCTTGAAAGCAAGGAAAAAGCAAGTATTCCAAACTATAGAGATTTGATAGAACTTCTTAAATCTACAGACCTAAAAACAGAAGTTCCTTATGATATGGTGGAATGGATATGGATTCACATGGCAATAAATGCAGGTGTTACTTCTACTGCTGCACGAGCAGGAAAAATTGATGACCCAAAACAGCTTGCGATTAATCTCATGAGAGATTCCCACGCATTATCTATAGCAGTGAAATCGGTAAGAGAAACTGTTAAAGTAGTAAAAGCTAGAGGGGTCAATTTGAAATTATATAAAAATGAACTTCTTCCTTACAAAATACCTTCTACTGTCGCAGGTATGATAATGAAACGAATGTTTGCAGGAAATGAGCTCACGAGCAGAATTATGACGTTACATAATGATGTAGAAGACATTATGTATGGATGTAAAAGTATTTATGAGTCTGGGAAGCAAGAAAATCTGGATTTACCCTTATTTTATTCAAATATGGATAAAATCTTTAATAAATAAATTCAGCTTCATAAATTCCAGTTTGTTGAGGTAACACTTTTTAACGATAACCTTAAGCTATCGTTAAAAAGTTCATGGATATGTTCCTACATACGAATGTAGCTACTTGACATACTTGATGTTCACTCTGTTCTTGTGGACTTGCCGCCACGTCTGGATTTTGCTAGAAAATGACATCCGCGTTTGTTGGCTCAAATGCCGAATGTGCGATTGACTATACTGGTTGGGTCTTATGCTCAGAAATACTATTTGAACCATCGCGTTGAACGTACCTTAACGGCAACTGTATCTAATTTCGACGCATATTTACCAGATTATTTTCCGTTGGTTCATCCATCGCCACTTAACATTGGCTGGCGTAAGCGTAATCCATGGTTTGAAATAGATGTTGTGCCGGTTTTGCAATCTATAGTTAGGGAATCGTTGTTGTAATAACAATAATTTAATATAGACTATCCTCCCAGAAAATATCACGCTTTGTATACTAACAAGCGTCAGTAGGCGACTCTGTTTTATGTATAATATGAGTATGAACAATCGACAAATTTCCCAACTTGAAATAGTAAAGGCTAAAGTTCGTCAGTTACTGGGCGGCGACACTTCGGGGCATGCTGACGATCATGTCGAGCGAGTAGCGTTGTTGGCAGAGCGTTTTGCTAACGAATGCAGCGAATCAGTGAACCTACAAGAAGTGCTATTGACGGCTTGGCTGCATGATGTTGATGATTATAAATTAGTCGGTAAAACGCAGGCGGAAAAATTGACGAACGCAGTAGATATTATGGCGCAGGCAGAGATAGCTGATGATTTAAGTCAGGTTGTGCTGGAAAATATTGCGGCGATTGGTTATAGTAAACGACTGAACGGCAAGCAGCCGCAGCGGCTGGCGGGGAAATTAGCGTCTGACGCTGATATGTGTGATGCTATTGGTGCGGTCGGCATTGAGCGGGCGTTGACTTATGCTTGTCATCACGGCGGTCGGATTTTTGATCCTAAAGTCTGGCCGAATATCAATTTGGCGGCGCACGAATATAACGCTGATGGCAATACGCATGACACTGACGGATTTATCAATCACTTCTTTGAGAAACTGCTGAAATTGAAAGGTTTGATGTTAACTGAACCAGGACGAGCAGAAGCAGAAAATCGTCATCAAATTATGGTTGATTTTCTTCGCGCCTATTTTCACGAAAAGAATGTACCCGAGTGGAGTGAGTTTTTGGAGGAATATTTACGTAGCGTCGGTGTCTAGAATAGACTAAACTTAGTATATTGAGTATTATGGTATAGTATGAAAAAGATTTTTAATACTCGTTTTTGTAAGTTAGCTAAAAATAGTACCATCGAGAAGCGTACGCACCGATATTCTCGAAACTCGCTAAGACGAGGCGATAAAGCTGAAGGTGATAAATATCAAAGATTATTTGTAAAGAAATCATTACAATATTTACCGCATCATCTATTATTGGCGGTTTCTCATAGAATGCGATTGCGATGGGCTGAAAAAATATTAGACAAATTTGCCAGAAAATACATAATCAAGCCAAAATCAATACGCCAGTTTAAAGAGTCTGAAATAAAAGAATATCAAAAACTGACGAAAGGTACTCAGTTTTGGCATGGTACTGGCCGCTGGCAGCATGGTGAGCACGGTATAACTGATGTCCTGAAAAGTTTTTGTGATGCTACCGGACTTAAGCCAGCACGTGATGTGTATGCAGTATTTGGCGGGAGTAAGCAACGTGTTGTGTATTCGGTTTCACTGTGTCGGAGCAGAATGATCGCGCGATCATATGCTGATATGCATAGGCTTGGGTGGAAAGAAGAAAATCGTTACGGTGATGCGCTTATGTGGGTGTCGTATTATTATGGCATGTTTTACGCTCGTCTATTCATAACTAGCGGTTTTAAAATGATACGTCGATGGAAAGCATGGCGAGCATTGTCTCATGATAATAATGGTGATAATACTTGGGGTAAAAAAGTAAATAGCCAAGCGCGAAATGTATGGGACGTTTTTTGCTTAGGTAGTGACATATCTGGAAATTATCCGATATTAATTGGTGTGAAAAATATTGATTCACAGATAAAACTAGATAAGCCAATGTCTCAATACGAAGTTCGTGCTAGTAAACTGATAAATATTGCAAATATTTCACATATGGAAGTACCGTATGACAAGCAAGATGAAGTGCGAAAGTTATTGCGCAAACACGATGTTAAATTGCCAGTAACGAGTATAGAATTAGGCGAATATGTTAGCTCAAAAGAGCGTTTTATTGACCTGATTAGCGCTTTGTAGTTATATGAAATTATGACAAAGTATAAAATTGAACGGATTTATGAGTCGACCGCGTCAGACGATAGTTATCGTGTGTTGGTCGATCGATTGTGGCCGCGCGGAATTAGCAAAGAGCGAGCTGCATTGGACGAGTGGAATAAAGAAATTGCCCCGACCGACGAATTGCGTAAATGGTTTAACCATGATCCAGAAAAATTCCCGGAATTTTCTCGCCGTTATATGAAGGAGCTGGATAATAATCCTGCGGCAGCCGAGGCGAAGAATAATTGGAACGAACAATCTGCAGTTACACTGTTATATGGCGCCAAAGATACGGAACATAATCAGGCGATAGTTCTCAAAAAGTGGTTGGAAGATTAGTCAATCACTAGGAGAATGCTTGCATAATTGTCGTATTTAGATTGTAATATATTTAATGAATCAAGCACTGCAAACCAAGCTGAAGACTTTGCCGCGAACGCCCGGCGTTTATTTTCATAAGTCGGCGAGCGGCGAGGTAATTTATGTTGGCAAGGCGGCGGTTCTTAAAAATCGCGTACGTCAGTATTTTCAAGATTCGCGCGGGCGAGATAATAAAACTATGGCGCTGGTGGCGGAGATTTTTGATACTGATTGGATTGAAACTGAGAGCGAGGTCGACGCGCTGTTTTTGGAAGGCGAGATGATCAAGCGGTATATGCCGCGATACAATGTTCTGTTGCGCGACGATAAGTCTCAGATGTATGTTCGGATTGATATGAAAAGCGATTGGCCGACGGTCAGTTTTACACGGAATCCTGCCGATGATGGTGCGGATTATTTTGGTCCATTTTACAATGGTTTTGCGTTAAAAAAGGCATTGCGCTATTTGAGGCGAATTTTTCCATATCTTACTCACCAAAGACGACCTGGGCAATCAAAGTTGGATGAGGATTTGGGTTTAAGTCCGAAGATAAGTGATGGCTCGGACGCGTATAAAGCTGGTTTGCGTAAATTGATAAGTTATATTAAGGGAAATCGCAAGGCTATTGCTGTGGAGCTGGAGCGTGATATGAAAACGGCTGCGGGGCTTCATGATTTTGAGCGGGCGGCAAGTTTGAGAAATAAGTTGCGCGCCATGCAAGAGCTTCAGCGACGCGTTATGTTTGGCGATAAGGAGTTTTTGGATATTTCAAAAGACAAGGCTCTGGCTGATTTAGCAAAACTACTTGGCTTGAAAAATATTCCAGTGCGAATTGAGGGTTATGATATTTCGCATATGAACGGACGCCAAGTCGTGGCGAGTATGGTAGTTTTTACGAATGGTGCGAGCGATCGTGCGGAATATCGTAAATTTAAGGTGAGCGAAAAAAACGACGACACTGGAAATATGTACGAGGTGATTTTTAGGCGGCTTGGCGAGCGAAATATCAAAAGCTGGGGCTGTCCAGATTTGTTGTTGATTGACGGTGGAAAAGGTCAACTTTCGGCAGCGATTAAGGCGAGGGATGAGCGCGGAATAAAATTGCCGATTATTAGCATCGCCAAACGCGAGGAAGAAATTATTATTCATAAAACTGGCTCGCAAATTGACGTAACGCACATTGAAGAGTTGCAAAAATCTATTCATCATGATGTCGCTATTCACGAAGACAATGATGTGTATGTGGTAAATTTGCATC
>CAUSLX010000003.1:0-27697 GCA_963532505.1 uncultured Candidatus Saccharibacteria bacterium | reverse complement strand
CATTTGCATATCACAGCTTTCATACTGCGGATTTTTGGCAATGAATATTTCAGCAGCAAAACGCATTTGTTGCTGTTTTTTATTTGTAATCGCTGCCAAGCCGTCGCCGAAATTGTCATTTTTCCGATATTTGACCTCTGTAAAATATAAAACATTGTCTTTTTTACTAACAATATCAATTTCACAATATCGCGTCCGCCAATTCCGTTCTATAATCTCATGACCATCGCCCACCAACCAATCCGCCGCCGCTTGCTCACCTTTATCGCCAATTTGACGCGTTGTGTCTTTTTGCTGGTTTTTAGATTTTCTATCGTCAGACGCATTTTGCGAATTCGCCCCAGTATTAGCGTATTTAGCCAACGGCGCAAAACTCAGCCGATGTAGCGGAGTTACACCCAGATTATCAATAGCCGCTCGATGCTTCGCCACGCCATAGCCAACGTGCGAAGAAAAATCATATCCCGGATAAATATTATCCTGCTCTGCCATGAATTTATCGCGAGCCACCTTAGCAATAATCGACGCCGCCGAAACACTCGGAATCAGACCGTCAGCTTTCGCTATAATTGTTACGTACTTTTCTAGCGGTGTACCCGCCAAAAAATTGACCGTCCCATCGATAATAATCTCATCAAACTTCGAGCCGTTTTTCTGACATTTCGCTTGAATTTCTTTAACTGCGCGCCGCGTTGCCAACTTAAGCGCCTCGCTCATTCCTATTTCATCCAGCTCCTCAGCAGAAACCCAACCCAACGCCCAAGCCGACGCTTGCTCGCGAATTTCCTCATCAAGCAATTCACGTCGTTTTTTGGTCAATTTTTTACTATCATCCAGTCCTTCAATTTCAGCACCACCCAAAACTACGGCGCCAATCACTAACGGTCCAGCCCACGCGCCGCGCCCGACTTCATCAATTCCCAGAATCACCCGACAGTCTTCCCTTTTTCGTCATAAAATTCGCAATAATCCAGCCAATCCAAATTGTTGCCGCGCCTAATGTATT
The DNA here is from genome assembly GCA_963532505.1 of uncultured Candidatus Saccharibacteria bacterium. Lineage (GTDB taxonomy): Bacteria > Patescibacteriota > Saccharimonadia > Saccharimonadales > Saccharimonadaceae > Nanosynbacter. Next base: position 26,691 of record CAUSLX010000003.1, on the reverse strand, counting down.
CGCCAAAATGTCCCAATTCGTGTCGTCCAATTTTATGCTCGCCAAGCCCACTTTGACCATAAATAATTCCGCCAATTCGTTAATGCAGCCCAACGCCGAAACTAAAGCGAAAACTGAAAACGCCATCACCAGCCAATGCGCTCGCCATTTCATCGACGAAACCAAATACGCCCAGAATAGCCCCGTAAATAGCCCACCGCCAACAAAGTGCGTCGTAAAACTAGTGTCCTGTCCGTCAATTAACGGCGACGGCAAATACCAAGATATGAAAAACAACAAACACGCTACGTAAAGTAGCCAGCGATATTTTTGCTCACTATCAAAGCCGTTTATCTTCAAAACATAAGGCGTTGCCACAGCTAAAGTCGTCGGAACAAGGACGGATATATAATGAAATATTGCCATATTGAGATTATAACATGAGAAAACCGCCTCAGATTAAGAGACGGTTTTTAATGATTAACCAATTGACAATTACGCGTCTTTATGGCGAGCTGCAACTTCAGCAGCCTTAGCGTCAAGCTCAGCCTGAGCGGCATCTTTTTCAGCTTGTTTTGCAGCAGCAGCCTGAGCAGCTTCTTCCTTCAAGCGTTCAGCTTCCGCTTCTGCCTTAGCGTCATGAATGTCATTAACAGCGGCGCGATCGAAATTCTTAGCCGTCAAGCGAGCTGACTTACCGCTACGCTGGCGAAGGAAGCTTAAGAACTTGCGGCGAACCTTAGCGCGTCGAACAATTTCAATCTTCTCAATTAGCGGACTGTGTATCAAGAATGACTTCTCAACACCAACACCCGAAGCGATCTTTCGAACCGTAATGCGTGATGTGTGCGATTTTTTATTGTCGGTGCGGATAACAACACCCTCGAACATCTGAATACGCTCTTTGTTGCCTTCCTTAATTTTCTGGTAAACACGAACTGTATCACCACTGCGAGCATCGACAACTGCTTGCTTTTTTTGTGCTTGGTTGATTTTGTTGATTAACTCAAAACTCATAATTTTTCCTATCTTCCGAACTCGCTCCGACTGGCCACGCAGTTGTACCTCTGCGGCTCCACGTCAAACAAGACTCGAATATTTAACTCTCGTACAATTACATAAGATAATAACACAAATCTGAAGAAATATCAATTAAATAAAATTGGAGTATAATATAATTATGGATTACAATAAATTAGCACTCGAACTACACGAAAAATACAAAGGTAAAATTACGACTAGCCTCAGAGATAAAGAGGAGCTTAATCGCGACAAGCTTAGCGCTTATTACAGCCCTGGCGTCGGTGCAGTCAGCCAAGCAATTGCCGAAAATCCAGCCGATTTACCAAAGTACACTTGGACGAACAATTTAGTCGCTGTAATCTCAGACGGCTCAGCAATTTTAGGCTTAGGCAATTTGGGACCAAAAGCCGCCATGCCAGTCATGGAAGGAAAAGCTTTGCTATTTAAGCATTTTGCCGATGTCGACGCAGTGCCAATTGTGTTAGACGTTCACGAGCCAGAAGAAATCATTGCCACGGTTAAAGCCATTGCGCCAAGCTTCGGCGCCATCAACCTCGAAGATATCGCCGCACCAAAATGTTTTGAGATTGAAGAGCGATTGAAGGCAGAATTAGACATTCCAGTCTTCCACGACGATCAACACGGCACGGCTGTCGTTGTGTTGGCGGGCTTAATTAATGCCGCCAAAGTGACAGGACGAAACCTAGCAGATTGCAAATTCGTGGTCATCGGCGCAGGCGCAGCTGGCACGGCAATCATCAAATTGTTAAATCTTTACGGAGCAAAAAACATCGTAGCGGTGGATAGCCGAGGAATTGTCGGAAAATCACGCACAGATTTGAACGCTGAAAAAACCGCGCTATTGGAATACGTCGACGCATCACAATCTGGCTCAATTGAAGACGCCATCACCGACGCAGACGTATTTATCGGCGTATCGCGCGCAGGACTTCTCACTCCAGAATTAGTCCAAAAAATGGCAAAAGATCCAATCGTATTCGCACTAGCAAATCCTGTTCCAGAAATTATGCCAGATGTCGCCAAGCAAGCCGGCGTCGCAATCATCGGCACAGGTCGTAGTGACTTTCCAAACCAAGTCAACAATTCTCTGGCCTTCCCTGGAATTTTCCGCGGCGCATTAGATCACGGAGTTAAGAAAATCACCGATCAGCACAAATTGGCAGCCGCTGAAGCGCTAGCTAACCTGGTCGAAAATCCAACCGTCGATAAAGTCGTCCCAACCGCATTCGACGAAGGTGTTGTTGAGGCTGTTGCTAACGTTATTAAATAAATCTAGGCACCAGCACCGTACTTAGCTGCATCGCGAGCGTCTCCATCCATAAACAGAGCTACTAACGATTTCTGATTCTGTTTGTCGCAAGCTCCTAAGAATAAAATGACTTCAGTCACTCCAGTTTCCTGAAGAGATCTTTTAGTCTCACTTTTATCAGACATATTCTCAACGCTGACTTTTGACATATAAACCCTCTTAGCATCATGCGCCCGATCTTTCCAGGCGTAAATTATAAACGGATAAAGCTCTTTTGATTTGTTATTTTTTAAGCCAACCGGCAAACCGACAGACTTATTTCTTGAGGTTGCCACACATTTGGCGGCCATAATTAATTTTTCCTTAATAATGGGCAGAATATCCTGCTTCTTCTCGTTGTTTTCATATCCAGTCATTTCATGCTCAATCCCTTTAGCCTCTTTAGTACGCGCGTCGACTACGGCAACCACAGTGCCGCCGTTGCCTTGCTCAATATGCAGTATATTCACAATAGAATCTTCTTTAAGCCACGGAAACGTCTCATTATCAAGCTCTACAACATCTCCCGCCTTTAACCCAATCTCTACCGGCCGAGAGCTTTCTTCAGCTCTCGACTCCGGTTTATTTGACCTTTTCTTCTTGGTAGCTTTACCCAAAGAGTTACGCGCAATTTCAGGTGCCACTTTGTAAGTTGTGAATTTTTCAGAAAGAACCCTCAGCTCCCTCTCTAAAATTAACTTAGCTTTTTCTTCCACCATAGATTTAGCAAAAGTTTGTACATTCGAACAATTTTCCTCGAATACAATCTCTGTATATTTACGAGCCCATGACTCCTCATTCAGGTCTTTCATCTCGTTTACACAGTCAAGTATGGCGTTCGCCCACTTCAGGTCTCTTTCATAATTAAAAAAATCTTCAACACGTTCCATGCGTACACCAACCTTGCTCTCGCGCATTGCATCAAACTCGTTGCTTTTAAGCGCCGAAAAATTCGCCAACAGCTTAACCAATCTGTCCGTATTTTCACGAACTGGATTATATTCAGGCTGACTTATTTCAAATTCTATAGATGAAGAAGTATCGTCTTCCTCATAGACACCATCAATCACAGCCTTCTTAGTCCCTAATGCGAGTCGTATATATTCAGAGTCGGCAACATCTGGGTTAAGATTATTATTCCTCTGAAATTTCTTTACTTTAGGAATTTTGCACCCCTCAAAATTGCAGTATTTCGGAACATTAACTTCTGCTATATTAGCAGGAAAAATCTTATCCAATGACGACATAAAAGCGTTTAATGAGGCTTCGTATTCCTTATTAAATTCCTCTGTCAATCGAGAACTTACTTCGCCAAAATCGTAGCGGATCTCCAAATATTTAGGAGACTGGTCATATGCATCCTTAGCCTGCTTAAGCGTACTAATTACATCCTTATGTTTCTCAATCAAGTCCTTAAATTTGGGTAAATCTTTGGGCACTTTTTCATATATAAGTTCAAAAAAATTAATGAAAGTACCAAAAAAATCATAGACAGAGTCTTTTTCAGACGCTGAAGATTCACCATCGTGATAAGGATATTCCGGAATTTCGCTCATAAACTAATATTCTATCAGTTTATAGCTATAAAGTCAATTATATTACTCTGTTAACTTCTTCTAATGTAGTTTCGCCGCGAAGAGCCGCTAACACGCCAGCCTGAAGTAGCGTCACCATGCCATCTTCTTTTGCAGCCTTCTCAATCGCTTCCGTGTGAACATCCTCAACATCGCCGCGCAAGAATTTCTGAATATTTTCACTCACGACCAGTTGCTCCATTACTGGAATTCGCCCCTTATAACCGAATGGCACGTCGTCCGTTGGCACCGCACGCCAAAGCTTAAACGTATCCAAATCTGGGCAATCAACATTCTCCGGCAAATCCTTCAAGACTTCTTTCACCCACTTGCGAGTCGCCTCATCTGGCTCATATTCTTCCTTGCTATCATCCCACAATCTCCTCACCAGTCGCTGAGCAATCACCAGCCGAACCGCCGAGCTAAAAATCGGATTTTGCCCAATCATATCGATCATACGACTAAACGCCGCCGCAGTCGAATTGGCGTGAAAACTGGACAACACCAAGTGCCCCGTAATTGAAGCCTGAATTGCAGTCTTCGCAGTTTCATTGTCACGAATCTCACCAACCATCACCACATCTGGGTCAAGACGCAAAACACTACGTAGCCCATCTGCAAACCTCTGTCCATTTGTCGTATCAATTGGAATCTGAGCAATCCCAGGAATCGTATTTTCTACAGGATCTTCCAATGTAATAATCTTTCGATCTGGCGTATTAAGGGCATTAAGAATGCTATATAACGTCGTAGACTTTCCCGAACCAGTTGGACCAACCATCAACAACATCCCACGCGGATGAGAAATAACTTCATCGATTTGCTCGCGCTCTTTCTTTGAAATACTCAATAGATCCAAGTTCAACATTGACTCGTCAAAATTAAACAATCGAAGCACCAGATCCAAACCATACACCGTCATCACGGCTTCCACACGCAAATTCAGCACATGCGATGCGCCGTCTCTATGAATTTCCTGCTGCATATGCCCAGATTGAGGCTCTCTGGAAGCGGTAGAAATATTCGCGCGCGATGCCAAAGTCGCCATAATCACTCGATATCTATCCCTGCTAAGCTCCGCCACCGTGTGCAAAGCTCCGTCAACACGCATACGAATTCGAATCGATTCGCGCTGGTTCTCGATATGAATATCCGACGCACCCAACAAATCCGCTTGATCAATCAAATAATTAAACACATCATTCGTGCCGACGGATGCCAAAGTCTGCGTAACCTGCGCCAGAGTATCGCTATCGCCCTCCTTAGCAATTTCAACATTATCGTAAATCACTTTTTTTGGCGGATCAAACCTAAGCATAATTGACCGAAACGCCGAACCAGAAATTAAGAAGAAGAAGATTCGCTTGCCGTTTTCAACGTATTGATCTCGCATCCGCTTCATCAACGACTCAGAAGTTTGCGATGTAACACCAAATCTATAAGACTGGTCCTCCTCATTAAAGGCTAACGGGACCAACCTACCCTTATACATCTCTTCTATCGTCAAAACATCCTTAAGCAAGGGTAAAGTCTCTTCAAATTCCCGCCCATCAAGATATTGAAGTCCTAAAATTGACGCTCGACGACGAGTCGCTTCCTCATCTTGCTCACGGCGTCGCGCCTGAATTTTATCTTCGTCCATATGAAAATTATACCAAAAAGCTTACGGTTTTACGAGTGATATAATAGTAATATGAATCCAGAAATTACTCTGTTAGTCCACAATATTCGCTCGACGCATAATGTCGGGGCAATTTTCCGCACGGCCGAGGGATTTGGTGTGAAGAAGATTATTCTTAGCGGCTACACGCCGTATCCAGAATTGAGTTTATGTAGCAAGGCGCCTGCTTGTGCGCTTGTTGATGGAGAAATTCGATCTGAAGATCCTCGCCTGCCGCATATTCGCGAAAAAATCACCAGCCAAATTCATAAAACTGCTTTGGGCGCGGAAAGTTTGGTACCGTTTGAGTTTTACGAAGATATTAACGATTGGATTAAAGAAAATCAGCAAACAGAAAACTTGCCAATTATCGCGCTTGAGCAATCAAAAGACAGCGTGATGCTATCAGAATTTCAGCCGCCTGAAAAATTTGCGCTGCTACTTGGAGAAGAAGTCTACGGAATCACGCCGGAACTTTTAGACAATTGCGATTTCACTGTAGAAATCCCAATGTTCGGCCAAAAAGAATCATTCAACGTGTCGGTCGCAACAGGAATTGCGCTATTTGGACTAATTTTCCCTGTCAGAAAATAGCTTGCCTTGAGAATTTTGGTCTAGACTAGAGCTCTCTTGGCGGGCTATTTTCATTTGAAGGTAATTTATTTTTATCACGCCGCTTGACTTTATTAAATAAATATTGTAGATTTATATATGGCTTTTGTTGGGAATTATTCCAACAAAAGCAGCCCTTTATGGTCCTGAAAGAAAGGAGAACGCGATGTTCGTTCTCGCTATCACAGTTCAACTATCGTTGATCTGCTTGTCGGCAGAAGTCGTGACGCTGGCCGAGAAGACCGGTCGCTTTATTAACAAGGGAAACCTAGGCGTAGTAGCTCTAGTCCTAGTAGCGGCTACGTTTGCCTGTTTCTGGATCCAGTTTGGATCCATGATGCGTAGCCCTGAAGTTAACATAGTGTTAGGGTTACTCCAGCTCAGCAGCCTGTATACGGCTGTGGTTTTCTGGAGTAAGTTGCGCAACGACAAGGTAGCTTAATCGCCGCCTAGCGAGAAAACAGGGGGCTTAATGCCCGCTGACAAGTTAGCCCGCCGTAGAGCAACCAGCTCCGGCTAAGGCCTCTGTCAGCGGGCTAACACTATCACTTTAGAATTACACACTCTTCACCTAGAGTGTTTTTTAATTGGCTTAATAGGTTATCATTAGCATCCACCTTAAACGGTAGACGCATGGCTGATTTCTCTTTCTCGCCCAGTACCAAAACCACGTCAATCGTGCCAGCATTCTCGCTGCAAACAGACTTCATTTTCACTAACCGCGAATGGTCATTCGGGTCTTTAATATACACAAATAACTTTGAAGCGGGAATTTCTGGCGCAACATTAACAGGCGCCGAATGAGTTTTTAGCTGCGGTTTGGCGGCGTCATTTTTTACGGCAGACTTCGGGGAAGCTCCATTTTTCTGATTACGATAAGCTTCACGGCGCTCTTTTTTAACGGCAGAGCTAATTTTTGGCGCATCCATTTTACGACCAGTCGACTCATAGCCATTTATATCATTATCAGTAATCACGATAATATCATCAGCAATTAGCTTACTTTCATTGCCCAAATTTCCGTCACGATCTCGAGCTGAATTTTTACCAGAAACTCGAATCACTGCGTCCTGAACCAGCTTAGCACCAACTTTTTCATACAGATTTGGGAAAACAATTATCTCGCCCTCACCGAACTTGTCCTCAATTCCCACGAACGCCATTTTTGAACCGCTTTTTGTAACAATTGTACGAACGGTGCTAATAATTCCCCCGACCGTCATCATCCGACTGTCGTACTCGGGAATTAATTGCGTCAATGGTTGAGTTTGCTCGCTCAAATACGTTTCATACCTATCAAGCGGATGCGCCGAAATATACAACCCCAACAATTCTCGCTCCCACATCAAGCGCTCTTTATCGTCATGTTTCACAGGAGCCTTCTGGAGATGAAGAGTCGATTGGACACTCGCCGCATCATCGCCGCCCAGCATTCCAAACAAATTGGTCTGCCCGCTGGCGGCTTCTTTTTGAAGTTTGGACGCAAATGACGTAATGGAATCCAGATTGAACAGCAAATCAGATCGATCGCCCATATCATCAAACGCACCAGATTTAATAAGCGATTCCCAGGCTTTTCTGTTGAATTTGCTGGTTGAAACGCGCCTAGCAAAATCCTCAACCGACGTAAACGGACCATCTTCACGCGCCCGCAGAACCTCCTCGACCGCACCGACACCAACTCCCTTCACCGCCGACATTCCGAAACGAATTTTATTCTCATTCGGCACCACAGCAAACTCAACGAATGATTCATTTACATCAGGACTCAGTACACTAATTCCCATGTGCTTACATTCAGTGATTTCAATTGCCAGACGATCAGTGTCGTCATGGTCACTAGTCATAAGTGCCGCCATAAACGCGTCGGGATAATGCGCCTTCAAATAAGCCGTCCAATAAGCAATCAAACCATAACAAGCGGCGTGCGACTTATTGAAACAATAGTTGGCGAATTCTTCCAGCTGAGTCCAGAAAGTTTCCGCAATTTCCTTAGTTGCGCCACCAACTTTAACCGCACCCTCGACAAATTCAGGCTTGACCTTTTTCATCAAGTCAATTTTCTTCTTACCAACAGCCTTACGCAATGTGTCAGCCTGACCACCAGTAAATCCACACCATTCCTTAGAAATCTGCATAAACTGCTCCTGATAGACCAAAATTCCGTAAGTATTTTTCAGCGAGTTTTTCATTCCAGAATGCAAATAAGTTATTTCTTCCTCGCCGTGTTTACGCCTAATAAAACTGTCAATAAACTGCATCGGGCCCGGACGATAAAGGGCCACCATAGCAATAATATCTTCAAACGTAGTCGGCTTTAGTCCGCGCAAATATCGCTTCATTCCCGCCGATTCCAACTGGAATACGCCAGTCGTGTCGCCGCGCTGAAACAGCTCGTAGGTCTTTTTATCATCAAGCGGCAACTCTGAAAGATTAATTTCTTTCTTGTAAGCTTTTCGGATAATCCTCATGGCGTTATTGATAATCGTAAGGTTCGAAAGCCCCAAAAAGTCCATCTTCAATAGACCCAACTCTTCAACCTCGCCCATCGGGAACTGAGTTGCTACTACGCCCTTTTGCGCCATTTCAAGTGGGATATAATTAACCAATGTATCTGGCGCGATCACCACACCACAAGCATGAACGCCGTGGCTACGAATCGTCCCCTCCAACTGAATAGCATAGTCTAAAACTTCCTTCGCAGTCGGATTATTCTCATATTCATTCCGAAGGTCTGCGTCTTCTTTAATACTCACAGATAACGGAATATGTCGCCCCTGGCTTGGCGGCGGGACTAACTTCGCCAAGCGGTCGCTCTCGGCGTACGGAACCTCCAAAACCCTGGCAACATCACGCACCGCCATACGGCCAAACATCTTGCCAAACGTTGCGATATTACTGACGTGATCCTCGCCATATTTTTTCGCACAATATTCAATCACTTCATCGCGACGCGTATCCTGAATATCGACGTCGATGTCGGGCATAGAAATACGATCAGGATTCAGGAATCGCTCAAACAGTAGTCCATATTTCAGCGGATCAAGATCTGTAATATTCAGCGCATACGCAATAATCGAGCCAGCCGCGCTACCACGCCCCGGACCAAAAACAATTCCTTGAGATTTTCCCCAGTTGATAAAATCCTGGACGATCAAGAAATAACCTTCATAGCCCATATTTCCCATCACACCAAGCTCCATATTAGCGCGCTCACGAACCTCATCAGACAGCTTCGGAATAATCTCGTCAGGATCCAACTTTTCAGCCTCCTCCTTCGAGGCTCCATTGTAACGTTGCAACAAACCTTGATATGTCAATCTAAGCAGATACGAATGTTCATTCTCGCCGTCTGGCAATGGATATTTTGGAATAAGAATTCGCCCAAGCTCAATCTCAACGTCACAGCGATCAGCTATTTTTTTTGTGTTGCGAATAACTTCAGGAAATTCCTCGCCCCAGTGATCAATAATATCGCGCGGATCTGTCAAATGAAGCTCAAAATCCTTCAAGCTCATTCGCTTTTCATCACTGAGATACGAGCCCGTCCCAACACAAAGCAGAATCTCGTGCGCATCTTGATATTCGTGCGTCAAATAGTGACCATCACAAGTCACCACCATTTCAATATCAAGCTCTTTTGAAAGCTTAATCAAGCCCTCGTTGATCTTCGCCTGCACGTCCCAGTGCGTGTTCGACTCCGGATGCCCGTGGTCCTGCAGCTCCAAATAATAGCGATCGCCAAAAATTGACTTATACCATTTGGCAATATCACGAGCGCGATCATAATCATCCTCTTTCAACGCTACACCAATTTCACCACTCGCGCAACCACTCAGAACAATCAATCCCTCATTCAACTCCTCCAGCAAATCATGGTCAATTCGCGGCTTATAATACATTCCCTCCAGATTAGCGCGCGTCGACAACTTCATCAAATTATGGAAGCCCGTGTTGTTCATCGCCAGCACAGTCAAGTGAAAACGCTGCTTATCTTTACCTGGATCGCGGTCAAATCGCGAACGAGTCGCCACGTAAGTTTCAATTCCGATAATCGGCTTAATTCCCGCTTTTTTGGCGGTTTTATAATAGTCCAAAATGCCACTCATTGTGCCGTGATCAGTTACGGCAGCAGCCTCCATTCCGAGCTCCTTAACCTTATCGACCAAGTCATGAATCTTAGTCAATCCGTCCAGCACCGAATGGAAAGTGTGATTATGAAGATGCACGAAATCCGACGGCTTCAAAGCCGCCGACGATGATTGTTCGCTTATCCCCTCAGTCATTAATAACAATTATAGCACGCTATTGACGACGTTGCATTGTCTCAATTAAGTGGTTGATAAAATCAGCCAACGGCGGGAAAATGTCGGCAAATTGCCCCAAAATCCAAATCAATATCGCAATCAATAACGTCGCACCCAAAGCACTTCCAAGACCAAAGAAAATTCCGCGAACAAAATTCACCCAGTAAACTTGGTGGCGAGATTTATGAAAATCAAAAAACAAATCCTCCAAAATCGCCCGACGAGCATCGTTTTCATTATCACGAACGACTTTTTTTGCCAACTTATTTGACTGTTCTTTGGCTGACTTTTTCACTCTTTTTTACCTTCTTCTTTGAGAAAAATTTTGAGAAAAATCCGCTCTTTGAAGCGAAGCTTTTGGCTAGTTCCACGCCAATTGAAACCGTACTTACAATTCCATTTAAGTTAGCAATTCGCTGGCTTATCGCCTCCACGTTTTGCTGAGTTTGGCGAATTTGACGCGTTAATTTGATGATAGAAATTGTCATAGCGATCATCATGATGACAAAAATCACCATCAAAATCACTAATATAATAAGCAATCCGTTCATGCTATTTATTATACATTATTTTAGGCGATCCGCCAGATGAGCGCGCAATTTATCGCCGAAGTTAGGATCACGCAGCCCAAAGTCAATCACTGTTTTTAGATATTCCAATTTGTCGCCAGTGTCATAATAAGTGCCGTTCGTAATCTCCACGCCGTAAAAATCAAAACCATCATCAATCATTTGTTGCATAATTGGCTGAATTGTAAACTCGCCATTACCATCAAACTCTTCCTTGGCTTTGTCTAGATAGCCAAAAATCTCACCTGGAAGTAAATAACTACTAACACTCGCCAAATCAGAAGGCGCATTATCCTTGCCCGGCTTTTCAACGATATTCGTCATTTTTATAACGCCGTCTTTCACTACTTGACCGTTGACGACTCCATAACGATCAAACTCCGCGTCATCGGTGATTTTCTTACATGACAGAACCGCTCCGTCTAAGCTTTCTGACGCCTCAATCATCTGCTTGAAACGACTTGGACTAGCCGCAATAAAGTCATCCGCAAATGTGTAAATCACAGGCTCATCATGATGAATCAAATGTGAGGCGCAAGCCAAAGGTGTTGCGTTACCGTACGGACCTTTTTGGCGAATATAAATAAAGTTTGCCATCTCAGCCAGATTCTGCACCGCGTCAATGAACGGTTGTTTTTTAGGACCACCAGCGCGCAAATTAGCCAAAAGTTCCTCATTCGGCTCATCAAAATGGTCCTCAATTGCTCGCTTATTCGCGCTACCGATAATAATGATATCTTTAATGCCAGCCTCAACTAATTCCTCGACGACGTATTGAATAATCGGCTTATCAATCAGCGGCAACATTTCTTTTGGCATGGCTTTAGTTTGTGGCAAAAATCGCGTACCAAAACCGGCAGCAGCGATGATAGCTTTAGTTGGTTTTTTCATATTTCAGCTCCTATTCCCTATTATTTTCAGCAATTCTAAAGTTTTTCGCGAATCAGTTTTTGAGCAAGGCTTGGGTTGGCTTGACCCTTAGACTTCTTCATAACTTGCCCAACCAAATAGCCAATAGCCTTATCTTTTCCGGCCTTGATGTCGGCAATTGAAGCCGCCGAAGCTGGATCATTCAGAACTTCGTCAACGATTACAGCAATCGCCGACTCATCAGAAACCTGCAACAAATTCTTCTCCTCAGCAAGTTTACGCGGATTTTTCGCGCCAGCCAATAATTCATTGAACAGCTCCTTCGCATTCGTGCTGGAAACTTCAGACTTCTCTGTCATTTCAGCCAATTCTATCAAATCGTCAACCGCCACACGCGCCGATTCACCACTCGTCTTCGTGTCGTCATCATCAGAAGTTGTCAAAGCACTCGCAAACCAATGCGCGACTCGCTTAGCGGAAGCCTCGCTCGACTTTTCCTGGACTTCCAGTGTAATCTGGGCATAATCCTGATTAGACAAAAGCGAATTGATAACAGATTTATCCAAGTTCAGTACGCTCCATTTTTCCCTATATTCGCCCGGAAGCATCGGCACTTTGGACTGAATTTCAGCAATCACCTCGTCAGTCAACACAACTGGCGGAATATCTGGATCTGGCATATAGCGATAATCCTGCGCGTCTTCCTTTGACCTCTGAGAAATAGTTATCTGCTTGTCATCATTCCAGCCTCTGGTTTCCTGAACAACTTCTTCGCCACGTTCCAAGATATCGACTTGGCGCTTGAACTCATACTCAGCGGCTCTTTCAACACTGCGGAAGGAATTGAGGTTCTTAATTTCTGCACGTTTCCCAAGCTCCGTCGCGTCCTTTTTTGCTACTGAAATATTGACGTCAAATCGCATATTTCCGTGATACAAATTACCGTAAGTCACACCCGCGTAAACCATCAATTTATGAAGTTCCGAAACGTAAGCTTTAGCCTCCTCGGCCGAATGCATATCCGGCTCAGAAACAATCTCAATCAGCGGCGTGCCAGCGCGGTTAAGATCGACCAACGAATAGCCGTCATGATGCGTCAATTTACCAGCATCTTCCTCCATGTGAGCATGATGGATTCGCACACGCTTCAAAGAACCATCTTCCAGCGGCGCATCGACATATCCAGCCAAAATAATCGGATTATACATCTGCGAAGTCTGATAGCCCTTTGGTAAATCTGGATAAAAATAATGCTTTCGATCGAATCGGCTAACGTGCGCAATCGGCGAATTCAAAGCTTTTCCAGCGCGAACCGCCAACTCAACAGCGTGCTTGTTCAAAACTGGCAACATCCCCGGCAAACCAAAGTCAATCTGATGCGTCTTACTATTCGGCTCAGCGTCGCGAGCGTCATTATCGGCCGGGCTAAATAGCTTGGTTTTTGTCGCCAGCTGAACGTGACATTCGATACCAATTGTCATTTCATAATCGTCATATACACTCATTATAATGCTCCCAAATCTTTTAATGCCTGTTCAAAACTCGCCATAGCTCGACGAAAACTCTGCGCCGTTACCGTTACGTTGGTTTCGTGGGCAATTTGATTACGCAATTTATGTGCCGCCCAAAGCCCATTTTCATCGCTCCAATATCCCTTGCGAGATTTCATACGTTCGCCCATCGTTTCGCCAGCCACGCCGCAGTCGCGCATAGCTTTGTCCAGCAACTTGTCCGCCTTCATTATCGCCATCTGCATACTTTCCGATTTTCTGGTTTCGACATTGCGCAAAATTTGCCGCCAAACCCTCTGGTACATTTCTTTGTCAATTTGGCTACGTCCACAAGAAGTCAATTGAATGAAAATCATCAATAAGGCGCCGATAATCAACGCCGCAACAACTATCGCGACCATCAATCCGTCCATCAAATCTTCTCCACTTCCGAAACTAGCTTCAGCAAGTTCTTGTCCGACTTGTAATCGCCAATAAGCTGCACGCCAATTGGCAATCCTTCATCACTATTCCCAGCCGGCGCCGAAACTGCAGGAAGTCCAGCCAAACTTGCTGGCACGGTCATAATGTCCGCCAAATACATTTTTATCGGATCGCTAGCATTCTCCCCAATCTTAAACGCAGGAGTCGGCGCAACCGGCATCAATAACGCGTCATATTCGGTAAATAACTTCTTAAATTCGTCAATCAACAACGTCCTGGCTTTTTGAGCCTGCATATAGTAAGCATCAAAGAATCCGCTTGACAACACAAAGCTCCCTATCATAATTCGTCGCTTATTCTCAGTCATAAATCCTTCATTTCGACTACGGCCGTAAAGTTCAGCCAAAGTTTTTACTTCCGCCGCTCGATGACCATATCGCACGCCGTCATATCGCGCCAAATTTGAGGACAATTCCGCTGGCACAATTATGTAGTACATCGCCAGAGAATGTTGCATCATGCTCAAATCTACTTCTTCAATTTCGTAGCCAAGCTGCTTCAACTTCTCCGCATAATCAAGCGTTTTTTGGCGAACTTCCGCGTCCACGTCATCGGTCATACACTGTTTGACTAGACCTATCTTTTTCTTTGCAAATTCTGGCTGATTATTCCAAAAATCAGGCAAAGTCGTCATATCCTTATCATCGCGACCAGCCATAATTTCCATCACCAAGTCCGTATCTTCAGCATTCGTAGCAAAACAGCCGATCGTGTCCGTACTTGATGCCATCGCCACTACGCCATAACGACTAACTGCTCCGTAAGTCGGCTTAATTCCAACCACTCCGTTAAAGCTGGCTGGCTGACGAATCGAACCGCCAGTATCTGTACCAAGCGCAAACGGAACCACGTCAAGCGCCGTAACTACCGCCGATCCACCAGATGATCCACCAGCAACTCGCGTTTTATCAGCAGCATTCTTGGTTGGACCAAATGCCGAGTTTTCCGTCGAACCACCGTGCGCAAAAGCATCCAAATTTGCCTTGCCAATACAAATCGCACCTTCTGCTTCCAATTTTTCAACAGCCGTCGCCTGTAGTGGCGCATTAAAGTTCTCTAGCATTTTTGAAGCGGCAGTCGTTGGCGCACCAAACGCCAAAAAATTGTCCTTCACAACAAATGGCACGCCCGCCAATCGTCCAGAAATCTCGCCAGCATCAACCTTGGTTGCACGCTCCAGCGCACGCTCTTCTGTCAAGCTAAGCAGCGCATTATACTCCTCAATTTCACGCGCTCGTCGCAATGCTTCTTTTACGTTCTCGACCGCACTCTTGCCAATAAAATCACTAATCTTACTCATTACAATACCTGCGGAACTTTCACTTGATTGTTTTGCTTTTCTGGCGCCAAATCGAGCAGTTTCTCAACAGAAATCCCCGCCTGAACTTCATCTTCGCGCCAGACATTGCTCAGTCCTGTAACTTGATAAGTTGGTTCAACACCCGACACGTCAAGCTCGCCCAACTGCTCAATATAGCCAATTATATTTTCCAAATCTTGGCGCAGTTCGTCGGTTTCGTCATCAGTCAATGCCAGACTACTCAAACTCGCCAAGTGCTGAATATCGCTGGTAGAAATAGTTATCATATCAATATTATACCACTAAAAAAAGCCGCCCATCAAAGTGAGCGACTTTATTTTTCCAAGTTTTATTACATTGAGTAATCTTGGTAGTTCTTGTAGCGACTGTAATCTGATGGAATAGTCTTTACTGAGCTACCCGTGTCGTGCGCTTTAACGGCGATTGTGATAGCTCCAGTCAATAATACGACAGAAGAAGCCACAATCAGCATCAAAGATAAAGCCTTTGACATGTTGCGTCCTTTGACAATTTGACAAATGAAGTAAGCGCTAGTAGCAACAATTGCAAGAGCTAATGCGTATGGCAAGAATTCACCCAAGTACAAGCTCTTATAGAATTCACCACCGTCACCAACGCCGATAAATAGCAATGAGTTGATCAAAATGCTTACTAATCGAGCAATCAAGTCAACAGCTGGAATAATCAAAACCGCCAAACCGCCGTAAGTTACCAATTTGTAAGCCGTTCGCTTTGTGTAGCCTTCACGCTCCGGAACAGCTTTTGATACGCGTGAGAATAGAACTAGTGACAATACAGCCAAAAGCACAGCAAATACTGACGCTGCAATAATTCCTGTTCCCTGAGTCACCATCGATGGCGCGAAAAATCCGCCAACACTTCTTAATAACATTGATGTTGAATTCGTCCACAAACCAAACACCTTAGTTATGATGTCAATCAGCAACATGATTGAAATAATCGCTGAGCCCATTGCTAAAGCGTATTCCAAGGTCAGCATCTTTGCCTTGCCCTTATTTGGGTCTTCGTATGTATATTGTGGATATGCTTGATAAGCATTTGGTTGCATCGGCATTTCTGGTTGCGCGACGTTTGTTGGCTGTGGTTGTTCTTTTGTTGCCATAATCCCTCCTAATCTAATAATATTTTTATTCTACATCGTATGACGAATTTCTGCAATTAAATCACGCAGTTCTGCCGCTTTTTCAAACTCCAAATTAGCGCTATGCAGTTCCATTTGCGCCGTCAGATCTTTAATCAAAGCCGGATATTCGTCTTTTGGAATCTTCTTCAAGTTGAGCTTCGGCTTTTTGTCAGATTCTTTCTGTGGGATAATCGAACGCAACCCATCGTCAATTTTCTTCTGAATAGTTTGCGGCGCAATATTATGCGCTTCGTTATATTTCTGCTGGATCGCTCGACGTCGATTCGTTTCGTCAATTGCTCGACGCATACTATCCGTAACATTGTCGCCGTACATAATAACTCGCCCATCAACGTGCCGCGCCGCTCGCCCAATCGTCTGAATTAGCGCCTGCTCACTACGCAAGAAACCTTCCTTGTCGGCGTCCATAATTGCCACCAAACTGACTTCTGGAAGATCCAGACCTTCGCGCAATAGATTAATTCCAACCAGCACATCATACGTTCCAAGTCGCAAATCTTTCAGAATATCACCACGTTCCAGCGTATCAATTTCGCTATGCAAATACGCCGTTTTCACGCCGTTTTCCGTCAAATAAGCGCTCAAGTCCTCCGCCATTCGCTTAGTTAGTGTCGTTACCAACACGCGATGACCTTTCGCAATCGTCTGGCGAATTTCCTCCATCAAATCATCAACTTGCCCGTCGGTCGGTCGAACTTCAATCGGCGGATCAAGCAACCCAGTCGGTCGAATAAGCTGCTCAGCTGGCTTTGGCGAATGAGAAAGTTCATAATCTCCTGGCGTGGCGGAAACATAAATTGCCTGATGAATGTGCTGATTGAACTCGTCAAATCGAAGTGGGCGATTGTCCAGCGCGCTCGGAAGACGAAAACCATGCTCAACCAAAACTTCCTTACGGGCGCGATCACCGTTGTACATTCCCCGAACTTGCGGCAATGTCATGTGCGATTCGTCAACCAAAAGTAGCCAATCGTCCGGAAAATAATCAATCAAAGTCGCAGGCTGTTCGCCAGGTTCTCGGTCGGTCAAATAGCGCGAATAATTCTCAATTCCCTTCACAAAACCAGTTTCCTTCAACATCTCCAAATCATATTTGGTGCGCTGACTCAGCCTTTGCGCCTCTAAAAACTTGCCATTATCCTCAAACCATTTCAGTCGTTGATTAAACTCATTTTCAATCCCAACAATCGCTTTTTCAATTCGCTCACGCGGCGTCGAATAGTGGCTGGACGGGAAAATTGTCAATTGGTCTGGCCGATCCAAAATCTCGCCAGTCAAAGGGTCGATCTTCGTCAGTCGCTCAATCTCATCGCCAAAGAATTCCACGCGAACCGCAGTGTCTTGACCTGCCGGAAAAATATCCACAACATCGCCGCGCACCCGAAAAGTTCCTCGCACAAAATCTATGTCGTTGCGCTTATACTGAATGTCGGTCAATAGGCGAATAAACTTGTCCTGAACTCGACGCTCACCAACGGTCAATTTAATAGCCATATCAGCGTAAGTTTCTGGCGAACCAATGCCGTAAATACAACTCACGCTCGCCACTATAATTACGTCGCGGCGTGTAAGCAGTGCAGAAGTCGCAGCGTGTCTAAGCCGATCAATTTCGTCGTTGATTTTCGAATCTTTCTCGATGTAAGTGTCGCTTGAAGCGATGTACGCCTCTGGCTGGTAGTAGTCAAAATAGCTAACAAAATAATGGACTTCGTTGTCCGGAAAAAATTCCTTAAACTCAGAAAAAAGTTGCGCCGCCAAAGTCTTATTATGAGCCAAAACCAGCGTCGGCACATTGCGCTTAGCGATAATATTCGCCATCGTAAACGTCTTCCCTGAACCAGTCACACCCAGCAAAGTTTGCTCGCGCTGACCTTTTTCCAAACCATCGACCAACTGAGCAATTGCTCGCGGCTGATCGCCCGTGGGCTGATATAAAGAAGAGAGGCGAAATTTATTCACCTCTCTATTTTACTACATTTACGAAAACTAGTCTTGGCTATAAGTTTGAGATGAGCCAGAAACTTCACATTTGCCGTCAACCAAGCGACTCGGAACCGATGCCAACTTCAAGTCTGAGCACGGCATGCCACCTTGCTGCGTGCCCGCAACAATTGCAATTTCACCAGTGCCGTTCTTTGGTCCGATAATAGTATAAGCGTTCGTTAAGCCATATACTGCCGCATATTTTCCGTATGCACGGTCAATGATTGGCTCATACACAGAACCTTCACGCTCCGGAATTGGCTGACCGACTTTAGACTTCAAAAACTTCTTCAAAGAGCTGTCAATATCCAACTTATCAACATCGCTCGCTGAAGTTAAACGAATACCCGTGCCGTCGCCTTTGGTTCGGAAATCTTTATACTCTTTCTTTGCCTCATTTGACGGCTCCTCGCCTTCACCGCGAGTTTTTTCTATTGAATCAGACGAGTTCTTCTTTGTTTGACTAGTTTTTACCGAAGCGCTAGAATCCTTATCTTTATACACAGCGCCAGCAATTATCCAAGTAGCCATAGCGACAATGATTATGCCCATAACAATCACCACCGCGATTAGCCATTTATTAGCCGTTGATTTGTTCTCCATAAAACCTCCGTTTAGATTGTGTTTTGATTGTATATGATGGATTATTTGCCGTCAACGTATTGTAACCATAGGCATTTTATGATATAGTAATAAAGTTAAAATCATAAAATAAAAAGGATAATGATGACACCGAAAAATGTTTGTATTCCGCGCGAATTGCAACTTCAAGCTGCGATGTTCAGATTAGGAAAAGTCGATGACGAAATTCATGCCGGCTATGAAATTCTCCAAAAATATCATAAAACCGTGACTTTTTTTGGATCAGCCAGGATAACTGAAGATAATGAATATTATCAAAAAGCCAAAGATTTAGCGTTTCAGCTAGCAAAAGAAGGCTACACAATTATCACCGGCGGTGGTGGCGGAATTATGGAAGCGGCAAACCGCGGCGCTATGGAAGCTGGCGGAAAATCAGTCGGATTCAACATTCGCTTGCCACACGAACAATCATTGAACAACTACACGACAGATTCGTTCGCATTCACCCACTTCGCACCACGAAAAATCGTTATGACACTTCTGGCTGACGCTTACGTTTGTTTCCCCGGCGGATTCGGTACAATGGATGAAATTTGTGAGATTATCACATTGACACAGACTAAGAAAATGGCGCCAGTGCCAATTGTTCTGTTTGATAAAAAATTCTGGGGCAAATGGGATAATTTTGTTTGCGAAAATATGCTTCCAAATAAGCTAATATCTGACGGCGATGAAAAAATCTACACAATCACCGAAGATATTCCAGAGGTAGTTAATTTAATTAAAAATCAGCGAACTTGTTGCGACCGATAATTATTTCTTAGTCTTCGGCTCAATCCAACAAATTCCACCCTGACAAACCACTCGCTCTACGGCTGGATTGTACGTGCGCGGGTGGTTTTTATATCGGCGCGTAATCTCAAATCCCAGACCTCGCTTGCCATACGTTGTTTGCTGCTTTCCCAGGGGCAACTGGCAGTGATAGTTATTTATAATGTCAATTGGATTAAACGAAATCACTTGCCCATCAACGTCCAAAAGCACCCATTCAGAAGCCTTAAACGGCGCCCATTTGTCCACTTTCGGTGCAATAGCCATTAGTGATTGATAAATTTCTTCTGCCGTAGCGTTTGACGGATCCAAGCCTAGAGATCGAATAATCGAATGTGCCCTAGCCAATATCTCCGCAATCAATCGCACATCGCTATCATCCCTAGTCATCTGCCTGAGCTCGGTTAATGCTCGACGCTTTTTCACGTCACCACCCAACAATTTTCCCAAATTTTGCGCCATTATAATTCCCTTTCTTGAATTGGCATAGCATGAAGTACTGTGCCAGCATATAAAATTCCAGCCTTTGCTCCAATTTTCATAACCACCGAACTAGCGTTCGCACTGCCCATAATCACAGAGTTTTTCAAATTGCCACTTCGCGCCCATTCGCTCAAAAATCCCGACGCAAACGCATCGCCCGCGCCAGTTCTGTCAGTTGACGGTCTGTCATCATACATCAGCGCTCGCACGATAGTTTTTCCATCGCTTGCGATTGAGCCATTTACGCCGTCCGTCACCAAAACGACCGGAACTAATCTCAAACCTCTTCTGACCAAAGCTTCCAAATCCTCGCCAGACACCAGTTGTTGCATTTCCTCCTTATTAAGCGTCAAAACGTCGACGTCAGACAATAACCCTAACAATTTATCCTTTTGCGCCAATTCTTTCTTTCCAGGATTGAAGCAAATTTTCATATCGCGACGCTTGGCTTGTTGGAATAATTTATGAAGCACCGGCATATTTCCCGCCAAAGTTGAAACGTATAGCCAATCTGCATCCTCTTCAGACAAATCAAAGTCTGACTCGTGATAATGAGTCGAAGCACCGCGGTATGTCAAAATCGTTCGCTCGCCATTTGAGGCTAATAGCAAAACTGAATATCCCGTGCTATATTTTGGCGAATATCGCACCAAATGCGTATCAATATTTTCCTTGTCCAAATCCGCAATTACTGCTTGCCCAGCTGGATCATGTCCGATTGCTCCCATAAAGCTAGCATAATGCCCTTGCCTGGAAAACGTTACCGCGGCATTCGTAGCACCGCCACCAGTCGAAAAATGAATCTGGTTTACGTCAGCTTTCGCCCCCAAATCCAGTCGCGCAAAACAATGTTCTGGACTTTCACAAACTGGCGTCAGTGCGTCTGATTGGCTTAAAAACACATCTTGAATCGCTGCACCAACGGTGATAATTTTTGCCATTAAACCACCGCCTTTCGCACGGAATTAAACGCCTTAATCTTCGACTCCACCACTTCCTGTACAGCGGCATAAACTGGCGGCATCAACTTAACAATGGCATATTCATTTGGATTTTCTCGCAAAGTTTTCTCCAGGGTTGTTCGGAAAGCGTAGCGCATATCAGAATTGATATTGATTTTAGAAACGCCAATTTTCGCAGCGTCCTCAAAATAATGTAGCGGCGTGCCAGACCCACCGTGCAACGAAATCTGGCAATAAATCGCCTCACGAATGTCAGCCAACAAATCCAAATCCAACACTTTCGGAACTGGATATTTTCCGTGCAAATTGCCAATCGCCGCCGCAAAAGTATCAATTCCAGTTGCCTCAACAAACGCACGCGCGCCCTCTGGCGTAGAAAAAGTCTTTTTTATTTCTTCGTAATTTATATCTTCCGTATGAACATTTGAGCTGCCGCCAAAATAATGCGGCTCAGATTCCACTAGCGCGCCAGTAAACTTGGCATATTCAACAACTTCACGAGTCTTCGCAATGATTTCCTCATCAGAAGCGCCGTGATTTGCCTGAGAAATATCAATATGGATAAACTCGTACCCTGCGTCAATCGCTCGCTTACAGCCCTCAACCGTCGGACCGTGGTCCAAATTCAAGTACATTTCAATTCCGTACTCAGCCTTATAATTGTCCACCAAATCGCGAACGTTCTCTAGACCCATAGCCTTTACTTCAGCATCAGAAACTTCCACCAAAACTGGCGATTGGAGTTTTTGCGCCGCGCGTGCCACCGCAATTAACGTCTCTTGATTGTCAATATTAAACGCCCCAACCGCAAAACGCTGCGCCCGTGTCCGCTGCATTAAATGACGCGCCCGCGTCGTGTTTTTCCGAATCTCTGAAATCGATAATCCCATACTGCCCCCCTAAAATACTTATGGTAATTATATCAATTACCGCCCGCTATGCCAAGAGAGTAGTAGCTCCTGGCGGGCTTTTTACTGGAGAAAATTGACAACACTACAAACAATTGAATCGACATCCAAGCCGTGCTTTTGCCACAATTCAGACATTTTGCCAGACTCGCCAAACGCATCATTAACACCAATTCGCTTCATCTTCACAGGCAAATTCTCACTAAGAACTTCCGCCACACTCGAACCAAATCCACCAGTAATCTGCCCCTCTTCCGCCGTAATGACGGCTTGGCATTTTTGAGCCGCGTCAAGTATCGCATCCTCGTCCAGCGGCTTAATCGTCGGAAAATGAATCACTTCCGCCTGAATATCATATTCATTCGCGAGCTTTTCCGCTGCCAACAACAATTGATAAGTCATCACGCCAGTTCCAAACAAGGCAACATCTTTACCGCGCCTCAACGTATAGCTTTTTCCAATCTCAAAAGTAGATTGATTCAGGAATAGCGGCGTTTTTTCTCTCGGCAATCTTACGTAATTCGGGCGTTTATCTCCAGCCATTGCTGCCGCCATTAGCTTAGCCTCATTAGCGTCGCCTGGCGCCAACACCACCATGTTTGGCAAACTTCGCATCAAAGCAATATCTTCCAGCATTTGATGCGTCGCACCGTCCGGACCAACATTAAGCCCCGCATGAGAACCGACCAGCTTGACCGGCTGATTATTTAAGCAAACAGTCGTGCGAATCTGCTCCCAGTTGCGACCCGGGCTAAACGCCGCATAACTGGCTGCAAAAGGAATATTACCCATAGCCGCCAGTCCAGACGCCACGGTTACCAAATTTTGCTCTGCCACACCAACTTCAATTGCCCGCGGACTCCCGATTTCCTCGTAAAACTTACCAAAGCCAACGCTTTCCATCAAATCCGCGCTCAGCGCCACCACCAAATTATTTTTCTTCGCAATATCCACCAAGCCTTCACCAAAGCCAACGCGAATTGACGCAAGTTCCAAATTATGCCAATTCTCCATTAAGAAACTCATTCGCCGCCTCCTTCACTCAATTGAACAAGCGCCCGCTCCGCCTCCTCGGCGTTTGGAGATTTTCCGTGCCAACGGTAATCGTATTCCATAAAATCAACGCCACGACCAGGAATTGTATGCGCGATTATCACACTCGGCTGCCGAGAATTCTTCGCCTTATCAATCGCCTGAATTATCGCCAAATGATCATGTCCGTCAATCTCCTGCGCATCCCAGCCAAAACTTCGCCATTTGTCCGCCAAATCACCTAACGGCATCACCTTTTCCGTATCGCCACCAATCTGAATATTATTTCTATCAACAATCGCAATCAAATTCGCCAGATTATATTTTTTCGCAAACATCGCCGCTTCCCAAATATTCCCTTCATCCAGCTCGCCATCGCCCAAACTGCAGTAAACGAATCGCTCAGAATTGCCACCCAAATATTGCAATGAATACGCCATGCCGGCCGCCTGACTTAGACCGCATCCCAGAGGACCGCTAGTTGTTTCAATTCCCGCCAGACTGCCGCGTTCTGGATGACCTTGAAGCTTGGAGCCAAATTTTCGCAAATTAGCCAGCTCTTTTTTATCGAAAAATCCTCGCTCCGCCAGTGTCGCATATAAAAGTGGCGCATAATGACCGTTGCTCATCACGAAAATATCCCGATCTTCCCAATTAGGATTCTCAGGATCTAATTGCATGGCGTGAAAATACAAAATCGCCATAACGTCAGCAAAACCCAAACACCCAGCAGAATGACCCGAGCCAGCCTCGGATAGCTCACGAATAACAGACTTTCGTAATTGTTGCGATATTTTCTTCAGTCTCGCTATTTGGTCGACATCCATTAAAGCACGCTCGTTTTATTAATCTCCTGTTGCAATCTGGAGAAAATAGTGCGCGGATCTGACGATTTCTGAATAACGCCGCCAACATTCAGGACGTTAACACCGCCCTGAACCAAACTGTACGCATTATCTACCGCCACTCCACCGTCCCAGCCGATTTCAACACTAGGATTAATAGCTTTAATAAGTCGTATTTTTTCTAGTTGCATAAGACTAGCAGTTCCGCCAAATCGCCCCAGCTCACCACTAAAAATCATCACATGATCTGCTATTTTTATCAATTCCTCAACCGTTCGCGGAACCGTTGGCTTTAGTAGCGCTAATCCCGCCATAATTCCAGCTTGACGAATCTGCATAAGCGCAGCCTTCACGTCTCCCGTCGCCTCTGCATGAATAATAATCATATGCGGCCTTAAGGCTATCAACTTCGGAACATAGTCAGCAACATCATTAACCATCGCATGAATATCAATCGTCCAGCCCTCCGGTGCCCACAATTCAGGAATGCCAACTGTCAATGTCGGAGCAAATTCACCGTCAGAAATGTCAATATGCACACGCTCAGCAAAACCAGTTATTTTATTAACCTGCTCTTTATATTGTTCGGCATTTTCCGCCAAAATTGCTGGTGCGATTACAGAACTGCTCATGACAATTCATCCAACTGCGCATTACGCCTATTAAATCGCGGGGCATTCGCATAAGGGGTGTTCAGCCACGTTTCCACAATTCCCTTCCACGCCGACTCATTATCTTCCAAAACTCGCGCTGGCAAACATAGAACATTCGAGTCGTTATCTTGGCGTGTCATTTTTGCCTCAAACGCATCCCAAATCACGCTGGCTCGAATTCCTTTGAATCGGTTCGCCGCCATACACATTCCTTGACCGCCGCCGCAAATTAATATCGCGCGCGGATCTTTGCTGTCATCACCAATGACCTTCAACGCCGCCGCCTGCGCGAATTGCGGAAAATCGTCATCAGGATTTAATTCTACACCACCTACGTCTTGAACGTCATAGCCATTCTTAACCAAATAGGCAAAAACTTTTTCCTTCAACATAAAGCCACGATGGTCAGATCCGAGGTAGATTTTCATAATTTTAGTATAAGCGTTTTCGGTGTTTTTTGCAAGGAAAAGTTGGGTATTTTATCAGAGGTAGAATGTAGATATTTGACAAAGAGTATTGACATCTTGTGGCTGGTATGCTATAAATAGATTAACTTCTGCTCAGAGCTTTTAGGGCGGAAGTCGCCCTTTAGCTTTGAGCTTCGCCTTTTGAGAGGAGGTGAAAAAATGGAGGTTAAGTTTAATCTCCGTGATGGCCAAACGATCACCACGGAGTTCGAAGACAACCTTGGAGACCTGGAAGATTTCCTCTCCAGATCTCTTGGAGAGACCGACAGTACGTCTGTCGCCACCCTCAAAGCGAAGGATGGGATCTTTTTGGTTCGGATGACCGATGTCGTGTCGATTAAGATCCCGAGCTGAGATGCTCCGCGCCAGCAGAGGCGCGAGACAATAAGTGTCTGTAAAATCGTCAAGATCTGGCGTCCCCGCACTGTCATAGTGCGGGGTTATTTCCTTTTTGGAAGATGTCCTTATTCACTCTTTTTCAGATAATACGCCACATCCGCCACCAGTTCAACCAGCCGATTAGAATAGCCCCATTCATTGTCATACCAGACCATAACCTTGATCAAATTACCACCAACTACCTTCGTCAACGGAAGATCAACAATTCCAGAATATGAATTGCCAATGAAGTCGCGGCTCACCAAAGGTTCCTCAGAAACACCCAAAATGCCTTGATAGAAATTACTCTGGGCAGCTTTTTTGAACGCGTCATTTACCTGCTCGACAGTCACATCTTTCCTGAGAAGAGCCGTCACGTCGCTAAGCGACACCACTGGAGTCGGTACGCGCACGCTAAGTCCGTCAAACTTTCCGGTTAATTGCGGCAAGGTTTTAGTTACAGCAATTGCGGCGCCAGTCGTAGTCGGGACAATGTTTTCGGCAGCGTTGCGACCTTCTCTAAGATCCTTGGATGGCGCATCCTGAAGTTTTTGGCTAGCCGTATAGCTATGCACCGTCGTTAACATTGACTTTTCAACGCCAAACTCCGCGTCCAAAATCGCCATAACCGCGCCCAAAGAATTGGTCGTACAACTAGCATTAGACACGATTGGCGTCGCGTTTTTTACCTTGTCGTCGTTAGTTCCCAGAACAATCGTATCGACTCCCTCGGACTTCGTCGGACCACTGATAACCACACGCTTTGCGCCAGCCGTTAAGTGCTTACCCGCACCATCTTTATCGGTGAAAAAACCTGTCGATTCAATCACCACATCAATATTCAAATCTCGCCACGGCAGATTTTCTGGATCTTTCTCAGCCAGCACCTTAACCGACTTACCCTCAATAATCAGCTCGTTTTCCGTAAAATCAACTTGACGTCCGTACTCGCCGTAATTACTATCATGCTTCAACAAATACGCCAAAGTTTTCGTGTCAGTCAAATCATTGATCGCAACAATCTCCAAGTCGCTTCGCTCGTTCGCAATCTTAAACGCATTGCGTCCGATTCGCCCGAAGCCGTTAATTGCTATTCTCGTTACAGCCATATCGCCCTCCCTGTTAGATATTTTCGCTTTAGCTTTTCTTAATTATACTACAAAGTTGTATAATATAAACATGAC
>CAUSLX010000002.1:0-31278 GCA_963532505.1 uncultured Candidatus Saccharibacteria bacterium | reverse complement strand
GACATTGCGGTTCTGGAACTGGACGAGGCTTGGGCGGTTAAATTCGTGCAGATTGTTCGTCCGCGCTTTTCCCTGCTTCTGAATGTTATGCGCGATCAATTGGACAGATTTGGAGAAATTGACAATACAGCCGCATTGCTTCAAAAAATAGCTGAAGCCACCAGCGACACTGTCGTTCTCAACCGCGACGATCCGCGAATTTTTAAGATTAGCGAACATATTCAGGCTAAAAAAGTTTTCTTCGGTACAACCAGCGAATTACTTCAATTGATGCCAACGGACGACACTCTAAAATACGGAACCGCAGTCGCAAATCAAAGCGTGGCGGCTGATGTTTTATTGAAAAAAATTAACGCTCAACAGGCGACTTTTCAAATTGACAATAAAGAAATTGACGTAGATCTGCAACTCACTGGAGTTTATAATCTTCTCAATGCGGCGGCAGCGGTTGCCCTGGCTCGACAAATCGCGGGACCGGAAATTACCGATACGATTTTATCTGCGCTGGAAAACATAAAGCCGGCGTTTGGTCGTGGCGAAACGATTTACTTGAATGGCACGCCGATTGAGCTTATTTTGGTGAAAAATCCAAGCGGCTTTCGGTTGGCACTTCTGTCGTTCGCCAAAAATAATAGCGCTACGATGATCGCTGTTAATGACAATTACGCCGACGGACGAGATGTAAGTTGGTTCTGGGACGTCGATTTTTCACTATTAAAAAACGTAGCAATGATCAGCGGCGTGCGTGCTTACGACATGGCTTTGCGGCTTCAATATGACGACATTTCAATTGGGAAAATTGACACCAATATTTCGAAAGCCCTGGAAGATTTCATTAATACTAATCCCGACGAGCCAAAACAGATTTTTTGTAGCTACACGGCCATGACAGCAATTCGTCGCCTACTGAGCGAAAAAACCGACGTGGAGGAAATATCATAATGAAAATAACAATTGCGCAACTTTATCCGCGAGATATGAATCTTTATGGCGACTGGGGCAACACGCTAGTCCTGAAAAAACGACTAGAACGACGCGGCTTTGAAGTTGAGATTATCGATCACAATCCAGGTGATTCAACGGATTTTTCTAAAATTGATATTTTTGTTGGCGGCGGCGGGCAAGATTCTGGGCAGACGATTATTCAAAACGATCTTCTGGCGCGAGCTGATGAACTGCGACAATTAGCAAAAGACGGCGTGCCGATGTTGATGATTTGCGGAATGTACCAATTATTTGGTCGATTTTTCCGAACGCTCAAGGGCGAGGAAATTGTTGGCGCTAACATTCTGCCAATTGAAACAATTGCTGGCGACGAGCGAATGATCGGCAACATTGTCATTAGAAGCCAGGAATTTGGAGATATCGTTGGCTATGAAAATCACAGCGGACAAACTTTCTTAGATAAGACTGCCAAACCTCTTGGGCAAGTTATTAAAGGCGCTGGCAATAATATGACCGATGCAAACGAAGGTGTTCGCTACAACAATATCATTGCCACTTACCTACACGGTCCTATCCTACCCAAAAACCCGCAAATTGCAGACTTTCTTATTGGCGAAGCGCTAGAGCGACGTGGCGTAAGCGCAGATTCGGGACTGGAAAAAATTGACGATATTTTGGCGGATAAAGCAAGAGAGATGGCGTTAAAATTGTCCAGATAATCCATGAAAAAAATCCGTATATATCTTAAAAAGCTATATGCATTTCTTCATAAAATGCCCGGTTGGATTTGGCTAATTCCAATCTTAATTTTAGCCATCAACGTTCGACTTGCCTATTTAACAAAAGCCGATATTTGGCATGACGAAGGATATACGGCGGCCATCATTCAGCAGCCAATCAGAGAAATTATCGCCATCACAACCACAGATGTTCACCCGCCGCTTTATTACGTTATCATGCACGTTTGGCAATCGATTTTCGGCAATTCCGTAGCTTCGCTCAGAGGATTTAGCGTTACGTGCGGAGTTCTGACGATTGCCCTATTGTTTCTATTACTCCAAAAACTTTTCTCTAAAAAAATCGCCGTATTCGGAAGTTTTTTAGCAGCACTAGGACCATTCTTAATTCGCTATAGCGACGAAGCCAGAATGTATGCACTGGCGGCACTTTTGGCTGTAGCAATGACTTACGTATTCGTCGAGGCGGTCGAGCGCAAAAATAAGAAGTTCTGGTGGGCGCTATACGGAATTTTAGTAGCACTCGGTCTTTATACTCAGTATTTTCTAGCATTAATGCTACCCGCGCATTTCGCATATATTTGGCTAAAACTTGGCGAAAATCGCACTGCCATAAAAAATATATTTAAGGACAAAAACGTTTGGCTTGCCGCAGGAACATGCTTTTTACTATTCCTTCCCTGGCTACCAGTTATGATCTCCCAAACCAGCCGAGTAAGTGGCGGCTTCTGGATCCCCGAAGTTACTAAATTTACTATACCAACAACACTATCAATGTTCTTAACTTATGACGACAGAATTGTCCGCTATTTTGGGTTGCTACTGCCGCCAATTATAATCGCAATTTCACTCATCCTAGCCAAAAAACACCCAAAATACCAAGCAGCAATTTGGATTTTAACAATTTGGCTGCTGCTGCCAATGATCATCGTTTACATACTCAGCCAGGGCCGACCAGTTTACTTAGATCGATACTTCACTTATTCAGCGCCGGCGTTTTACGGCTTAATTGCGGTATTCATCGGGCTTATTTTTTCTAATAAGAAATGGTGGCCTATTGGAATATCTATTGTCCTGGTATTATTTATTGGTCATTATATGTGGCATATCGGCGATAAAAATATTGCGGAATCATCCTGGAACAACACCAACACAGCCATGAATCATATAAATGAAAATATCCAGAGTAGTGATGTTATTATTTCTGGCGAGATCTACACTTATTTTCATACTTCCTATTACAACCGCACAAATAAAGAAATTATACTCCTGAAGCCGAAAGAAGAGCTAGGTTGGGTTGGCGAATGGGGATTAATTAAAAAATTGAATACTCCAGAAATTAGTTCTTTAGAGTTAGTAAAATCTCCAAGAATCTGGCTTATTCTTCGCGAAAAAACATATGACGAATATAAAAAACAAGTTCCGCCCTATTGGCAATTAAAGCAAGAATTTCATGATGGCGACTTGATTATTGGATTATACGAAAATAAAAAATAACTGGTTAAACGCCAGTTATTTTAATACATTGAACGATTTCAATTGGTCGGGGTGAAAGGACTCGAACCTTCGACCTCACGGTCCCAAACCGCGCGCGCTAGCCAACTGCGCCACACCCCGAAGATATCTCTATCATTCGTTCTGATCTATCTTAACATATATCACTAAATAAGTACAGAATAAATTTGCAAACAAATTTCTATACTTAAAGCCGCCCAGATATTAAGTTTTCTGATTTCGGCACACGACGACGTTTTAGTTATGATTGGCATAGACACGTAATTGAGCGAGTCGCAAATGAACTCCCCAATAATTTTGTCGGAACTTCAAATATATACTTGGCACATAAACTAGGATTAAAACCAATTGGAACTTTTGCGCACGAAATGCCGATAGTCTACGCTGCACTGGCAGATAAAGCCGGAAACAACCCACTAAGTGGTCACAATCAGACACTAAAAGATTGGCAAGACACATACGGCGACGAGCTATCAATTGCCTTAACTGATACATTTACAACTGAATTCTTCTTTGCCGACTTTACGCCCGAACAAATGACTTCGTGGAAAGGACTACGACACGATTCTGGCGACCCAATAGAATTTGGAAATAAGGCTATTGAAATTTACAAAAAGAACGGAATTGATCCTTTAGAGAAAACTATCGTCTTTAGTGACGGACTTGATGTGGATGAAATTATTCGGATAGCTGATTACTTTAAGGATAAAATAAATGTAACATTCGGCTGGGGTACAACTTTGACTAACGACCTTGGAATTACACCCAATAACTTTGTTATGAAAGCCACAGAAGTCGATGGAGTATCTACGGTCAAATTGAGCGACACCCCTGGCAAACATACAGGTCCAGGTGATAAAATTGGAGAGTATAGTAAATACGTAAAAGCAGCTTTGGCTAAAAATGCACTGAATAATACTCTAGTTGCTGTATGAAAAAACAATGCTAATATCTATAAATCGTAAATTATGGTATGACGGTCCAAATTACACCGCAGACAGCGTAATAATCAACACAATCGCACAAAAAATTCTTTTGATAAAACGATCCAGCGGTGAATGGGCATTGCCTGGAGGGTTCATCAATTCCGAAGAAGACTCCTTTACCGCAGCAATTCGCGAAACAAAAGAAGAAACTGGAACGATAATTAGTGACGATCCAATATTAATATACAAAGGGTTTGTTAACGATCCACGCAACAGTCAGACGTCATGGATCGAAACCAGTGCGTATCTGTTCATAGTCAACGAACTATCAGAGGTGTCAGGACGAGACGATGCTATCGATGCAGCCTGGCTACCGCTCAATAATTTGCCTAAATTATACGCATCACATGATGAAATAGTAACCAGGGCTATTGATTATTTGTCTTGTCGGTCACTAATTAAGATAGCAGAGTTTTCCGAAAATTATCGCAATATTAACGGCGGTCATATGCAATACGACAAAATTATCGCCACAAAAAATGATCATTCGGTATTTATTAAGCGAACATCGACTAGATACGATGATATTAAGCGAAATAGACTACGCCAATATCTAAGAAAAGAAGCGTTCACGATGTCCTATCTGCGATGCCATGGATATAGTGGAATTCCATCCAGATCAATACTGCGAAACGATGACACTTTCATCATGGAGGCAATGACGCCAGATGAAGGTTGGCTATGGCGAGCAAAGAACGAAACGCTAGACGCTTATGTCAAATCAGCTAAGGAAAAATTTGACGAGTTAGAAAATATACCATTGCCGCCTGATACTTTTGATATCGAATCATCACGCGATAGTTTTATTAAAGAAGGGTGGGCTTCGTTAGACGAGCAGAAAATAGCTAAATTGAGAGAGTTGTCATTAGGATTCTTGGACAGATTAACGCCTCATAGCCAAAATATAGCTAAGAAATTATTGGCAGACTTACCCGCCTTACTAAATGCCGGAGGTCGACATAGCGATATAAAAAAATTAGTTTTTTGTCATCACGATATTCGACAATCAAATATGGCTTGGCATCCCAAACGCGGCACTAAGTTAATCGACTGGAGCTGGTCTGGACCTGGAGAACCCGGCAGCGACATCACTAGCCTATTGATAGACCTACATAAAAGCGGTCATAATATTTCAAACTATTACAAAGAAATAAATTTAGATCATTGCCTAACCTTAATGGGTTTCTGGCTAAACCATGCGACGTGGCCATATCATGGCGACGACACTCTTAGATTTCAACAATTTTTATCGGCATTAAGTGCATACGAAATATATACAACTATTTAAGCATTCACAGCTTCAATCTCAACCGACAATACTTCTTTTTTGATTGGCAAAGATTGACCGGGCTCGAACGCATAAACCAGTAATTGACCAAATGGCATCTCTACATTCGCCATCTCGGCTTCTGGAACTTGGTCGAGATGTTTAATTAAAGCCCGAATAGAATTGCCGTGCGCCACCAATAGAATATTCTCACCATTCTGCAATTTCGGCAAAATCTCTTGCTCAAAATATGGAACAACCCGTGCATAAACATCTTTCAAAGTTTCGCCGCCCGGCACTAGATAATCCCAACCGCGTCGAATACCATTAAAAGCTTCTTCGCCAATCTCCGCTTTAACTTCCCATTTATTTTTTCCAGTCAAATCACCGTAATCACGCTCGTTTAACTCAGTTGCATGCGTTGTTGGTAGATTTTCAACACCACAGCCTTCGAGTAGCGCCGCCAAAGTTTGTTGTGTGCGTTTTAATGATGAAGTGTAAGCCTCGTTAAATGATAGACCTTTCAATAAAGCACCCAATCGCACGGTGTCATTATGACCTTTTTCCGTTAAATTAACATCCGTCCAGCCAGTCCACTTACCGAGCAGATTCCACTCGCTCTCACCGTGCCGACTAATAACTAATATTCCCATTATTTTCCTCCAATCATCGGCGCAAAAAAATCTACAACTTCTTTTTTCACGCCGTCATTATCAATAATTTTCGTATTTACGTAACCAAATTTATCAATTGCCCAAAATCTGATTGCCCAGAGCAGCGACATGTCTTCAAAATCAATCTCATTTTTGGCAATAAATTTACTAGCCACAATTTCCGATTCCTGCAATTTTATCTCAGAAAAAGCATCGTTTTCTAACTTTGTAAAAAACACAAATTGATGCGTCAAAAACTCATCAGAATGACGCGAAGCAACCATGGCAAGTTTCAGATCCTTAGGATCGACTTGAATGTCGACTTCTTCTTTCACCTCGCGCACCGCCGCTTCCAACGGAGATTCTCCAGCGTCAACAATACCACCAGGCAGCGACCAATGGTCTTTATAGCCAGCTTTAACAATCAACAGTTCGCCCTGCTCATTTTCAATCAGCACCGCCGCACTAGAAAAACGCCTATCCAAACTTGCCAACCAAGCCCGTCGCTCTTCATCTATAAATTTCATTATTTAGCAAACTCAATTGCTCGCGTTTCGCGAATCACGTTAACTTTAATCGTGCCAGGATATTGCATCGTCGACTCAATTTTCGTCGCAATATCTCGCGCCAATTTAATCGCCGACAAATCATCAATCGTCTGAGGTCTCACAATTACACGAACTTCACGGCCGGCAGAAATCGCGTAAGCTTTATCAATTCCCTCAAAGCTCGTAGCGACATTCTCCAAATCGCGCATTCGCTCTGCAAAATTCTCAGCAGAAACGTTACGCGCACCTGGACGTGCAGCCGAAGCCGCGTCGCAAACTCGAACAATAATTGCCTCTGGAGTTGTCGCTTCGATATCATCGTGGTGTGCTTCGATTGCATGAACAATTCTCTCGTCCATACCATATTTACGAGCCAATTCCGCCCCAATGTGATGGTGCTTGCCCTCAATCTTGTGCGACACAGCTTTACCGACATCATGGAGAAGTGTAGCAATTTTTGTAATGCGCACATCCGCACCAATTTCTTCGGCAATCATTCCAGCAATTTGCGCCATCTCAGTCGAATGCTTCAAAACGTTCTGCCCGAAGCTGGTGCGAAATTTCAGCTCGCCAAGAAGTAGCAGCATTTCCTTCGGAATCCCAACCACGCCAGTTTCACGCATAGCGTCTTCACCGGCTTGTCGAACCTCTTTTTCAATCTGTTTTTTAGCTTTAGCAACAACCTCTTCAATGCGCGCAGGATGAATACGACCGTCCTTCATTAGCATCTCAAGACTCAGTCGAGCCACTTGTCGTCGAACAGGATCAAAACTCGACAAAATAATCATGCCAGGTGTGTCGTCAACTAAAATATCGACGCCAGTTTCGCGCTGCAGCGCCTGAATATTACGCCCCTCTTTACCAATAATTCGACCCTTCATCTCATCATCTGTCAACTTAACGGCAGTCACGGTGCGCTCAGCGGTAACCTCACTACTCATTCGTTCCATCGCGGTCACTAGGATCATTTGTGCCCGCTCTTCAGCATCATCCATTGCATCATGCTGTAATTTTGACACCAAACCGACCAAGTCTTGCTTAATGTCACGCTCAGTCATCTGCATTAACTTGTCGGCAGCATCTTTTTTCTTCAATCCAGCGATTTTTTCCAATTTCTCCTGCTGCCTGGAGCGAATATCGCGAATTTCATTTTTAAGATTATCAACTTCATCCTCATGCGCGCGCAATTTTTCTGCTCGTCGATCAAGCTCTTCCAGCTTATTATCCAGAGTCTTCTCACGATCCGCCAAACGATTTTCGGTCTTTTGCCATTCCTTGCGACGCTCGTTTTCAATCTTAAGCGCCTCATCCTTAGCCTTAAGGACGATATCGCTCGCCTTAGTTTTCGCATCTGCCAGATCTCGCTCAATCTGATTTTTACCGTTAATTTGGCGAGTTCTCTGATATCCAACAAGACCAGCAGCACCCGCGCCAGCTCCAACAGCCGCGGCAATAATTACTTCTATCATTATCATTCCTTTCCGATCAGCCGCCCCTGAGTGTTCGTCTCAAGGAAAAATATCAACAGCCAATCAACTTCAAACTATCTAACTCGGCGAATCAAAAATCACAAACCGCCGTAATTTAATTATACACGGTTTTGACGGTTTGAGCGATAAAAATTATTTTCGCGGCGCAGTGATATTCGCAGCAGCACCGTACTCTGGCATAACAATTTTTTCATTCTCGCCAGAACGCAATTTATCCAAAGCCAAATCACGCCAATTGTCACCCATCGCACCAACAATAGGAATATTCAAGCTGTCCGCCAAGGTATTCGCAACCGCCAAGCCAATTCTCAGCCCAGTAAAACTTCCTGGTCCTCTCATCACGCCAATGCCGCTTATCAGATGCAAATCGCCAGTCTTTTCTTCCAAAAATTTCAACAAATTCCGTGCCAACGTTCGCCCAGCTTCCCACTCAAAATCCTGACGATTTTCTCCATTGACTATTGTCAAAAAACATGTTGATGTTGAAGTATCTAATAAAATTATCACGCCATATTCTCCTTTATTTTTCCCAAAAGTTCATTAGATTTTTTGCCGTCAGGATAAAATTCCACAAGCCGCCCTTCTTCGCTAATCGCGGTAATTTTTATCACCAACCGATCACTCGGCAATGCATCGTCAACAGCGCCAGCCCATTCAACTACAACCACCGAGTTAGAAGCCGCCACTTCGCGAATCTCCTCGCTCATAATTCCAGCATTTCCCAATCTATAAAAATCGTAGTGCGCCAAGCTCAGACCGCGAGGCGAATCGTACACGCGCGAAATCGTGAAAGTTGGACTCTGAACTGGTTCGTCAATCTCTAAAGCTTGCGCAATTCCCTTCGTCAATGTAGTTTTCCCCGCGCCAATATCACCGACCAATTCCAGAACTTCCCCACCAGAAACAGCCCGACCAATTGCCGCGCCCAATTCTCGCATTTTCTCTTCACTAGAAATATTCACTCTTATATTATACTATGCTAGCTTTTTTTTGGCGATAATAGTACAATAACCATAAGAGTTATGCGTGTTTCAGACCAGACAATTGAGAGCATTCTGAAACAAGGTGGGGTTGTTGATGAGCCGCAGCTTGCTGATTTGAAATTGATCGCTGAACGGTCGAAGCAAACATTGCAAGAAACCGCTATTGAACAAAAAGTCATTTCTGAGGAAGATTTGACAAAGTTGATCGGCGATTATATCGGTGTGCCTTTCGTGCGAATTGAGCCAAAGGATATTCCCGAAGATGTATTGAAACGAATTCCTGAACATATCGCACGCCAATATAATGTTGTGCTTTTTGAGAAAAATGAAGATGACAGCTTGTCGCTTGCGATGGAAGACCCAGACGACGTGCAGGCGTTGAACTTTATCCAGAAAGAAATTGGCTACAACACTAAGGTTTTCCTAGCGACAAAAAGTAACATTTTGGACTGCTTAGAAAATTATCGCGGCAATATTAACGCCGAGCTTGACGAAGTTATTGCGGTGCAAAAAGACGCTTCCGCCGAGGACCAAAATGTTAGCCAAGATGATTTTGCGGAAAATTCACCAATTGCCCAAACTGTTAATTTGCTACTGGAATATGCCATAAAATCCAACGCTTCCGACATTCACATTGAACCGCGCGAAGATTACGTTCAGGTTCGTTATCGAATTGACGGTGTTTTGAAGGAAGTTAACAAATTGCCACGAAACGTTCACGGCGCTTTAGTGAGTCGCATTAAAATTCTCTCTAATCTGAAAATTGACGAACGCCGCGTGCCACAGGACGGACGATTTAAGATAAAAGTTTCAGGAAAACAATACGCGCTTCGCGTTTCGACATTGCCAATAGCTGACGGCGAAAAAGTGGTTATGCGTATTTTGGACGAATCGAACCAGGCTGTCAAACTGGATCAGCTTGGCTATTGGGGTCTGTCGCTCGCAACCGTGAAAGATGCAATGGCTCAGCCGAACGGAATGATCCTGGTGACTGGACCAACCGGATCGGGAAAATCGACCAGTTTGTTTAGTGTCTTGTCGGAGCTCAATACCCCAGATGTCAATATCTCTACGATTGAAGATCCAGTAGAATATAAAATCCCAGGAGTCAATCAAACCCAGACCAACGCTAAGGCCGGAATGACCTTCGCTTCAGGATTAAGGGCGTTACTTCGCCAAGATCCAAACATCATTATGGTTGGAGAAATTCGCGACGGCGAAACCGCAAACCTTGGCGTTCAAGCGGCGCTGACCGGACACTTGGTGTTCTCTACTCTACACACAAATAACGCTGCAACATGTTTGCCACGTCTGCTGGATATGGGAATCGAACCATTTTTGATCGCTTCAACCGTGAAGGCGGTGATTGGACAGCGACTAGTTAGGCGCCTGTGTATGAATTGCCGCCAAGAATACACTCCAAACGAAGAAGAAATAAAGTATATTGCCGAAATGTTTAAGATAAACACCGAGTCGATTAAAAAAATTCACAATCTCGAAGAACAGGCTTTTGAGGATAAAATTGGCGGCGACACGCCCATGGGGTCAACAGATTCAACAATCGGACGATTATGGAAGCCAAACCCAGAAGGTTGTGACGAGTGCGGACATAACGGATTCAAGGGTCGCGTTGGTATTTACGAGGTTCTTGGCATATCCATCCCTATCCAAAAAATGATCACCGCCAACGCCACCAGCAACGATATTCAAGATCAAGCGATTTCCGAAGGCATGGTGACAATGCAGATGGACGGACTTATTAAATCACTGCGCGGGATCACCACCGTGGACGAAGTTTTGAGGGCAACAAGGGAGTAATATTATGCCAATTTTTGAATATTTGCTTGTCAATAAAAAGAAGGAGACCGTCTCTTCAACAATTGAAGCAGCTGACAAGCTATCCGCCATTAACAATTTGAGGTCACGCGGACAATTAATAAAAATTGAAGAAAAAGGTGCAAAAAAAGAGCTTAGTTTTTCTTTCAGCAAGAAAAAGAAAGGTGCCAAGACTGAAGAATTGGTGATGTTTACTCGCCAATTAAGCGCCATGGTTTCAGCTGGCGTTCCTATTCTTCGTTCTCTTAACTCTATGGCAAAACACGCCGAAAGCGCCAATTTCCGAGACACGATCAACGCCGTAATTAAAGACATTGAAGGCGGTATGTCTTTTGCGGACGCCCTGAGCAAACATCCAGAGACCTTCAATGATATTTATGTAAACATGGTTGCTGCGGGTGAAACCGGAGGTATTTTGGACGATATCTTAAAACGTCTAGCTTTACAACAAGAAAAAAACTCATCTATGAAGAAAAAAATTAAAGGCGCCATGACATATCCGATTGTCCTTTTAATCATTACGATCATCGCCTTCTTTATCCTGATGATCTTCATTATTCCGGTCATCGGTAAAACCATTAAAGACATGGGCGGACCTGACGCCAAATTGCCACTTCTTACTGAGATTATGCTCGGAATTAGCGATTTTGTAGTGTCGTTTTGGTATATAATCATTCCAATATTTGCCGGAAGTATTTGGCTATTGATTCGCTACATTAAAACCCCAAAAGGTCGCGTAAAATTTCACAATATCATCATCAAAGTTCCAGCTGTCGGTCCAATTGTTAAGAAGGTGGCAATCGCTCGCTTTACTCGAACCTTTTCTGCTCTTATCGGCGCGGGCGTGGCTGTGCTTGAAGCATTAGACGTAACTTCGCGTGCCGTCGGAAATGTCGCATACGAAAAATCCCTAAAAGAAGCCACCAGGCGAGTCCAAAACGGCGAAGTTTTATCAAAAATTATCGCAGAGCAGGACGATTTATATCCGCCGATTGTTGCGCAAATGTTATCTGTCGGTGAAGAAACTGGACAAACAGACAAAGTTCTGGTTAAAGTCGCTGACTTTTACGAAGAAGAGGTCGATACCGCGATTGACGGCGTTAGCTCTATTATTGAGCCAGTGATGATCGTTGCTATGGGTATTGTTATTGCCCTGGTGGCTGTTAGTGTTATGGGCCCAATTACAAGTATGGCGGGTCAAGTTAAGGAATAATAGTTTTTCAAAAAAGCTTATGCTATAATACTGACATATAGGTGGGAAAATAATAACGTGTCGAGCATATTTTATAGAAAAAAACCAATTATCGGCCTAGATATCAGCCGAACAAGCATAAAAGTAATGTCGATTGATAGAAATCGGATGCTGGTTCATGGGTATGGATCGATTAACCTCGATTCTCAAAAAAGCGACGGAAATTCTGCGGACAACACTGAATATTTGGCGCAGAATATCAAAACGTTGTTGAAGAAAAACGTCGTAGGACAGATCAATAGCAACCGCGTAGCGCTGGGCATACCAACTAACCGAACATTCTCGCGAACATTTAGCCTACCCGTGAAAGAGGAAAGTAATATTCGCAGTGCGGTAAATTTGGAAGCCGAACAATATATTCCAGCGCCCCTAGATTCTCTTTATCTAGATTATAGGATTATTAATCGCACAAAAGACGAACTTAGTGTGCTAATGTGTGCTGCACCGAAGAAAATGATCGATAGCATGTTAGACGCCACAAAACAATGTGGCCTGGAAGTTGCAATAATTGAGCCGAACATCAGCGCAATCGCTAGACTTCTGAAGCGTACAGAAGAAGGAATGCTTCCTACTGTTATCGTCGACATAGGCACATCAACTACAGATATTGCAATTCTAGATTCTGATATACGTGTGACGGGCGGCTTAAATGTTGGCGGCTATTCACTCACCTTAAATTTAGCTAAAAAAATGAATGTACCAATTGAGACAGCTCATCAATTTAAGGTATTAAACGGATTAAATCCCGGACCAAGGCAAGCCAGAATCGCAGGAGCCTTGCGCCCAAGTTTGGAAAAAATGACCAACGAAGTTAAGCGCGTTATGCGATATTACACAGACCGCTTCCCTGATGAGAAAAAAATCGAGCAAATTCTCATAGTTGGTGGCGGTGGCAATTTACCAGGAATTGGTGATTTTTTCACAAACGAGCTATTAATGCCAGCACGCGTGGCAAGTCCGTGGCAAATGCTCAATTTCGATGGACTAGAGCAGCCGGCAAAACAGCTTCGCTCCCAGCTGTCACCAGTTGCGGGACTAGCCTTAATCAAGCAGGAGGATATTTATGATTAACCTTCTCCCTCCTCAAGAAAAAAAGCAAATCAGCGCCGGGCGAGTAAATGTCATCTTAAGACGGTATTGCATCATATCATTGATATTTGCAGGTTTACTATTCTTAACTATTGGCGGATTTTATCTATTCTTAGAAAATAGCCGCACCTCAGCTCAAGCCAACATCGACGAAGGAAACGCTAAGCTTGCTCAATATCAATCGACGCAAAAAGAAGTTAGCGAGTTTAAGAAAGACCTTGATTCAGCTAAAGTAATCATTAACAGCGAAGCTCATTACTCTACAATTATTCCAAAAATTGCACAATATATTCCATCAGGTATGGTTTTGGACTCTCTGACACTAGACACTTCAGCGTTAGATAAACCATTGTCATTAACAGCTCTTGGGAAAAATAAGGATGACGCTATTCGAATAAAAACCAGCTTGGAAAAGTCAGAAATATTTAGTGACGTTCACTTGGAGACTGTTGTTTATAGCGGCGGAAACCAATCGTCAGACAAACCTGCGGATTATCCAATCACTATAACAATTAGCGTTACGCCAAAGCCAGAGGTCTTAAAGCAATGAAAAAAGTTCTAAATGCCAGTATCGCGCGAATCATCTTGTCGTTATTATTGCTCATAATATTATCAGCAATGGTAGGACTAGTTATTTTCGCCTATTCATTCTTAAGCAAAACATCAGAAGAAGTTGGAAAAATGCAAACAGAAGCAATCGCAGTTGATGCAAAAATACAAAGTTTGCTAGCGTCGAAATCTCAGCTCGACCGCAATTCCGACACAGTTAAAAAAGCAAAGAATATCGTCTCAGAATCGAAACTTTATCAATATCAGAATCAGATTATTCAGGATTTAAATACCTACGCTGACCGCGCTGGCATTCCGATTAAATCTTTCTCTTTCCAAAATGAGCCAACAACCTCTGCTAAGACAGCGACATCTAGCAAGCAAACATCCACCAGCCCTGCTGGGGTGAAAAGCACTTTCGTATCAATTCAATTGGGAGATCATATAGATTACACGAAATTCCTACATTTCCTTAGTCTTATTGAAAAAAATGTCACTCGAATGCAGCTTTCAGGTGTGTCAATTTCCAGAGGTGCAAATAATCATGAAATATCAATACAATCACTTGAAGTAAAGGTTTATACACGATGAGTCCATCAATATCAGAACAACTCGAGCCAATCGTAAAATCACTGTCCAAATTCCTGTGGCGATTTCATGTGATAATATATAGCGTTGTTGTAATCGGAGGCGTAGCAATCGCGATATTTCTTTTGAGTGGACTTTTAGCAGTTCCTACCGAAGAACCACAAACCGCATCAATAAGTTTCGACAAAGAAACCATGAAAGTGATTAAAGATTTTCGACCATCAACTTCAGCAAACGACTCATTTAGTCTGCCGGCTGGTCGCTCCAATCCGTTTGCCGAATAGAACACAACCGTTTATAATATAGTTATGCTTATATCCGCAGATCGCTTTCTTGATATTCCCGTCATGAGTCTTCAGACGGGCTCCGAGCTAGCGCGAACATCGCGGGAAATTATCAATCCGAAGAATCTATCTATAATCGCATATGAGCTTGAGGGGCGACTTTTAGACCAACATCCTAGTTTACTTCGCATTGACGATGTCAGAGAAATTGGGCCGCTCGGTATGATTATCGATTCAACCGATGAGATCATAGGCATCGATGATGTTATTACTATAAAAGAAATTTATGAAATCAATTTTGCATTAAAAGACAAGTTGGTTATTGATGAGAAAAATAAGAAAATCGGAAAAGTTATCGGATACACACTAGCGGCTGGGAATTTTATTATACAACAACTCCGAATTCGGCGACCATTCTTGAAAAGTTTTGGCGACACAGAGCTACTTATTCATCGTTCTCAGATTATAAAAGTAACCGATGATAAAATAATTGTAAAATCAGCAACTATCTCGCACATAGCTGAAAAAACATCTATTTCACAGATAAATTCATACGAAAATCCATTCCGTAAGCAGGCTCGTCCACAACCAGAATCTACAAAAGTTGATTAATCTTTTGGGTTTTCAAGAGCCTTCTTAATGTCGTCGTAAGAAAAACCCTGTCTAGCCAAATATTGCATAAACTTCTGTTGGTCGCTGTATCGATAACGTTTTTTAGCAATAATCTTCCGTAATTCCTCATCATCAGAGCGAATATTCTCTTTAACTAACGACTCAATCGTTGTATTATCAATTCCCTTTTGCGCCAGCTCCAATTTCAAACGACGAATACTGGCGCCTTTTTTCATGAACCGCTGCTCAAACCAAAATCGAGCAAATTTTTCATCGTCCAAATATTTTTTCTCAATAAGACGACCTAAGACGCGCTCAGTAATCTCCGGCTTCACTCCGGGACGTTCAATAATTTTTCCAGTTTTCGCTGAACGTCGACGAGTGGCTAGCGTTTTCCGACGCAGATAATCGCGCACTTCTTTGATGGCTCGCGGACGCATTAAACAATATTCTATAGACCTAGCATATAACTTGCCAAACTGGCTATCGTCTTCTAGCTTCGAAATTTCCTCTTCCGTATATTCGCGACCAATCTTAATGCCTAGCTCGCCGACCTGAAATATGTCCAAGCTAAAACGATATTTCCCGTCAACGCTTACATTGACACGATTTTTATCACGAGCCTGAAGAGAAATATCGGTGATTTTCATACAACTATTATAGCGCTAAAACTATACATAGCCACTGGTGGACTATTCGACTACCTCAACCACTTTGCCATGCATGCCGTTATAACAAGCAGCAGCACGCGGCTTAGTAATAACTGGCAGTTGGCGCGGAATAGCACTCATATCGACATCGCCAAGCGTACCAGCCTCGACGCACCCAATCGTAATGTGTGGACGAAATCCATCGATATCCAGCCCTGGATGAATGTCATCCAGTATTTCAAGCAGCTTCCGACGCACTTCAATCATCCAGGAAGTTTTCTGTACACGCAACTCAACCCAAACACAATTACCAGCTTCATCTGGCAAGAAGTTAACACCGTCAAGTATCAGTTTGTCTAGGGGCGGCAGAGCGGCGGCAGCTAACTTGAGACGCGGTATATCCTGCTCAGTTACATTGATCAGCGTTGCGTGCGGAATAAACTCACCGAAATCAAGATTCATTTTTTCCGACAGTTCTCGAATGTAAGCAGTCTGCTCGTTATCAAAAATAAGATTAACTGACGCCATGTGGTGTTCGGCTGAATATCTGGACTCTACTGCTCGCATTACTTTTCCTCCTCCTTCACTTTATCACGTACTTTCTGATCAATTTCCGCCAAAACCTCAGGATTTTCCTTCAAGTAATTCTTCGTTTTATCGCGCCCTTGACCAATCGTTTCGCCGTTATATTTATAAAACGCACCCGACTTTTCAACTATACCGTGCGTTGCCGCTAAGTCTAAGATATCGCCAGTTTTACTAATTCCCTCGTTATACATAATGTCAAATTCAGCCACGCGGAACGGCGGTGCAATCTTATTTTTCACGACCTTAATTTTCGTGCGATTACCAATAATATCATCGCCAACTTTAATTTGACCAATTCGACGAATATCAATTCGCTGCGACGCATAAAACTTCAACGCATTGCCGCCAGTTGTCGTTTCAGGATTGCCAAACATCACGCCAATTTTCATACGAATCTGGTTGATAAAGATCACCGTGGATTTTGATTTATTGATAATTCCTGTCAATTTGCGTAACGCTTGACTCATCAATCGAGCCTGAAGACCCATATGAGAATCACCCATATCGCCATCAATTTCAGCCTGTGGCGTCAAGGCAGCCACCGAGTCAACTATCACCAAATCCACCGCATTAGAACGAACCAACGTTTCCGTAATTTCCAATGCCTGCTCGCCGTTATCTGGCTGAGAAACCAACAAATTTTCCGTATCCACACCCAGACGCTTAGCGTACGCTGGATCAAGCGCGTGCTCGGCGTCAATAAACGCTGCTGTTCCACCCTGCTTCTGAATTTCTGCAATAGCGTGAAGCGTCAATGTTGTCTTACCCGAGCTTTCTGGACCATAGATTTCTATGATACGACCTTTTGGATATCCGCCACCGAGCGCTAAATCCAAACTCAAAGCACCAGAAGGAATTACTTCAACATCGACTTTATGAGCCTCGCCCAATTTCATAATTGATCCATCGCCAAATTGCTTGGTGATTTGATCCATTGCTAGACCAAGCGCCTTAAGTTTACCTTCATCAACTTTTTTATCCGATGCCTGACTTGACTTTTCTGGATTTACTGTTTTACTGTCTGATTTTGCCATAGCATTCCCTCCTTAGTTACTTCCTTTATTATACCGATTTGTCGCAAGATTTGCTATAATTACATTCATGAATAAGCGAAACGGTTTTACTATTATTGAACTTTTGGTTGTAGCGACTTTCTTGATTATTATCGCAATCTTAGGTTTCTCACAATATACAAAATTGACCAACGAATCAAACAACGCCAAAAAACGCACCGCGATTAACGCCATGCATTATAGCCTGGAAGAAGGTTTTTACGTTAAAAATGGCTATTACCCAGAGAAGCTAGAAGAAGGTACGCTTCCGACTATGGATCCCGCATTGTTAAAAGATCCACAAGGTAAGAAAATTGGCGAAAAAGACAGCAGTTACCGCTATGAATCTTCAAATTGTAATGACGGAAAATGTAAGTCATACAAACTTGTCGCGACGCTTATTGATGAAGATGACTATA
This sequence comes from uncultured Candidatus Saccharibacteria bacterium, assembly GCA_963532505.1. GTDB lineage: Bacteria > Patescibacteriota > Saccharimonadia > Saccharimonadales > Saccharimonadaceae > Nanosynbacter. Next base: position 13,235 of record CAUSLX010000002.1, on the reverse strand, counting down.
TAAAAGAAAGTCGCCACAAATAGTTAGCTAATCATCACAAACAGGACGGCCATTCTTAAAGTCTTCAATGGCATTATTGATTATCGCAATTTGCTTGCGTGGATTTGCCACAAAATGGAATATATACGTCGTTTCTTCACCCTCGGTGCTGAGGCGAATCGTACCGTAATTGAAAAGTGTTTGAATAATGCCTGATTGACGGAAGCTTGCATCTTCAATACTACCCAAGCTCACCGTTTGCTCGTGTCGATAAAATAAGCTACCCTGGATTTCCTGAATCACACTTTCGTTGGTCATGTAAAAATGATTCTGCAAATATATCCACAAGGACACCGCACCACCAAGCGCAACCAGCCCAATAAGCAACATTGCCACGCCAAACACATCGGTCAGTGAAGGCATTGGCGAAATAATTGCGTCACGAGCAATTGACGGATAAAACATCACAAACACCATGATCATCACCACCAAGAAAACCGAAATTCCTGTTGGAATAAGCATACCAATTGGATGGCGTTTAATATCCAAAATAATATATTCGCCTTCGCTCAAATTGAGATTCGGGTATTGCTGAACTGATTTTTCATGTTTTTGCTTCAAGTCATCGCTAATAGTAAACGGCTTCGGGTCAATATCCCTGGCAACATGTACGACTTGCGGCTCATTAGCATATTGACTACGCAATCGCGGATCAAAATTCTCCCCATCAATAATTTCCGGCCTTGCCGTCACGTAAGAATTCGCCTGCGCCACAACCGGAGCTGGACGACCAGTCTGTGGTGGATGATGGTACAGTGGTCGACCATCAGCATCGTACGCAACAGGCTGCGTTAAATCTTCTGACGAGGATGTTTGTGGATTCATGCCTATATTATAACACGACAGAACTTAAGACAGTCTTGTTTTTTGGCGATAAACTTTTATAACTATTATTACTACACTGATTGCAACTATTCCAACAGCCGCAGCAATACCAAACCACGACGATCCACTCTTGCCTTCATTATTATCCTCGAATTTTTTCTGAGTTTCTCTCGTCTTCATCTCATTCATACCACCATTCTCCTGAAATTTTACTCCTTTTCCATCAGAATCCATGGTAGCTATTTTCTTGTTATTGCCACCGCTTACTTTATTATTCGAAGCCACGTCAGCAGGCTTACGATTCGTATTTTCTTTTTTACTATCATCTTTCTTTGCTTGATTCTTTTCATACTCTAACATCTGATAATATCCATATTCCTCCAAATATCCCGGATCAGAATCACAAGCATCACCAATTCCATCCTTGTCATAATCCGCTTGATCTGGATTCGCCACATCTGGACAATTATCAAATTCCCGTTCATGTTCATCGCCGTCATCGCTAACCGTCAAAGTCGTCGTTGCTACGTTCGTCAGTCCAGAACTATCGGTCACCCTAAGTGTTAACAACCCAGAAAATTCCTTAGTAAACGTATAATTGACAAAAGGCTTATCCGTCGTCACGTCATACACACCATCTTGATCGACATCCCATTCATATTTCACGATTTTACCATTTGCCGAATAAGAACCAGCGCCATCCAATTCTAATGTGTCACCAATTTTCGCCACATATTGACGATTTATCCAGGCGTTCGGTTTGTTTGTCACACTTTCAACTGACGCATTAACTTGATCAACGATCTTATTACTATCATCGGCTTGTAAATATGCGCCGCCCGTTCTTTCAGCCAAAGACATCACAGGCGCCATCGCAACAGTACGAGAAGTGTCAATAATATATATTTGAGCCGGATCAACGGCATAAGCAGCATCAACGATAGATTGTTCGGTTAGCTCAGTAACTGGTTCTGGATCCTTAGATGGAGCGTCACCAATCACAATCATAATCTTCTTTACTCCCGCTCGCCATTGTAGATTCAGCCCTGTCTTAATACCAGAATAAACAGATTCTTCCCAGTCGCCACCATTACCGAGTTGAATAAAATTGACAGCCTTGTTAAGCGCATCGACATTGCTCGTAAAATCTGTCTCAATTTTGGATGGATAGTCATCCGAGCTTCCGCCACAGCACGGATGATCTTGATAAGTAACTAGTGCAAATCTAGCACTTTTGGTTTTCGAACTAATCGACTCAACTATATTTCGAATGTTATTTCTAACAGCACTAATTGAACTATTCATCGAACCAGTCGTATCAATAACAAATACTACATCAATATCGCCGTTCGTTTTCGTTATTGGTTTCACTAAATTGGGCAGTGGTACTTTTTCGCGAAGCGCTGACATATAATTGCTATGCCCAAAGAAGTTCGGGTGATACCACGAGCTCATATTGAATGCATTTGGCTCAAGGAATTCATGAATCCAACGATCGTGATTCTTCTTAAATATTGAGGCGTCTGGTTCATGCCCAGAAAACCGCTTCGGCAAACTATCAACAAAAATCACTTTCTCTTTACCGAGGCTTTTATTATATTCCTCAACCACCTTTTTCTGGCGTAAATTACCTTCCAGTCCTAACTTTCGCACTTCACTAGCAACCGAAAAATCGGATAGCTTCTCGCCATTATCAAGCGCTAGTAGTGGGTATCCTAAGAGAACTATTTTCGCGTCTGGACGTAAACGAGAATTAAGCGATGATAAAATACCTCTAAGATTTAGCTCTAAATCTTCCATATTATTTCTTGCGTCATTTATCTTTGTTTTGCAATCTGAAGCAGATCTTATCACAGCAGTAAAACAAGACTTAACAATGCCGTCAAAATCCAAATCATTTCCACCAATCGTCATCATTACCATATCTGTACTGCGGTCTACGCTATCCAGTTGTCGTCGAATCGTATAATTACATCTTATATTGACTCTTTTCTGATTTTTTCCGCGCTTAGAACCAATCGCACTACTTATGATCCTATAAGCAACTTTTAAGTCATTATTCGGTTTAATATTGCAGGTATCCCTGTCTTCTGCATATTTAATAATCTGTTCATTCGTCGCTAGCTTGCCCGGATCATCACTAATCGTTTTTACGACACTACCCGCATTCTTATCCTTCAAGAAGTCATTAATTTTAGCTCCAGAACAAGCGCGATTTATAAGCGTTACTGACAGTCCGTTATTACTTAGCCATCTTTTATACATTTCCGCCCAGTTATTGCTATTACGATGACAGATATTAGGACCATATTCATACCCATCAGCACCATTTCCGGCCGAATAAGAATCGCCTAGTAATGTAATAGTAAGTTTCTTTCCTGCGTAATTATAAGGGACAACTTCGCCTTGTGCCGACTGTTGTATAAAAAGGCCAGAAATAATAGCTACAAAGAAAGATAATATAATAACTCTAATTTTCATATTAATCACCCAAGCCCTCAACACTTATATGAACACCATTGTTATACTTATCGTTTAGTATAACGCTAACCCAGAGAGAGTATTCCCTACCCTCTATATCTTTATATCCTACAAAATATTCCTCCCCAGACCTCTCTTTGTCTAGCTTCCAGCCAGAATCTTCAGCGTATCGTTGCAGTCTATTTAACAAATCACTCACCGACTCATTCTGGGGCATCTCATAATACCTATCAACTGATGGAGATGTACTCTTTTTTAAAAATCCGCGCTCTGTAGGTATGCGATGTCTTTCGCGTGACGATTTCAGCTTTAAGCCCAAAACGCCCTTTTCAGCCATTGGATCTCGTGCCATATTCCACACTTCCACATACGCCGGCAGCCAAGTTAAAAAATTGACCAGCCACAAACCAGCCAAAATTCCTATCAAAATTATAAATCGTCGTAGCCAGCGCCTAGCTTTAGAGTTCTTAACCGGTGATGTCGTTGCTTGTTTTTTGCCCATGGCGGCTCCTAGTTAAGTTTGTCTGGTTTTATTAAAGCACAAAAAGCCGAAGAATACGATAACTATTTTCCCAAATGCCGCTTCGCTTTAATCGTCACTCGACGGCCACGCGGCGTACGCTCAATAAATCCAATTTGTAGCAAATATGGTTCATAAAAATCCTCAATTGTCGTCGCCTCGTCGCCAGTTAACGCGGCGATAGTTGTTAACCCCACGGGATTATCGCCATAATTCTCCAGAATCGACTGCAATAAATTACGATCAGCCGGATCCAAGCCCAACTCATCCACTTCCAGCATTTCCAAAGCATTGGTTGTAGTTTTTACATCAATTATTCCGTCGCCATTAACGTCGGCGTAATCACGAACTCGCTTAAGAAGCCTATTGGCAATACGCGGCGTCAAGCGTGCTCGCGTCGACAATAAATCCGCCGCTTCACTTCGAATTGACGACTCCAAAATCTTCGCACTACGCGTCACGATTTTCGCAATGTCCTCTGGTGTGTAAAATTCCAAACGATAAATATGCCCGAACCTATCACGCAAAGGTGCCGCCAAACTTCCGGTTCGCGTCGTCGCACCAATCACCGTAAATCGCGGCAAATCCAATCGAATTGATCGCGCTGCCGGACCTTTTCCAATCACAATATCCAGCTTAAAATCTTCCATTGCGGAGTACAAGATTTCCTCCACTGATCGCCCCAACCGATGAATCTCATCGATAAACAGAATATCGCCGTCTGATAAATTAGTCAGAATTGACGCCAAATCGCCCGCTTTTTCAATTGCTGGACCACTAGTAATCCGCAGATTCGTGCCCATTTCATTAGCAATCACCGTCGCCATAGTTGTTTTACCAAGCCCCGGCGGACCATATAATAGCACATGATCCAACGGCTCGCCGCGCTTTTTGGCTGCATCAATCGCCAAACGTAAATTTCTCTTCAATCTCTCTTGGCCAACATACTCAGCAAAACTCTGCGGACGCAAACTAACTTCAATTCGCTGCTCTTCAGAGTCGTCATCATGCGAACTCGTATCAACTATTCTCTCAATTGCCATACATTCATTATATCATCCAAACCGGAGCGAACTAAGCTCTTGTAAGCCGACTACGCAGTACCTGCATAATTTCGCGAAAGGTCTCATCACTCACCATATGCACCGCGTCCCCTAAGTGCCGCGACCATTTTGGATCAGGAAACTCCTCGCCAGCAAAGACGGTGCCAGCGAGATACCGCGGATGTAAATGCCAGTGCACATGTGTCGACTGACCAGCTTTCACTGCGTTATTCATCAAGCACTCCCAGTTACACACGTCAGCGCCAAACGCTTCTTTAACTGCCTGCTCGAGTTGACGAATCACCTGATGCAGCTCCATCCAATCTGCCTCATCCAACTCCGACAACGTCTCCTTGTGCTGGCGCAGAGTGATAAATGACTTACCTAAATAGCATTGATTTTTATCAAGCACCGCCACCCAACGTTCGGTTTGTAGTATGACATTGTCGTCAGCCGCTGTCTGGCCAACGAGCAGCGGGCAGATCTCACAGTCCTTCTTTGTCACGTCTGTATTCATGATATCTCCTAATGTAAATTATACCAGACATGCGGTATTTATTCACACCTACAAATACATGCCCGAGCTCGTAAGAACAATTTTACCAATGTAACGAGGAGATAACAGCTTCTCACTGTGAGCCATGGGCCAATCCTGAAATATTTCTTGGCTCGGTTCATCCAGTTCTGGGTCAGTGATGAATCGCCTATTCCCAGCAACTTGGCACACCATCTGCTTAATCATTTCTTCCGCGATACCACATTCCCTCATGTCTTTTTCTAAATACTTCTGATAATATTGCAAGAATAGATCCTCTAATTCTTGGAATTTTCGCCATGACAACTCGCTACATTCTTCAACCCGAAATCGCATGGTGTAATTCAAAAAATCTTGACCGCCTGATCGCCAGACATAGCCAAGGTCAGCGTGATGCAATAATTTTGCCTGGATACTATCACGACATACCTGTTCTTTTGGACCAGGAATGGTGCCGATGATCGCACGTTCCATAAACTGGTGCTCAGCTGAACCAGGTTCGTACTGCTCATCGAGAAACGAGGCCGAATAATGCTCTTTAGTAGCATAACCGTCCGGCGGTGGACCGGCTTTAAATCCAGCATCATGTGCTGCCGCTGCCACTAGTAACAGGTCTTTCTGATCCGAGCTCATCTTGCCTGCTGGAACCACCTCTGTCAGTAGGCGCGTCGAGTGCATCACATCCACACCGTGTGCTGGTTGGTGATATGGATAATTTGGGTAGGTAGCTAGTAGACTAACTGACAACTCGGCAAGAAACTCCGCCTGTTCTTTGCTATGAAATAGCTTCGCAAGCTGCTCCTTTGAGGTATATCGGTCCAGCACCTTTGCTGATACTGTTAATTCTGCATCAGTCACCGTTGGGTCACCCTGATTAGCGCAGTTACGACGCTCCCATAACTGCTTGTCGAGAATTTTTCCGGTAGTAGTTTTACTCACAACATTATATTATATATCATTTGTACTATTTAGTCAATAGTACGGCGTTGTGAATATTATAACCAGGTCGGTCTTACTGGGTATATGTCAACCCTATTATTTCTTCAGCGCCTCAGTTACTCGCTGAGATGTCGGCAAATTGACATCGACATTTTCAAGCGCCTTAGTTGCATCTGCCAGCGTATAGCCCAAAGCCATCAACGCCTCCAAAGCTTCATCGGAAGTGTTCAATTCAGTCTGCAATGGAGTTTCCGTTCGGCCGTAATGGGTCGGTAAACCAACTTTATCGCTCAGATCAACCACTACTCGCTCGGCGGTTTTTTTGCCGACGCCAGTGGCCTTTTGTACAAAGCCACTGTCAGCATTAGCAATAGCATTGCGCACTTGCTCGGCATCACCCAAGCTCAAGATAGCCAGCGCAGCCTTCGGACCAACCCCCTGAACCGTGATTAGCATTTCAAATAACTTTTTCGCCGCCAAACTAGAAAACCCGAACAATTCCTCAGACTGTTCGCGCACATGATGATAAGTGTAAAATTTCACTTCCTGATCTAATATCACCGCGTCAAAATCATTAGTCGCCACGCTAACTTCATATCCAACACCATGAACATCAATGACTAACGAGCCATTAAACTTCTCAGCAACTTTTCCAAAAACATGTGCAATCATATTTCAATTATACCCGATTCATCGCCGCGTGTGTAATTGCTGCAGCCAAAGCGTCCGCGCAGTCATCTGGCTTCGGAACATCTTTCAAGCCCAAATTAAGTCGCACCATTTCCTGAACCTGCTTTTTATCGGCCTTTCCATAGCCGGTCAAAGTTTGTTTTATTTGCAACGGCGTATATTCAGCAATCGGCATTCCGGCTTTTCGCCCAGTCAACATCGCCACACCGCGCGCCTCCGCCACAGAAATCGCCGTCGTAACATTGCGCGCAAAAAATAGCTTTTCAATCGACATAACATCAGGATTTGTTTCAGCAATAATTTCTGTCAGGCTATCGAAAATATCTTCAAGCCTTTCGTCAATTGGCGTATGTGCCGGCGTCGTCACAACTCCCGCCGTAACCATCTTAAACTTGCCACGAGAAAAATCAATCACACCAAACCCTAAAATCCCCGTTCCCGGGTCAATCCCGATAATTCTCATATCTTTATTATAACAATTATTTTCCGTTCGCAGATTTAATGCTTTCGCGGATTTTTCGTACAAATTGCGAGATTTCCCATCGCCATTGCCATACGCCATAACCGACGGCCAGTAAACTCACGCCACCAAACACCCACCAGCCCCAAGTGGCGCCAGCGACCTGTTTAACTTCAGCCGCCGCCGAACCAACAGTTGGCATATTCGCAGATTTTATCTTTCGGCATCGCTTAGTTTGTGGATTACGCTCAAATCCCTCCGGACATTCTTTCGCTATATCGTCAGTGGAGGCAATTTTCCTACATCGACCCGTAGCTGAATTGCGGAATTGACCTTCTGGGCAAGGCTTCAAAGTTTTTGCCGCAGCCGACGCAATAGATCTACATCTGCCAGTTTCTTCACTACGATAATAGCCATCTTTACAAGGCGTAATAGTTTTTTCCGCTTCAATTTTTCGACAACGGCGAGTTTCCGGATGACGATATTGACCAGCGGGACAAGAAACCTCAATGGGCGGAACGGAAATTTTCACACATCTACCCAGCGTATTTCGCTCGTAACCATTCTGACAATCCAAATATTCCTTAAAGATATTCTCAGAATTTTCAGTTATCATAAACGTTTGCGTCCACTCATCATCAATCAAACTCCACGAGGCGCCTTTTGATATATTGTTATATCCAGCGGAACTAATTTTCGAGCCAGCCTCATCCAGTAAATAAACTTTTCCTTTTGTTTTTGGCAATTTCAGATTCGTGTTTTTTATTTTGATCGTTAAAAATTCACCGGGATTTAATTCGATGTCACCAATATTTTCACGAACGCCAGAATCGCCAACCGTCAATTTACAACCTTTCGTAATAACGGTTTTTCCGCCAGAATTGATAATTTCAATGAATTGTTCATCAATGTTCGATGCGATTTCACTTAACTTCAAACCTTCACATTTATTCAGCTCTTTTGAAGGTTCAGGTTTAGACTCTGGACTCTTACAATTTGGTCGCGAATACGGCACAATTTCCTGATTGTTAAGATTTTTACCTAACAAAAAATCAGTGGAATTATTTTTCGAATCAATAATATTTTCACCAACAAAACAGCGCCAAACAATTTTCACACCACCTTTAATTGGCGAACCTGCAGACTTTGAATTATTTCCCCAGCCGACAGTATCTGCGACCGACCCGTCCGAACGCGACAACACGACCGATCCGTCACTTTGAGCCAAACCTAAACTATTATCAAACTTTATGGCATCAGCAAGTGTTTTATCGTTCGACAAAACCAAAAATCCGTTCGCCAAAATTACTTCATCCTTGAAAATTTTTCCAACGGTTTTAGCGCCAGATCCAGCGTAATACTCTATTTTCCAACCAGCTAAATTAACATTCTGATTCGTCGGATTATAAATCTCAACGTATTTTTTATCCTGACTAATCTTTGAAATTAATATCGGAGCATTTTCTTCTATTCTTCCATCTGGATTATCTATTTTTGGCGGCTCAGATTCGGGGTTTGACTCGGACTTTGAAGACTCATTGATAGCAGGATCTTCACTCGGACTATCTATAGACGAATTCTCCGTTGGAGTCTCGGGATTTTCACTTGATTGAGAAGGTGAATTGCTATCGACCTGCTTCTTATCAACAACTGGATCTTTCGCCTCCTCAGCCGATTTAAGACTATTATCAACAGTCTGAACGTCATCAACTTTCGACTCTTGAGTAGCACCTGAAACGCCTTCCGCAAAAACCAACGGCGACGGCATTATTAGTGCCACGGCTAATATCATAAGTAGTGTGTTGCGCAAATACTTCATGCTCACTCCTTGCTTATGGTTAATCATCTTTAGTTTAGCGTACTTTTTGTCAAATTAAAAATCGCCCCAGAAAAGGAGCGATTTCTTAAAGCGATGATTTTATTCCGCCGTGATATCTGCATTTGTATGAACATTCACAACGTCATCCAAATCGTCCAACGCATCAATCATCTTCATCAATTTCTGCGCAGTTTCCATGTCGGCAATTTCTATCGGCGTATTGGCAATATATCGCAGTTCCGCATCTTTAACCTTCAAGCCTTGCTCAACCAATTTATTTCGCACGCTCGCCAAATCTTTCAACTCCGTATATACGATAATTTCGCCATCTTCCTCGACAGCATCTTCGGCGCCAGCGTCCAAAACCGTTAGCAACAAATCTTCCCCGCTGCCTTCAATAGTGATGACGCCTTTGCGCGTAAATTGGAACATCACACTACCAGCATCAGCAATTCGTCCGCCATTTTTAACCAACGCAGTTTTTACCTCTGGCAATGTTCGATTACGGTTATCTGTAGCCGTTTCAATAATAACGCCCACGCCGCCAGGACCATAACCTTCGTAAGCAATTTCCTCCAAAGCCGCCGCGCTCTTATCTGCCACCCGGTCAATTGCACGCTGGATGTTTGCGCTAGGCATATTTGCGGCCTTAGCTTTTTCAATCGCCATCGCCAAACTTGAGTTTAGTGCTGGATCTGTGCCGCCACGTGCTGCAATAGCAATTTGATTACCCAATTTCGTAAAAATTGCGCCGCGCTTAGCGTCAACAATCGCTTTTTGTCGGTGAGTTGTAGCCCATTTACTGTGTCCTGACATAATTTCTCCTAAAGTTATTTGCTATTTCAATCTGTTACTATTATACACTACTCCACAATATTTATCTTAGCGAGGTCCAGATTAGTTTGCTTTTTCATCCAAATCATTGCCAAAATTAGCGCCACATATAAAACCGCACACTGCCACAAATTGATACTAACTTCCATTTGAGCCCACTCAAATCCAGCCGTCCAATTGGTGACTTGAATCATATAGCCAAGTAGCCACGTCGTTGGAATTGCAATCAACGCGCCAATCATCGGCACAAAAACCAGCACGCCCGACATAAACGTCAGTAGCATCGCTAGCGGTACAAACGGCAAAATTAACATATTCGCAATTAACGCCACATTGCTAATAACGCCGAAACTCATCATAAGTAGCGGCAATGTCATAATTTGTGCCGACAAAGTTTCAATTAAAATTTGTCGAAACGCGCCCGGCTCTTTATTACCAAAAAAGTAAGAATGTAGAAGCGGCGCCAACATAATTACACCCGCAAACGAAGCAAAGCTTAATCGCCAGCCCAAATCGCCCCAACCAAATTGCGGATTTATCAATAGCGTAATTGCCGCCGACACGGGAAGTAGAACCAGCGGATGAATTATCCGACCATAATACCACGCCGCCAAACTCAGTCCCGCCACCAAGCCAGCTCTCGACATACTAGGACTCAGCCCAGTCACCGACATAAAGCCAATTATCATGACAACCGCGCTGAACATCGCTAAATATTTTGATCGCTTAGCGAATAATCGTCGCGCTAAACGAACTAAAATTGTTAAATTATAGCCGCTCGCCACCACGATATGTGTCAATCCGGCAATTTTCAAATTGTCACTTAATTCAGTCGGCATAGCACGCCTTAAGCCCAATAAAAATCCCAATCCTAACGCGGACTCTGATTCCGGAATATGCTCGCGAACCCGCCCCGCAAACCAATCACGAACCCCCACCGCCACATCACCTGGAACGAGTCTTTCGGCGCTAATAATTTTCGCCCGATATACACTTGCTGAAAAAGCCCCGAATCCCGCCGTCATTTTACCCTTAACCTTCACAATATCACTACGCTTAATTGCGTTTTTATCTGGCGTCGTCACCCAAATTTGTCCCGGCAATTTTTCATTATTCATCCGCAAATTGCCCAACCTAAGAACTGTTTGGCTATTTTTATCGAGATCAGGATCCTCCAAGACTTGACCCTGGACAATTGCGACTTTTCCGATTAACGAATCATAAACCTCCACGCCTTTTCTGCCGATTTCACCGCGCCAAAGACCGACCAAAACTCCAGAAATAATTGCTAAAATAACTAAAATTCGCCAGCGCCAAATTGCCACAATTACGAAAATAGCCAGCCCGACCAATAAAAATAATGAGTTCGCCGCAAACGACCGCGGTATGTAATGAATAGAAATTACGCCAATTGTCAGACCGAGACACCACGCCGCCACCAACCAAGAAATATGCAACTTCTCAAATAGCCATCTATTCATACTTAAAGTATATCTACATTTGGAGCTACAAAAAAGACTCCACCAAGGGAGTCAATTTCATCAAATTTGGAGGGTCCACCGGGGCTTGAACCCGGGACACCCTGCTTAAAAGGCAGGTGCTCTAACCAGCTGAGCTATGGACCCATTCGGAATATCCGCTTTCTTCATCCTAGCACAAACCAGCATAAAGGTCAATGCTTAGCGAGTTTATGTCCGCCAGTATGTAGTGAAAAAATGTCAATCAAGCCAAACACCAAACCTGCCGTAGCGACATACCGCCAATTATTCGCGAAAATCTTATACAATTCCAGCGCCTGTCCGTCTAGTGATATATATTTTCCCAGAGGAACCACTAATAGCGCTGCTGTCAAAAACGCGATTCCCACCGCCGAGACAATTCTCTCATGTTTTTTCTGATATCTCGGACCGCTTAAAAGGAGCATAATTAACGGAACCAACGTTAAGACCAATCCCGAAATTACACCATTTGGCAATAAGCCAGTTTCCAATTTCAAGCCATCCAGCACCCCCGTCAGCCAGCTACCCCACCATTCTGATAATAAAAATCCCGTCGCCAACGACAACGCCAATGGACCGAATCTTCGAGATGAAACAAATGCAACCGCAAAAACTGTTACTAAAATTGCTCCAAATAGAATTATCACACTCATTTATCCTCCTCCAAATCAAATTTTACCTGCGACCCAACCGTGGCGCTCGCGCGCTTAGCAACTCCCGCCTTCACTTCCAACACGTACTTTGCCGGAACTGGTGGCGCATATTTTTCATGCGGCTCAGCGTCCGGCTTGACATTATGTTTTATATAGACGACGCGCTTTTTATCATTAATCCAAATCATATCAACCGAAAACTTCATATCTTTCATCCACATTTTATGACGATCGTTATGGTCAAATACGAACAGCATGGCATAATTCTCATCAATTCCCAGTCTTCCAGACAAGCCTTTCCGCTGCGATTCTTCGTCATTAGCAATTTCCGCCCGAAGCATCGTCTTATTAAGGTAAATCATTTCTGTTTTTGGCGAAACTGTTCGAAAAGCATAAAAAATTGCCCCACCAATAACCATCAGCATTCCGCAGATAAATATACATTTGATGACAGTTTGAGTCACTGTCGAGTGACGAGGCTCGTCCATAAACCTATTATAACAAGTTTATGCTTAAGCGCCGATTTTATCTTTTTTATTGCCACGCTTGGCGTTTCGATCGATGTATTCAATTATCTTTCCAGCCACATTTCGGCGAGTAATTTTCTCAATTCCAAATCCTGGGCTAGCATTAACCTCCAGCACCAAAGCACCACGACTCGACCTCATAAAGTCGACTCCAGCAACTGTTAGTCCCATTGCCTTGGCGGCTTTCACGCACATTTTACGCTCAGAATCTGTCAATTTTATACTGGTTCCTTCGCCACCCTTGTGTAAATTACTGCGGAAATCATCGTCCAAACTCTGACGCTTCATACTAGCCACCACTTGACTACCAACTACAAACGCACGAATATCAACACCAGCCGACTCTCTAATAAACTCCTGAAGTAGCACGT
>CAUSLX010000001.1:0-37314 GCA_963532505.1 uncultured Candidatus Saccharibacteria bacterium | reverse complement strand
ATAACGCATACGCTTTTATGTTTTTAGTATGGAAATATCCGCTAAGGTAATGTATAATTAACAGAGTTAAGAATTGTTAGTGACTATGAGGGGCTAAAACATGAATTGGAGAATAATTTTTCGCTCGCTGAAAAATAAAGATATGCAAAAACGACTATTTATTGTCGTGGGAATAATCGTTGTTTATCGATTATTGGCGCACATTCCAGTGCCATTGGCGGAACCAACGCAGCTGCGTAACGCGATTTCGTCGGTACTTGGACAATCTGACCTTGGTGGAATTTTGAACTTGCTATCTGGTGGCGCGTTGTCGAGCTTCTCTCTAGTGTTGGTTGGACTTAGTCCATTTATTACCGCTAGTATTATTATTCAACTTCTGACCAAAGCTATTCCAAAGCTTGAGGAGCTACACAAAGATGGTGAATCTGGACGCCGAAAAATTCAGCAATGGACACGTGTTATTACTGTGCCACTTGCTATTGTCCAGTCAATCGCTTTCATCTTCATCTTGAGACAAACAGTTCTTCAAGGCGGCAGTACGACATTGGCCGACCCTACAATGATGGAATGGATCGTTTCAATCACTTCAATGACAGCGGGCTCTGTTCTTCTGATGTGGCTCGGTGAGTTGATTACTGAGCAGGGAATCGGCAACGGTATTTCTATCGTAATCTTCGCTGGTATCATCAGCCAATTGCCGCAAATGCTTGCGTCATTAATCTCATCATTGTTCAACACCTCATCTGGCAGCTTAAACGTCTTCAACTGGTTCACTCTCCCTGTAAACCCAGTTATGTTCTGGACGATATTAATCATGTCAATCGCCGGACTTATCGTCCTTTACTTCCTGGTTAAAATCAACGAAGCTCAGCGAGTTATCACGATTAACTATGCAAAGCGTGTTCACGGAAACAGTAATTACGGCGATGTAAAAAGCATTTTGCCAGTTAAATTGATTGCAGCGGGAGTTATTCCGGTCATATTTGCGGTTGCATTCCTGAGCTTGCCGCAATTCGTTGGTCAAGTTATGAAGGCGTCTGGTAACGCTAATCTTCTACCGACCGCCAACAAATTGATCACTTGGTTCCAAGCTCCAAACGCAGGTTCGTTTACAGGAAGCACCGCTGAAGCGTTTATTTACCCAACGCTATACTTTATCTTGGTTATCGCCTTTACATATTTCTACACTGGAATCGTCTTTAACGCTAATGAAATTGCCGAAAATTTGCAGAAGCAAGGCGGATTTATTGAAGGCGTACGTCCGGGCGCTCAGACTGAAAAATACCTCATGAGAACCGTTAATCGCTTGATTTTGTTCGGCTCAATTGTCCTAGGAATCGTGGCTATTTTGCCATTCGTTGCGGAATATCTCACGTACAATTTGACAGGCTTGCAAGGTTTGCGTTTGTCAATCGGCGGTACTGGAATCTTGATTATCGTATCAGTTGCCCTTGAAACTCTGCGACAAGTCAACTCTCGTGCGCTGATGGTTACATATGATGACTTTGATCCAGACGAGCTGCTTGATAGCAACAAAAAGAAGAGTAAAAAGCGTCGTTTGTTTAGGAAAAAATAATTGACATTAAAAATCCCCGCCGAAAAGCGGGGAATTCTTTTTGTGAATGGATTATCGTATTTTGTAATCGTAAGATAAATTGTCGCCAACTTTTTTCTCATTTTGACAGACTGGCGCAATTTGATTACTAATGTTATTTTCATCAACCATCTTGCAGCTCGGAATTTCAAATAGGTTAAATTGGTTGGTTGGGGAAATCACTTTCCATCCATCGTCTTTCTTAATTGCAAACATTCGTGCCGCAGAATTGCCGCAACCATAGCCTAACAACAACTGTTTCTCATCTTGGGAATGGGCAATTACCACAGTTACGCTGTTGTTATCCTTGCAGCCTGATTTTTTAGTTTCTGTCTTCAGAAAATAGCGAATCTCTTGTGTGGCTGAATCGTTGCGAATAACTAATTTATCTCCTTCAATTCGGAAGCCTAGAGAGCCCAAGTTCACGGATCCACCGTCAACATTTTCGACTGTTTGAAACGTCTTGTCGGAAGTTTGGTTTGCGTGTAATAAAATTACACCAATAACTATCACTATCAAAGCCGTCACCAGACCGATTAGCACCGCGGTCATTATCTCATTCTTCGATTTTGTAACTTTAAAGTTTGTTGGTTTTTTCTTGCTTGCCATAAAAATCCTTATGTTAAATTTGATAGCACAATTATAGCACTTAAATTTACGGCGAAAACCCTTGTCAAACTGTGCTTAGTACTGTATAATTGACAACTGTAACTTATGGCGAGTCAAAAGGAAGTCATCAAAATGGTAGGAAAGGTAGTGGAAGCACTGCCTAATACTCAATTTAAGGTGGAACTGGAGAATGGCCATAGTATCATCGCGCACATTTCAGGACGAATGCGCAAGCATTATATCCGTCTGGTGCCTGGTGATAAGGTTGAAGTTGAGATGACCCCTTACGATCTTACAAAGGGACGAATCAGCTTCCGCCTACGTGACGATCGACCTCAGGGTCGGTAGTTAAATATCAACGATAATCTCGGGTTTACTCGGGAAGGGAGATTTAAGCACTTTATGAAAGTTCGTGCAAGTGTGAAAAAAATCAAGCCCGATGATCAGGTGGTTCGCCGCAAAGGCCGACTATGTATCATCAACAAGAAAGAACCTAAGAATAAGCAAAGGCAGGGTTAAGCATGGCTCGAATTGCTGGGGTAGTTATCCCAACAGAGAAGCAGGTGCAAATTGCGCTCACCTATATTTACGGTATTGGGCCAAAGCACGCTTCGAGCATCCTTGCGGCGGCTAAAATTGAGCCGACCACTCGGGTGAAAGATCTCACCGAGGCTGAAGAAAACAAGATTCGCGAAATTATTGACAGCGAATACACCGTTGAAGGTGATCTCCAGCGCTTGGTGACAAACAATATTAAGCGCTTGAAGGATATCAACGCCTATCGCGGTCTTCGCCACAAAGCAGGACTGCCAACACGCGGACAGCGGACTCGTACGAATGCACGAACTCGCAAGGGTCGCGCCATCGCCGTGGGCGGTACACAACCAAAAGCAGCAAGTAAGACCTAAAGAAAGGACTAAGAAATGGCAGACGCAAAATCTACCAAGAAGAAGCAGCGCCGATCAGTCCCAGCTGGTCAGCTGCACATTCAGGCAACATTTAACAATACTATCGTTACTTTTTCCGACAAGAAGGGTAACGTACTAACCGCTTCATCAGCTGGTGCGTGTGGTTTCCGTGGAAGCAAAAAAGGTACAGCCTATGCTTCACAGGTTGCTGCTGAAAAAGCTGCTGAAGCTGCGAAATCTCAATACGGCTTGAAGTCTGTTGACGTTTTCGTGAAAGGTGTCGGTTTAGGACGTGATGCCGCTATTCGTGCGGTCAGCGCCTTCGACATCTCAGTAGAAAGCATTAAGGACGTAACTGGCGTGCCTCACGGTGGTGTTCGTCCACGAAAGGCAAGGAGGGCATAATTATGGCACGAGATAATTCACCAATTGTCAAGCAAAGCCGCCGCGAAGGTTATGCGCTTCATCCAAAAGCACATAAAATTTTGGCGAAAAAATCTGGCATTCCAGGCCAGCACGCACATGGTCGTCAAAACAAGCCAAGTCTATACGCTACACAGCTTCGTGAAAAGCAGAAGGTTCGTCGCTTGTACGGTCTAGTCGAGAAGCAGTTTGCTCGCTTGATGGACGAAGCAACACGCGCTCAAGAAGGTTTGGCCGGCGAAAACTTGTTGAAGCTATTAGAGCGCCGTTTGGATAACGTTGTTTATCGTTCTGGATTTGCCGTATCACGCCGCGCAGCTCGTCAACTAGTTAGCCACGGACACTTTGAATTGAACGGCCGACGCGTCGATATTCCATCGATTCGTGTTAAAGCCGGCGATGTTATCACGGTTCGTCCAAAGAGTACTAAGTCAGAGTACTTTACACGAATTGACGATGTAATCAACAATTCAGTCCAAGGCCCACTAAGTTGGCTAAAAGCTGATAGTAAGAAGCTGAAGATTGAAGTAACTGGTTTGCCAAAGCGCGAGGAAGCAGAAGCTGACATCAACGAGCAATTAATTGTTGAGTATTACTCACGATAAAAGAAGGGTTAGGGAAGAATTATGGCAAAAGCAATTTACAATCCAGCACTCGCGAGCGTTGATGATATTTCAGCAACCAGTGCTACTTTTCTAATCGAGCCACTTCACCCAGGCTACGGTAATACTCTTGGTAACTCATTGCGACGCGTTCTATTGTCAAGCGTTCGCGGTGGCGCAGTTGTAGCTTTCAGGATTGAGGGCGCAACTCACGAGTTTACTACTGTTGAAGGCATCAAAGAAGATGTTGTCGACATTATGTTGAACTTGAAAAACGTTCACCTACGCGTATTTACTGACGATCCAGTTGAACTGCGCATTGAGAAAACTGGCGCTGGCGAAGTAACTGCCGCTGACATTAAAACTAATGCTGACGTTGAAGTCGTTAACCCAGAGCAAGTAATTGCTACAATCGACGACCCAAACAAGCATTTGGTCATGGATTTGGTAGTTGAGGCAGGCTGCGGTTACCAGACAATTGAAGAGTCAAGCGAAAAGCGTTTGCACAGCGACATGATTGCTATTGATGCAATGTACTCACCAGTTCTACGCGTTCGCTACAAAGTCGACTCAACTCGTGTTGGCCAGGAGACAAACTTGGACAAATTGGCAATCACTATTGAAACTAACGGCACAATCACACCTCGTGAGGCGTTCGAAGAAGCAGCAGCGATTCTTGTCAACCAATACACAGCTTTGGCTGGCAATACGATGGTAACTGGCGCACCAGCACTTGGCGCAGCTAAGGAAGACGAAGAGTCAGAGCTAGCAATGCCAATCGAAGAGCTAAACTTAAGCGCCCGCACGACGAACGCGCTAATTAACAATGAAATCCGCACTATTCGCGATTTGGTAACTTTGACTGAGCAAGATTTGCGAGAATTGAAAGGTTTCGGTTCAAAGGCACTAGACGAAGTACGTGACAAGATGGCGGAGTTGGAGTTTTAACTATGCATAGACACGGATATCAAGGGCGCAAGTTCGGCCGCGAGCGTGATCAGCGACGAGCCCTACTCAAAGGTCTGGCTACCAGCTTGGTTGAGTACGGAAAAATCGAGACCACCTTGCCAAAGGCTAAGGAACTACAGCGTCACATTGAAAAAATCATCACCAAGGCTAAAAAGGGTGACCTAGCTAGCCGACGTCAGGTGATTGCAGCATTAAGCACACGCGCTGCCGCTTATAAACTAGTTGATGAAATCGCGCCACAGCTAAGTGGTCGAACCAGCGGACACGTTCGCGTTGAGCGAACACGCTTGCGAGTCGGCGACGGCGCTCAAATGGCAATCATCGAGTTTGTTGACGATATTAAACCAATGCCAAAGGAAGGAAAATAAGATGAAGACTTATTCACAAAAACCATCTGAAGTTTCTCGCCGTTGGGTATTGTTTGACGCTAGCGAATTACCACTTGGACGTTTGGCTACAGAAATTGCCAAGCATTTGACTGGTAAATACAAGCCAACTTACACTCCTCATATTGACGGTGGCGACTACGTAGTTGTTATCAATGCTGCGCAAACAGTCGTTACTGGATACAAGGAAACTGATAAGTATTACTATCGCCACAGTGGTTTCCCAGGTGGAATTAAGGAAACGCAATTCAAAGAAATGCGCGAACGCCACCCAGAGCGAATTATTGAAGAAGCTGTTAAAGGTATGTTGCCAAAGAACAAATTGCAAGCAGAGCGCCTAAAGCGTCTACGCATTTTTGCTGGCAGCGACCACGCTCACACAGCACAAACACCAGAGAAAGTTGAGGTGAAGTAATATGGCTGATACTTATTTCTACGGCTTAGGTCGACGCAAAAGTGCTTCAGCAAGCGTTCGATTGTTTCCTGGAAAAGGCACTATCACTATCAACGGCAAACCTGCCGCTGAATACCTGGATGGCAACAAAACCTTACTAGCAGAAGTAACCGATCCACTTGCTATCGTCAGCAAGCAAAAAGAATTCGACGTTACTATTCTAGTTAAAGGTGGCGGTCTGGCTGGTCAAGTTGACGCTATCAAGCTTGGCATCGCAAAAGCTTTGACAGCTGCTCACGCTGACCTGCGTCCAGTTCTGAAGAAGGCTGAGCTATTGAAACGTGACCCACGCGAGAAAGAGCGCAAGAAGTACGGTCTTCGTTCTGCTCGTAAGCGCGAACAATTCTCTAAGCGTTAGTACAGAAAAGGCTATCACAAAATACTCCGTTTCACATGCAGGCGGAGTATTTTCATAGTATACTAAAAATATGTTGGACAAGATTATCCATCACTGGTTGCGGATTCCATATGCATTGAACGTGCATTATTTTTCTCGTCCGGAAAAACCGAAAGCGACAATCTTACTTATTCATGGACTGGGAGCTTCGTGGCGAACATGGATACCGCTGGAGCCGTATTTACCTAAGGATGCGCGAGTTATAGCAATTGACATGCTGGGATTTGGTAATTCGCCCAAGCCTGATTGGAAGTCCTATAACGCCCACGACCAAGCCGCAAGCATCGTCGCCACTTTGCGTAGGGAATTTATAAATCACGTTGATATTGTCATCGGTCATTCTATGGGGTCGCTGGCTGCCGTAGAGCTCGCCAAGCAATATCCGAAGTTAAGTAAGTCGCTTATTTTGTGTAGTCCGCCAATATATTATCCGAGGGTCGACGAAAAAATCCATCATCCAGAAAAAATTTTGCGTGCGCTTTATGAGTTTTTCAATAGTCATCCGCGCAGTTCGAAACGCTTTTTGCAATTCGCCGATCGGCACAACATTTGGCCTGACGCTGGATTTAAGGCCGATGAAGTTACCGCCGAATCCTTCTTGACAGCCTTGAACACCGCGATTATCAATCAGACGACAATGAATGACATCACTAAGCTCACTCTTCCGATTGCTATTTTGTCTGGAAAACTCGACCCACTGATTGTAGAGAGAAACCTGAAGAAATTAGCAAAAGATCATAACAATATCACTCATACGTCAATGGCAACTCAGCGGCACGAAATAACCGATAAATATGCGAAGAAGTTGTCGGAAATTATGAAAGATTATTTGGCGGGAAAATATTCACCAAAAATGAGTCATCTTATAGCAAAGTCCAAACGAGGAAGCTTATGATCGAAATCGAATCTAAATTCAAATTAGCGTCTGATATTACTCGCGATAATCTCATCGCCGCACTAAAAATCCAATTCATAGCGCCCATCTCAAGCAAACGCCAAATTGATACAGTATTTTTATTGCCCGAGCAAGTTGACGCACCAATTGTTCCTGGCTCAAAGATTATGCGAGTGCGCGACGTTCTTAATCCGGAAACTAGCGAGTTGCAACGGAGCCTGATGACACTGAAGGTCGAGGGGCAGATAAAGCTAGTGTCTAATGAATATGAATTTGTAGTTAGCGACGGAAATGCGGCGCGCCAAATGCTCGCAGCGCTGGGCTGGCAAGAAATCGTTACGGTTGATAAAATCCGCCTTGAGTCAAAGACCGAGAAGTATACGATTTGCATCGACGAGGTCGCTGGACTAGGACTATTTATTGAACTGGAAGTTTTGACCGAAGACAGTGCCGACGTAAAAAACATTCAGCAGCAAATGTGCAATTTTCTGAAAAACCTGGATATCGACGGCAAATTATGGAAAATTCCGTACGACACAAGCATTAGAAATAAAAATCTGTATCTAAAAACAGATACTTGATTAAATTTAGAAGGTCTTATGTCGGTTGAAATTAAAAGATCCAAAAAAGACATATCGGCTGCCTTTACACGCGTGAAAAATAAATTAGCGCTAGTGCTTGCGGATAGTTCGCAAATTCATCATGTCGGCAGTACCGCGGTACTTGGTTTGGATGGTAAAAATATCCTAGATATTCTTATTTCTGCTAAAGATAGCGAACACATGAACGAGCTGCGAGACAAATTGGTAGCAATTGGATATTTTCCCTCATTAAATCCAAGTTCCCGTCAAGGGTATATCTTCCTGGCGTCCCGACAAGAAGAAACTGGCGAGGGCGATATTCATATTCACCTCGCGGTCGCGAATACTGAAACGCACGATAACTTCTTAATTATCAGAGATTATCTAAGGTCTCACAATGACGAAGCTGATCAATATTCAAAGATAAAATATCAATATGCCAAGCAAGCAAATTACGACAGGTCAGCGTATAAAAAACTTAAGGCAGCTTATGTCGATAAGTTATTGCAACGTGCCAGGCAGTGGAAAAATGGCGGCTAATCTCCTCATTCATATTCCGTACGACACAAGCATTAAAAATCTGCAAAATAACGTTAGTTAGCGTATACTTATCAATATGAAACAAGAAAATAGCCCAATTTATTTCATCACTTCCAATCACAGCAAATTCACCAGTCTTCAAGAACTCCTTCAGCCGCTCGGTGTTGATTTAAGGCAGCTCGATTATGATTTTGACGAAGGGCGCGGACTAGATATTCAAACGATTGCAAAAAGTAAATTATCTCAAGCCAAGAAAGCCTTCCCAGACAAGCGTCTGGTCGTTGATGATCGCGGCTTCTTCATCCCGGCGCTGAAAGGATTTCCGGGGCCGTTTGTTAAATTGCTACTGAATAGCTTTAGCTATCCCGGTATTATCAAGTTAATGAAGGGTGAGACTGATCGTCGAGCTATTTTTTCTTTTGCGGTTGGCTATTTTGACGGCGAAAAAGACTACATTTTCGTAGCCAACGAAGAGGGATTTATCGTTGACGAGCCACGTGGCGATAATCTCCATGGCTGGACGGAATTGTTATATATTTATGGACACCCGAGCTTTCCTGGCCGCAGTTTGGCAGAGCTGAACGACGAAGAATGGCAGGAATATCTGACGATAATTGAGAAAGTTGATGGGCTCGCGATGTTAAGGGATTATTTAATAGATGCATGAAAGCTGATAATAACCGCGTACAACAGGCTATCATTGCTCGCGAAATCATTGATCTCTATCGAGATTCGCAAGACAAAATCGGGACGGCTGTGTCGCTTGATGTATTGTGTTTTGCAATGGCGAGATTGACTGACTGCGATAAAGTTGACTATCCAACAATTGATTGGGATGATTTAGCAAGTAACTTTGATGGCATAGCAACGTCCCAAGCCAGTGATGTATCAACCATACGAAAGATAGAAAATGATATAGCGTCTACATATAAAAAATCTTTAAAGATTATAAAGCAACAACTAAGCTGAGCTAGGAAGAAAGACCGCCGCTCCTTAATATCATTTTACTAATCGTAGCCTCTGTGTTCGGTATGGTAATCGGTTTCGCTGTTTGTCTGGCTGAATCGCTGCATATTTATACTAAAATCGGGTTCTTAGCGATGGTAGAATTTATCATTTCGTCGCCAACATGGACAATATTATGGAAAGCAAATCCGATGGCCGTCCTATCTCTCTTATTCTCAATCGGTTTATCTATTTACATCATTTTATGGGTTTGGCGCATATCCAAGCGAGCTGTTTTATAGAACGTTTGCGAATTTTAGCAATTAGCGTTATAATCACCCCATGACTATAAAAAGGCAATTCATCAGCACCGCCTGGCAAAGCACGCGTTTTCGCCGCGGCTTGTTGAATTGTTCGTAAATTTCTTCTGAAAATACCAACCATGACTAGAGGCCGCGCGCGGTCTTTTTTATATAACCCAAAGGAGGAATTATGAAGCAAAGAATAATTATCATCGGCGGCATGGGGCCGCAGGCAAGCTTGGAGCTACACCGGCGGATGATTCAGCAGGCGCTGGCAGACGGCGCAAAGGATGGCATGGATTTTCCGCATATAGTTCATTTGTCGCTGCCGGTTCCTGATTTTATCACCAACGAATCGCGACGCAGCGAAGCCTTGGAAATTATCATAAACGAGCTGAAAAATATTGACGCGTCGATGGACGACGTTATCATAATTGCCTGCAATACTGCGCATTTGTTGCAGCCCGATATTGAACAGCGGCTGAATATTCGCATAACTTCCATGGTAGATGCCGTAATTGATTATGTTAGCCGTCATTATAAAACAATTAGGCTGCTAGCATCGCCGACAACCATCCGCACTGGACTATATGATAAGCCGTTGAAAGCCGCCGGAGTAACCGTATTAACGCCGGATAAGGACGAAGAACAAGCACTGGAAGTGATAATTCGCGCAGTAATTTCTGGGCAAACAATATCTCAGGCGGCGCTGGATAAAATACCAATAACAACCCAGTACGAGCAGGCGAACGCAGTAAACTATATCAATAATTACCCCAGCAGTCCGCCAGTATTATTAGGCTGCACCGAATTATCCTGCGCCTTCGCCGAAAAACCAAACACCATTGACCCAATGAACATTTTATTACGTTACTTAACAACCAAAGGAGTGCTATAATGTATACAATGAAACCAACTAAACCCGTCATTCTCACTGGCGTGCGCGCCAACAACAACATCCACATAGGTAATTACTTTGGGGCTATTTTGCCAATTATCAACATGGCGAAACGTCGCTCGGACGAATACGATATCAATCTATTCATCCCAGACCTTCACAGTTTTACTACGCCAATCGACCACGGTAAGCTATACGACAGCACCCTGAACAACGCGCGAATTTATACTGCCGCCGGATTGCCGCTGGACAACCCTTCCGTTCATCTTTACCGCCAAAGCTACGTCCCGGCGCACAGTGAACTGGCGTGGATTCTGGATTGCTTTACTGGATTTGGCGAGATGAGCCGAATGACACAGTTTAAGGACAAGGGAAGTAAAGGCGACGCTTCTGTCGGACTATTTAACTATCCCGTCCTGATGGCTGCCGACATTCTACTTTACGGCGCGACTTACGTGCCAGTTGGCGACGACCAGACTCAGCATTTGGAGCTCACTCGTGATATTGCCGAGCGAATGAACCGTAAGTTTGGCGATCTATTTATCGTGCCGAAACCCGTAATTCAGCAGCATCAATTCTTCGGAAAAGGCCAAGGATTGAGGATTAAAGATCTCGTGAATCCAGCGAAGAAAATGAGCAAATCTGACGAGAGTGGTAAGGGAGTTATTTTCCTTTCTGACGATCCAAAATCGGCACATAAAAAAATAATGAGTGCAACAACAGATTCAATTGGCAAAGTTCAATATGACAAGGAAAATCAACCGGGAATTTCTAATTTGCTGGAAATTTTGACTTTGGTTCGACAAGATGCTGGCAAGGAAGTTACTCTGGAGCAGACCGCCAACGAGTACTTCGGTATGGATCGTTATGGTGATTTCAAGCGAATCGTGGCTGACGAAGTCGCGGAATTTTTGGAGAATTTCCAGAATCGGCTTGCGGCGGCTGATGAGCAAGCAATTGAAGAAAAGCTGGCTTCTAGTGAAAAAGACATGAATGTCGTCGCTAATGAAACTTTGTATCGCGTTCAAAAAGCTGTAGGGCTTCGAAAATAGGGAGCAAATCGCGTGAAAATATTACCTCGGACAGTGCTGAAAATAGCTAGATTGTACAAATTAGCAGACGATAATACGCCCGTCAAAGCGCTGCGTCGGCTGGAAATTCAAACGGACGAGTCGCACGTTTTTGCGGAATTTATTTTGAATAAGCAGCATTTTGCACTGCTTTACGGCTCGGTTGTTGACGAAGAATCTATTGACGAGCTATGGATGGAAAAGCCAGATAACGCCGAGATTTTACTGAATCCGCTAGACCCAGAATTTATCGAAACACCGTTCCAGGGAAAGTATGTCATAATGTTCAAAATTTCGCCAACTAAGGTGCGCTTGGACATTTATTTATCGACAAAATTTGACACGACAATTTCTCGAAATCTTTGGCAAAAATACATAAAAGCTGGATACGTTTCGGTCAATAATAAAGCCGTGACGACGCCAAAATTTGAGGTTGATGAAACTGATGAAATTGCGCTTAATTTGCCAGAAAAAGAACAGGCGGACGTTGACTTGCCGATTTTATACGAGGATGATGATGTGATTGTCGTTAATAAGCCAAGTGGACTATTGACGCACGCGAAGGGCGGACTTTCTGACGAGCCGACGGTTGCGGAGATAATTCGCCCGAAAACTTCGTTTGCGACAGACACGGATCGTCCGGGAATTGTTCACAGGCTTGACCGCGACACCTCAGGACTACTGATTATCGCCAAAAACCCAGAATCTGCCGCGCATCTACAGAGGCAATTTGCCGAACGAACCGCCAAGAAAACCTACATAGCAATAACCGACGGCAAGCCAAAGTTGAATGCCGCAAAAATTGATCTGCCAATTGGTCGCAATCCTTCAGCGCCGAGCACTTTTCGTATAGATCCGAACGGGAAGCCGGCTCAGACGACTTACCATGTTTTGGCGGAAAATGATACTCAGTCGCTCGTGGAACTGAAGCCGACCACTGGTCGAACTCATCAATTGCGCGTCCATTTGACTCATTTGAATGCGCCGATTCTTGGTGATCGAGTTTACGGAAAGTCTTCGGATTGTCGTATGATGCTGCATGCTCAAAAATTAGAGATAGCTTTGCCGTCTGGTGAGAGAAAAGTTTTTGAAGCTGCAATTCCTGACGAATTCAAGAAATTCTTCCCAGAGGATTTATAGATGTCTGAAGTGATTATATCCGCTCGAGACGCTCAAAAAATCAGCCAGATTTCATCGCAATTGCCTCACGCGCTTTTGATAATTGCGGATTATGGACTTGACGGACTGGGCGTGGCTCAAATGTTAGCAAAAAATAGCGATACTTTCCATCTGAAACCGCTTCCAGAAAAGCAAACCATATCTGTTGATCAAATTCGCGAACTCATATCTATGCTTCGAACTTACGCCATAAATCGTCGAGTTATTATCATTGACGAAGCTGATTTAATGACCGAGCCGTCACAAAATGCATTCCTGAAAGCGCTGGAAGAACCGAATAAAAATACCAATTTTATCCTTGTCGCGAAAAACCCGAAGTTAATGCTCGATACTGTTAGATCTCGTTGTCAGACATTGACGCTTCATAAAACGACATCCGCCCAAGATAAAAAACTGCTTGAAAAGTACAATTTAGACCCTGCCTCTAGTCAGCAAATTCTTTTCCTCGCGGCTGGGCGACCATTGCTGATTAAGGAATTGGCAGAAAATCCAGAAAAATTCGCCGAATATCGACAATTAGCCACCGACGCAAAGCAAATTTTAGCCACAAATCGGGAATACGACACGTTTAAGAATCTCGCCAAATACTTTTCTGACCGCCAAAAAGCAATATTACTAACGGATATTATAGTGAATATGATTCGTTTTCAGGCTTTATCTCGTGGGATGAATTCGTCGCTTGAAGAACAACTTGAAAAAACTACCTCTGTTGCGAGCACGTTAAAATCCAACGCCAACGTCAGGCTGGCACTGACACAACTTGTGATATAATAGTATAGATATGTTTGGATTACTCCTCATTCTAATTTTAATGATTTGGGCGATTTTTTATCATCCATCAATCAAAGAAACTGGCGATTTGCCAACAAAGATTACTAATAAACTTGATCAATTGTGGGAAATTGCCCAAGAATCGATTCGTGAAAATAAATATCTGCGAGCAGAAAAGGCTTTATTGACAATTTTGCGAGTCGACGAGAAAAACGCCACGGCATACAACCGTTTGGGAATTTTATACGCCAAGCAGCGCGCATACAAAGACGCCATCGAGTGTTTTGAGATTGCTCAGAGTTTGGAGCCAAGCGCCTCCAGCCTTCATAACGTCGGCTTAATTTATTATGAAACAGAGAATTATGAAAAGGCGTCGCTAGCATTTGAGCAGGCATTGGAGATGGAAGATGATTTGGCTGCACGTTACATCGCTTACGCCAAGGTTCAGGAAAAGATAGGGAATACGAAGAAGGTTATTAATGCGCTAGAAAAGGCTGTAGAACTGGAGCCGATTCCTCAAACCCTGAAGATCCTAGCGGAGGCTTACGACAATGCTGGACAGGCTGAGCTGGCTGAAGAATTACGTAAGAAAGCTACAAAAATGCTAACTCCAACGGCGTCATCAAAGAAAGCCGACGCGCCACGTCCACGCCAACAGCGTAAAATACATCAACCACGAAAAATAGTTATGTAAACTCTTGTCACAGAGAGAAAAAATTGATAAAATAAATTCAGTTGCCGCTTTAGCTCAGTTGGCTAGAGCAACGGTTTTGTAAACCGTAGGTCCTCGGTTCGAGCCCGAGAAGCGGCTCCACATCACGCTGGAATCGTGTAGTGGCAATCACAGGAGACTGTAAATCTCCCGCCGTAAGGCTTCGTAGGTTCGAGTCCTACTTCCAGCACCAAGATTGAATTATCGCCTTTACGGGCGATTTTTTAGACAAGAAAAGAGCACAATATTGACTTTTATAAGCATATGTGCTATTATATAGGTATGTTTGAATTTACAAAATCTATTCTGGCATTATGGAATAGTGAAAAAAACCAACGATTGAAATTACAATACGCTTATATTATGTTAGCCATAATTGGACTGGCTGTAGCGGGATTATTGACATTATTTAACGCTTCATCGGCACACTTGGCGGCATCAGTTTCAGGAATATTGTTCGTTACATTCTTAGTCAATAGCGTAGCGTGGGGAATAATAGAGGCATTTGTCACGCCAAAACTACCAAAAGAAGCCGGCATGCCAGCTAAAAAGTCCACTCGTAAGAAATAACCCGGTTGATTAAACATGGCTTAATATGCTAAAATTAAGCCTGTTACGCCGCGATAGCTCAGTTGGTAGAGCGCATCCATGGTAAGGATGAGGTCTCGGGTTCAAGCCCCGATCGTGGCTCCACATGAAACACGGATTCGCAGAAATGCGGATCTTTTTTATTCCGCCTTCATTAAGTTTATAAATTTAACTGGTTTTCCCTTTTCCCAATCCATAATAAAGACATACTTGCCATTATGCTTAAAATGGTTATTATTTTTGCACCCAGCACACTCACTCTTAATAATCTTTGGAGATTCGCCCCATAATTTGACCATAGGGGGGATTTCTTTTTCTATCACTTCATGACGACAACTCATTGGTATTACGTTTTTAATTCCGTCCATCTGGAAAATGTTCCAAGAAATAATTTCCGCAACCCGCAATAACATTTCCATTTTTTCTTTTGATATTTTCCTGTCAAGATTTATCTTATCGTTAGGAAATTTGTCATTCCAGTAGTCGATGAAAGTGTATAAAAGGTTCTCTCTGGCCAGAAGAAGATTATCACCTTGCCATTCATATCCGTAAGAGCATTGAAAAGCAACAATCGCCCATTCCAGCCATTCTTTCTTATCATTACAATACGAACCGACAACTTGAAGTTTACGGTCTAAAAATCCCACTCTGTCAGACAGTTTCAACACTTTTTTTCCGCTGGCGGCATTGTATCGACCGACTATAAACGGCGCCTCACCACAGGTTATCTCCAAACGAAGTTCTTTGACGTAATCCTTCCAATTACTCTCGTCTGCAGGCCAATTTCCTGAGCTCCAGTCTATCTGTCTATTCATTTGACTAACAATATTCTTTGGCGTAAAAACCTCAGCCTTATCCTTTGTGCGGCTTTTTTGCTCTTCCTTTGATTTAGCAATTCTGGGCTGTATTAAATACGTATTTGACCCAGTGATGTCTAAAATCGATATTTCTTGCTTTGGATTATGACCGACGTAAGAGTCGGTAGCCCACAAGACATTATGCGATTTTCGCTTCGTCGTCCGCGTCCTATCCAACAAAAGAACATCCAACAAGTCGCCGTGGCGGCGAATGGTATTCTCTATAATATCGACGGACTCTTCGTTCATGCGACTCCAAGAAATTTCTGCTCCTCAGCAGTTATGTTGTATTTATCGAATAACTGCTTATCTATTTCACTAAGCGATGCATTCCAATCAATATCTGAATTATCGGTAAAATCTTGGTCAGGAATAATAAACCCAAATGTAGAACGACGATTTGGCTCCTGAAGCATAAGCGCAGCAAAGAAGCCTGTCTTAGCATATTTGATGAAATTCTCGCATTCTTTCTTGCTGTCCGACATAAGTAATGCTATTCTGCTAGCGCCAAAAGCGGAATTTTTATCCATTATTTCAATTAGCTCACTAGCGCGATGTATAACATTTTTAACTGTAGGATCGCCAGACACTATGGATTTTTTGGGATAAGCCGATGTTGTGATTACTTTATACTTTTCAACATACTCGTCACCTTTTGGCAGATTTGATCTATCCATCCAGAATAAAGTTGCGCGCCCAGATGAACCACTTTTGTCGTTAACCAATAACTGTATAGGATTGCTCCAATCCGATTTGCTAAACGATACTTTATCAGGATTTTGTTCAGCAAAATTAGATTCTATCCCAAACATCCCTTTTTTAATTCTTTGACTCAGTTTTTTACCGGCAAGTTTATTACTGATTTTGAGGAATGCCGGATTTGGTGCGAGCGAATCGACATCGGCTATATTAACCTCCGCCGTATCATCGGTATAAATTCTATTCGAATACTTGTATGTCTGATGATAGTGATCCCTATCTCTCAAAACAATTGAAACTCCAGCGGAAAGGTTAGCGGTGTTCCCAAAGATTGGCTGTGGATCGCGGTCGGTTCTGTACCAAGCACGCCTATCAGTCGTACCCTCATAAGCATCCACAGAAATCGTGTGTCCATCACTTAAAATTCGACTACCTAGGCCACCAAGCCTATCAGGTGCATCAAACCAGCCGCCAAATGGATAAATTAGGCAGGAGAGAGAACCTATTTTATCTGCAGCGTCTTGGAAGTATTGATAAATCCAGTTGGAATTACTCTGCGTTTGAGACTCTGTTTTGCTAGTAGTTTCCTGATATGGCGGATTACCCACAACTGCAGTAAATTTCATATTTAATGTTTCTCCCTTTTTAAACGCGTCTGTTAAATCTAATTGCTTAAGATTACTATCATCAATACCTGAAAATGTTCCATAAATGTACTTGCGTGCGATATTGTAGATAATATTCGTTGGCGCAAACCCATAAAGCTGTTTCTCAAGGATGTGTTTTACTCTTTCCGACTTATCTGGTATTTTACTCTCAAGTCCTCTGTTTAACCTCTTTGCTATTTCTGTAAGGTATAGACCACTCTTTACATATAAATCCGCAAATGTCGCATTTGGATCTTCAAATATGCCAGGATTATTTTCTTCCAACAAATCAAGCATTTTATTTACAACTATCCTTGGTGTAAAAATCTGATTTGTTTTTAATGGGCGAATGTAAGAGAAAATGTCTTCTTTGGCGCCAGGGGAAAGGTAATCCGCAATTTCCTGTCGCTTCTCCTCAAACTCTCGAATGGCAGCGTTAAATGTATAGCGATCAAAAAATCCTTCAAATGTTTCGCCGGTTTCTGGATTTGTCCATGGGCCGCGAATTTTACGGAAATCGTCTTTTGTAAATGGTTCGCTGTCTTTTTCTGTAAATAATTCCTCAAAATCCTTGTCAGAAACGGTATCCTCGATGTTATCTAACGTGATTTTATCTACATCTGTGCTGGCAGCCATAATGAATGAAGGGATAGCGCGGGTAAATGTACGCAATTTCCTCCTAATTTGGTCCATTTCAGACTTTTCTTCTTTTTCGTAATTATCCTCTTCTTCACGAATTACGGTATCGTTAGGGAGATCTTTCTCAATGATATTCGCCAGGCTATCCGCTAATTTATCCTGAGCTATTCTGTCTGCTATATCGCCAGACACAAACTCTTCTGCCGCTTCTTTGACCTTTTCACGGAGCCCACTTTTAATATTGTCAAGCTCTGCCTTTGAAGGGGAATAGGAATCTTTATATTTCCCAAGGAGCTCAGATATTTCAGGCATGCAGTCAGCGGTAATTTTTTCAACGATCTCATCTGCCTCCATATCCGAATCAACCGCAGACAACACAATATCCTGCATTCTTGAAGTGTAAACCTTATTACCGAGCAGTTTATCCTTATTTACAGATATCCTGTGGTCTCGATTCTTCTTACGATCTGGATCGTGTTGAACTTCTTCGCTTTTAGTCTGTTTATCAGTGTCGCTAGTTGAATGAGCCTTATTCAGTGCCGCAATCACCTCAGAAGGAATATTGAAGACGTTGTTAATGTTTACAAATAACAAATTAGTAACAAAACCACGGTTCACAACCTCCTTTGCGACGATAGCTTTAGGGAAGGTCAAAACTTGCTCTGCGTCCAATTCGATCATCTTACCAGATTCATCTTCCGCCAAGACAGGGAAGTAGTTCAGCAATTCTGCTACGTTCTGCTCTCTGATTTTTTCTGTAGCTTCACCTCTGGCTACGTCCGCCAATAGACTGTTGGCAAACTTGTCATAAACTTTAAGCACACGATTCGGCGAGAAATCAAAGACATAAGCCGACTTTTTACGACAGAGGTTGCCGTTATTATCTATAAATTCATACGGGTTCTGAGAACGGAATATTGCCTGCATATACAACGACTCGGATTTGATATCAGACAACATAAGTACAGCAGACCATTCTTTAACAGTAACTCCAGTTGTCAGTTGCCCCACAGATAAGGTTATGGTGCGGTCATTCTCCTTGATAGCCTTCTTAACCCTGCTCAAAGCTTTCTCGTTAGCTGCAGTATCCTTCATCTCATCTTCAGATGAATTATTGTCAGACTGAGAAGACCTTCCATTGCCCGCGGCAAGCACTATTTTATATTCACTAAATACTGGGTGATGGCGCAACATTTTCTCCATAGCCTTTGCTGAAGCGACACGGTTTCCTACCAGCCAAAACGTGTGTTTTAATTGATCTCTTAATTCAGGGGTTGAGAATGGATATTTTTCATTTGAAGTTAATTGATTTAAGAATGTTGAAATATCATCCTCATGAATAAACTTGCCGCTTGCGTCTGTTGCAAACATTTCATTCAACTCAAAAGCATAATCGATATTTTCATCGTCCATCTCCATGCCTTTTTCAAGCCGATCAGAGATAATATCAGACATCTTGTAGGTAAATAATCTCATATCTGGCAGATTAACGTGATCACCAGAATCATCCAAGTTCTTCAGTTCTTCTTGCTTAGCTTTTTGCTCATCAATATAAGTCCAGTTGAATATCTGATTGTCCTTAAAATGTCCATCCGCTATTGCCTTAAAAGGTGTTCCAGATAAATGCAGCGTAAACCTGCGCTTAATTTTTCCAAAAGCTTCATTAGTTCTGTCTGTATCAACACCTTCATGAGCCTCATCTATAATTAACAAATCCCACTTAAGATCCGCCACCCATTTTAATTTGTTATGTGGTCCACCAAAAACTTTACCGCCCTTCAAGTCCTGTAGACTTAAGAAAGTTATCTGCCTATCTTCGCTTGATGAATTGGCTTTATTAAGAAAATCATACCTAGACAAAGTTTCGCGTTCTTTTAAAGAATCTGCCGTCGAAATAAAATAATATCCATCAATGAATTTATCGAAATCATCAAACCACGAATTAGCGATTGCTGGACGATTAGTAACTATCAAAACATTCTTAGCGTTAAACTTTTTTGCAAAATCGTAAGAAGAGAGAGTTTTACCAAAACGCGGTTTTGCGTTCCATAAAAATTCCGCTTCTTTATTTGGTGAAGAAAAATCTGTAGTCTGGTGAGATTCTGCATAAGCAAGAGTTTGAGAAACGGCACGTTCTTGCTCCTTTCTCAACTTATACGGACTTTTCTCGGAAGATCGACTGAATAAATTGCCATTAGCGTAATCATCAAACAATTCTTTAGATTTTTCTGGCGTACCATTGAAGTAAAACCATTCTTCGCCCAATCCGCCATCGTCCTGCTTTTTACTCTTCTCGATTCCATTCTTTACGTAATATTTATGGAGATCTTTATCTTTGAAAAATTCGTGAGTTGCGTTAGAAAAAGAGCTAGCGCTCCACAATTTCTCATATCGCAATTTTACAGCCGCAGTCTTAGTCTGTTCTAATATTCGCGAATCAACGTCTTTACGTTCTGTATATCCGACTTTTTGCCAACCTTTATTTGCTGGAATATCTGGCAGAATATAAGAATATATTTGAGGATAAATCCTCTTTGTGGTTTTTATTATTTTCTTATCATCATTCATAAATATCCTCCACAGTCACTAAGTGAGTAACCTTTCTGATAATTATACTATAAAACAGTCGCCAAAAACTTAGCTGAACGACATAATCTTAATAAAAAATCTGATATGAGTCTAGCATTTTCACTTCACCCATGCTATAATTATCCAAGACGTTTTATAAAATCTAACGAGTAAAGAGATGGCAAAGAAGAATACGAAACGAAAGCTGATTGGTTTGGTGAGTAACTTGAGCAACCACCGAACTTACTATACTACTGTTAATACCCAGAACCGCACTACAAAAGGTCAGGGTAAATTGACACTACGTAAGTACGACCCAATTGCAAAGCAACACGCTACTTACACTGAGACTAAGAAAAACCTTGGTCGCAACGAAGTTAAAGCTCGTAAAAGCTAATTTAACAGGATTATACAGAAACTCCCTCGCATTCAGAGGGAGTTTTTATTTGGCAAGAATGTTTGGCTATTTCCTCAATCGAGATTTCATATCACGAATAGTATTCATATAGTAAAGAAAAGCGTCGTATGGCGAATCATACGGGCTAAAATAAGCGTGGACATCGCCGTCGGTAAAATTCTTCGTTCCCATGTAATAGAAGTGGTCTGAAGTTTGCAATTTTCGCCAATCGCTAATTAAACCTTCGTCTTTACTATTCAAGACCTCATCTTCAAGCTCATAGACATATCGCAAGGCTTCTTTCTGTAGGCTATTTCCGTTCCAAGCCGTCAAATCTCGCTCGGCGTCCGCCCACGTTACAGGCGACGGCATACTTATTTCACCGGCAGGCGCATTCGCGTCTAGTGCCTCACTAACGGTATAGAAGGTATTACCATCAGCGCTCAGCCATTTATCAACAAAGTTCTCAAAGAAGCCGAAAATCCCAGATTCCGCCCATTGATGTTCGCCGAAAGTTTCATAGTCCATAAACAAATTAAGTAGCGGTGCGTAACGGACAGAATCTTCCACCCACGTATTAAACTTATCCGCAGTCAACGGCCATTCATTCCATTTTCGATCACTAAACCTAAACGCCAAATCGTCGCTCAATCGATAATTCTTGAGCAGCAATCCAATTTTCTTCGTGCCTCTCGGGCGATATACATAATTCGGACTGCGCCAATTTAGAATCGGATCCCAGCCTTCGGCCAACACGCCCTTAAAACCATCCTGCTCAGCCCATTTTGCCAAGTCATCACTATACGCCAATTCTGTATTTGCCAAAACTCGCGTTTCCGCACCAAAAATCTCGCGAATCTTCCAGCGGTGAAGCTCAACTTGACGCTCGAACTCCTTACGCGAATAGAAAAACGCCAGACTGTGATGATACGGACTTGATAATATTTCTACTTGACCAGTCTTTACCAGGCGCTTAAAGCTCTCCAAAACTTCAGGATTAAACCTTTCGGCTTGCTCTAAAAACGTTCCACTAAAACTCAGTGAGATCTTAAAATCAGGATATTTTTTCAATAATTTTTCAAGCAAAGCATTCATCGGCAAATACGACTTTTCTGCAACTTTTTGGAATATTTTTTGATTGTCCTGATCTGGATTTTGACCGCCAGAGAAATAGTTATGTTTCCAAGCCACGTCAAATATGCTGTATTCGCGTATTCGCCACGGTTGGTGTACGTGTAGATATAAAACTATTCCTTTATTTTTATTCATATCAGCGCTCCTTTGTACAGTTTCAGGCATTTTCTAGCAGCATCTTGCCAGGAAATTCTCGCGTATTCATTCTTAACATTTTTCTTCAAAGATTTCTGTAAGGCAGGTGATTCAGCGATATTAACAATTTCATCCGCCAATTTATTCACATCCCAATAGTCAAACCGCATAATATTATTCAGAACCTCACCAACGCCAGATTGACGACTAATAAGTAGTGCAGTGTCGTGATGAGCTGCCTCCAGTGCGGTCAGACCAAATGGCTCAGAAACCGAACTCATCACAAAAACATCAATCAAACAGTAAATATCTCGCCACTGTTTTCCGCGTACAAATCCCGTAAAAATCATCTTATCGCTAATCCCTAAATCTGCCGCCAGTTCAATCAGTTCATCTCTTTGCTCGCCATTTCCGGATAAAACAAAAACAATTTTCTCATATTTATCAAGTGCCTTCGCTGCAGCTCGCACAAAATATGTCAAACCCTTCTGAACTGTGAGTCGCGTCAACGCGCCAACAACCGTATAGCCATCCTTTTTCAACTCCTCCAAATACCTGTAAGTACTGGCGTCATACTCATGCGGCGGCAAATCAGCCAAATCAATCGCGTTATAAACCACCTCAATTTTCTCTGGCGGAATGTGATAATTCTTAACAATTATTTCCTTCGTGATTTCACTAACGGCGATTATCCGATCAGCCATCAACAAGCCTTGCTGCTCAATTTCGTGAACCAGAGGATTTCCTGACTGCTCGCCAGAACGGTCAAACTCCGTCGCGTGAACGTGCACGATTAGCGGCGCGCCCGTCATTTCCTTAGCAATTATTCCAGCTTCCATCGTCAACCAATCATGCGCGTGAATCGCGTCGGGCTGATGATTTTTCACAAACTCCCGAACGTATTTGCCGTAACGCCTCTGTACGGCGCGCATCGGCGAAAGACCATACTCGTCCTTAGCGTTTTCACGGTCTTCTTCTGAACCGTTATTATACGCACCCAAATCGTGATAATTCGGTGGCAAAGGAGTGGCTGAATAGATATTCATATAGTCAATTCCGGGATGCTTGGCGGTGTAGGGGATAATAAAGTCAATATCAACGCCCTCCGAAGCAAGCGCCTTCGACATCTGATAGCAAGCAACGCCGAGTCCGCCACTATTGTGCGGAGGAAGTTCCCACCCAAGCATTAAAATTTTCATCTCTGAGTTAATTGTAGAACTACGCTTATGTTTTTTCAAGGGATTTTGGGATCTTTTTCACGAGTTTTTTATTTTTCACAATTTTAACATTTGCGACAAAGCTAATTCGTGATAAAATGGTTGCTATAGGAGTGTAGCTCAGGTGGCTAGAGCACTGGTCTCCAAAACCAGGTGTCGGGGGTTCGAGTCCCTCCACTCCTGCCAAGATTCTCGCTTGAAAGAGAATCTTTTTTATTAGTCAAAAATCTGCTATAATTTCTCAATATGAAACCTTTATCACCTTCACTTCCGCATATTATCGCCATGGTTGGTGCGCCAGGTTCAGGAAAGACGCAATTCGCTGTAGAATTTGCGAAGATTTTCAATTCTCCAGTGGTAAGTTCTCGACAATTTGAAGTTTTTACGGACAACACAAAAACCATTTCTGATGCAACATTGTCGCTTTTGGAAGAATTTTTGAAGACTAAGCAAACTGTTATTTTGGACGGATCGACTGATCAGCGCACGAATCGTATGCGTATCAATCGCCTTGCCAGGGAATATGGATATAAAGTCCTATTTGTTTGGGTGCAAACCGATCCCACCACAGCCAAACATCGCTGGATAAAGACTTATGGCGGAAATGACGAATCTTTTGAACGACGATTGAAGCAGTTCTCAGCACCACACAGCAGCGAATCTTACATCGTAATTAGCGGTCGGCACACCTTAAGTAGCCAGGCTCGCACCGTTCTTAAGCAAATCGGCGCCAGTCGCCCAGAAGCTCCACGCCGCCCAATTGCCGGAAATCGCATTAACATAGGTTAGTTATGACAATTATTGCCGACGAAGAATTCGGAGAAATTGTCGTTAAAAAACGTAGCTTAGCGAAGACTGTTAGTTTGAAAATTGCGCCAGATGGACGAATACAAATTACAATGCCACCATATGCGCCGCTGTTGGCCGCAAAGGCATTGATTAAAACCTCTCGAAAGCAAATCCGCGAATTAGCTTCTCAGTACAGAGAAAAACTTTCTTACACGAAAAATCAGCAAATCGGCAAAAGCCATCATTTATTGATACAAACGACTACGAAACCTTCAAGCGTGAAAATCGTCGGAACGCAGATATTGGTAGAAATCAACGAAGCAGAATCTGTCGAATCGGCCGCAAACCAACAACTTATTCGCAGTAAAATTCTGATCGCACTCAGAAAAGAAGCCAAATCATATCTGCCGAGGCGATTGTCGTTTTTAGCGGAAGAACACGGCTTTTCTTTTGCTCGGAGTAAAATCACACACTCATCAAGTCGCTGGGGAAGCTGCTCTTCATCTGGAACGATTAGCTTGAACATTGGGATGATGAACTTACCATTTGAGCTAATTGATTACGTAATTATCCACGAATTATGCCACACCAGGCATATGAATCACTCGACGAAATTCTGGGATGAAGTTGCCAAATTTGACCCACATTATAAAATCCACCGAAATGAATTGAAAAAATATTCGCCATACATATAGAAACGCATATGCTTATGTTATACTTTAGCTATGTGGGCGCTAATTTTTCTATTGATCACTCTGAGTGTTGTTTTAGGTGTTATAGCTATTGTTTTGCATAAAATATTGTCAGAAATTAGCGATAAGGACGATTGTAAAAACAACAAAAAAAGCCTCAGCGAGCACCAAAGAATGATCACGCTTATCAATAACATCACCGACGCAATTCTCAGCACGGACGAACACGGAATTATCAATACATACAATTCGGCGGCGCTTAATTTGATTGACACGAACAGTGGAATTAACGGCGAACATATCAGTCAGGTGCTGAACCTTGAAACGACAGATAAAAAGCCGATTGACATTTTTAAGGAACTCACCAAGTCTTCCGCAATTCGCCAGCGCGACGACATTCTGATGAAAATCGAAGATGGCGATTATATTCGCTTGGAAGTTACGCTTGCACCAGTTCAGGGCGGCGACAAGATGACGCCGGACGGATATGTACTTATCTTGCGCGACATCACGAAGACGAAGAGTCTCGAGGAGGAACGTGATGAATTTATTAGCGTAGTTAGTCACGAATTACGCACGCCAATTGCTATTGCCGAAGGTTCGCTAAGTAACGCCAAATTGCTGGTCGAGCGTAAAATGACTAGCAAAATTCCCGAAGCCATTGACGAATCTCATAAGCAAATTTTATTCTTAGCGCGAATGATCAACGACCTCAGCACGTTATCACGCGCAGAGCGGGGGGTGGCTGATGAAACAGAAATAATCGACGTAGCAGAGTTGGCGGCTCAGATAAATTCTGAATATTCACCTCAGGCGGGCGAAAAAGGTTTGGCTTTCAATTTGGATATCGGCGGGCGACTTGGCGTGGTTAAAGTTTCTCGTTTATATCTGGAGGAAATTCTCCAAAACTTCATCACCAACGCCATTCGATATACACAAAAAGGCTCCATAACTTTATCAATCAAGAAAAATAAATCTGGCGAAATCACCTTCAAGATTATTGACACGGGAATTGGCATTAGCAAAGCTGACATAGCAAAAATTTTCGACAAGTTTTACCGCGCAGAAGATTATAGAACTCGCGAGACGAAAGGCACTGGATTAGGCCTATACGTTTCCGCTAAGTTGGCGAAGAAATTGGGCTGCAAAATTGAGGTAGAAAGCCGATTAAATCACGGATCGACGTTCGGATTCAAACTGAAAGAGTTCAAAAATAGCAGCAAATAATCTCTAGTCAACTTGTTTTTTTGGACTGGATGAATTACAATGACTATTGACAGTCTGTGAAAAACAGACTTTTTAAATTGGGAGAAAATATGGCACAGAAAGGCAAGGCAAGCAGCAAAACTACGGTTCGTCGAATCAAGGCTACCGACGACGCGCCAAAAAAAGAAAAAGCTGTAGCAAAAAAAATCAATAAACCAACAAAAATCACCACAAAAGCGTCTAAAAAGTCTGACGAAAAAGGTGGATTGATTGGATATTTCAAGGGCGCTTGGGAAGAGCTGAAACTAGTTCGCTGGCCAACCCGTTCAGCAACTTGGGCAATGACAGCAGCGGTGCTTATCTTCACCTTTGCGTTTGTCGTTCTGATTTTATTACTTGACGCCGCATTCAACTGGGGCTTTAACCAAATTTTGAAGTAAAGGAGAGATTATGAGTTCAAAACGATACGATGACAGTAAGCAATGGTATGCAATTCATACCTATTCTGGCTACGAAGAAAAAGTTGCCGAATCAATCCGCCAGCGAATCAACGGCGTTGATATGGCCGATAAGATTTTTGACGTTATCGTGCCAAAGGAAAAACAAATTCAAATTCGCAACGGTAAGCGTAAAATTGTTGAAGCTAAGATCTTCCAGGGCTATGTCTTAGTTGAGATGAAATTGACCGATGAAACTTGGTACATCATCCGCAACACGCCGGGCGTTACAGGATTCGTGGGTGCCGACACTACACCAACTCCAGTTTCTGAAAAAGAAATTGCTAAAATTAAGAAGCGAATGGGCGTTGAAGAGCCAAAGCATCAGATTGACTTCTCAGAAGGCGAAGTTGTTTCAATTATCGACGGTCCATTCAAGGGCTTTGACGGCGCCGTGAGCGAAATTGACGCGTCTAAGGGCACTTTGAAGGTTATGGTTAGCATGTTTGGCCGCGATACTCCAGTCGAGCTGGACGCCTTGCAGGTTAAAAAAGTTTAGCTTGCAATTTTAAGCATTTTTCGATATAATATTCGAGTTACGCACTACAAACTATAAGGAAGAACTATGGCAAAGAAAATTATTGGTAATTTGAAATTACGCATTCCAGCCGGTCGAGCAACAGCAGGTCCTCCAGTGGGATCAACGCTTGGTCAGTGGGGACTAAACATGATGGATTTCATCAATCCATTCAATGACGCTACAAAAGACATGATGGGTAAGGACGTAATTGTTCACATCCAAGTTTACGAAGACCGAACATTTACTTGGAACTCACTTGGTCAGCCAGTTGACGACATGATTCGTGAGAAAGCTGGAATCCAAAAGGGTAGTGGCAAGCCACACTCAGACAAGGTCGGTAAGATTACTCGCGCACAATTGCAAGAAATCGCTGAGGCGAAAAAAGACCAATTGAACGCAATCGACATCGAAGGAGCAATGAAAGTTATAGCCGGATCAGCACGCTCAATGGGCGTTGAAGTCGTCGACTAGTCTACAGAACTTTTAACAGATAGCCCCGGACTTCTCGGGGTTATTTTATGGGAAGATGTAATAAATGATTGTGAATAATATTTTAGATGACAGTGTAATTTCCGCGCTTAAAAATGAGCAATTGATAATTGCTAAAACTGACACAATTTATGGAATATTAGCTGTAGCTAATTCAGAAAAAGCCGTCAAGAAATTATACGAAGTTAAACGGCGTCCTTTGGACGAACCCGTTATTATTTTGGTTGCGGATATTGACGACATTCCTAATCTTGCGCTGTCGATCAAACACAAATATCAAGAAATCTCCAAAAATAGACCAACAACAATCGTCACTAAAGTGAGTCCTAATTTTCTGCCACATCTTCCGAGAAATGGCGGAACATTGGCATTCAGAGTCGTGCCAGAATCTCCATTAGCAGAGTTAATTCGAACCGTTGGTCTTTTGGTCGCGCCCAGTGCAAATCCATCAGGAGAAGAACCGGCAAAGAGCGTCACCGAAGCGATAAATTACTTCCACGAATTAGTGCCGATTTATGTCGATTCTGGAGAAACCACCGACGCTCAACCATCGCAAATTATCCGAATCAACGAGGGCGGGGAAATTGAGTTTTTAAGAAGATAATCCTCGAATAATTGTCAAAAAATCGCCAAATAAAAAAAGACTTCCTCTGAATTACGGGGAAGTCTTTTTGCGCGAGTTACTTCACAAACGGATGCGCAATCTCCAAATCTGGGCGCTTTTCCGCAATTCTCAGCAGCTCGTTGTACTTGGCAATTCGCTCTGACCGCGACATCGAGCCAGTCTTAATTTGACCAGTGCCAAGCCCGACCGCCAAGTGAGAAATCGTTACATCCTCCGTCTCGCCAGATCGGTGGCTCATCACCGTATTCCAGCCAGCATTCTTCGCCATCAAAACAGTCTGAATTGTCTCAGTCAATGTACCAATTTGGTTCGGCTTGATTAAGATTGCATTGCCAGCCTTTTCTTCGATTCCGCGCTTCAATCGCTCGACATTCGTCACCAAAAGATCGTCACCAACCAATTGCGCAAAATTACCCAAATCAGCCGTCATTTTCTCCCAATCTTCCCAAGCTTCTTCGTTCAATCCATCCTCAATCGAGAGAACAGGGACGCGTTCCAACAGGGCTTTATACGTGCGAATCATTTCGTCAGCCGACAGAATTCGGTGTTCGGTCGCCAAGTTATATTTGCCGTCCTTGTAAAGCTCGCTCGCCGCAACATCCAGCGCAAAACCAAAGTCCACGCCTAATTTATAACCAGCCTGCTCGATGGCGCGAGATAGCAACAAAATAGGCTCCATATTACCATTCCTGACATGAGGTGCATAGCCACCCTCATCGCCAACCGTTGTAGGATAACCTTCGTCTTTCAGGATTTTTGCCAACGCGTGAAAAACTTCCGCGCTCATTCGAACTGCGTCCGCAAAAGTTGCCGCGCTAGTTGGAATAATCATATATTCCTGAAAATCAGTCGCACCGAGCGCATGCTGACCGCCGTTCATCACGTTGATCATCGGCATCGGCAGGCACATTGCAGGATTTCCAGCCAAGCTATTGACGTATTGATACAACTCCACGCCACGCGACTTAGCAGCAGCTTTCGCTACAGCCAGCGACACAGCCAAAATAGCATTCGCACCCAAGCGCGCCTTATTCGGCGTACCGTCCAGACTCTTCATTTTTTCATCAATTGCGGCCTGGTCGAACGGATTAGAGCCTTTCAAAGCCTGCGCAATTTCACCATTGACATTTTCGACCGCACGAAGCACGCCTTTACCGCCGAACGCCAACTCGCCATCCCGAAGCTCAACAGCCTCGAAGGAGCCAGTGCTTGCGCCAGACGGAACAGCCGCACGACCAAACGAACCGTCACTCAAAGTCACGTCCGCCTCAACC
The DNA here is from genome assembly GCA_963532505.1 of uncultured Candidatus Saccharibacteria bacterium. Classification (GTDB taxonomy): domain Bacteria; phylum Patescibacteriota; class Saccharimonadia; order Saccharimonadales; family Saccharimonadaceae; genus Nanosynbacter. Next base: position 8,106 of record CAUSLX010000001.1, on the reverse strand, counting down.
GTCGGATTTCCACGAGAGTCTAAAATTTGCCTTGCTTGTATGTTTGTAATTGTTATATCCATAATTACTATTTTATCAAAAACAGCAATTATATGTTAATCTTTATTTTTCTTCTCGCGCTTTATTACCACTGGCTCACCGATTTGCTCCTCGCCCAGCCCTGCCGAATCAAGCATTTCAGGACTATCACACGCAGTGACGCGCACAGTCCGACGACCATCAGACTCTTCAAGAACTAAAGGCCCTTTGCATCCATTAGTAGACCTTACGATTTCTTCTCCTATTGTATTAGTTTCTTCATCCAACTTGTTTAACGTTTCGGCAGCAATTTGACGAAGACGCCTAGTCGCTTCATCTCCATAAATCGTTTCTTCATTAGTCGATATTGTAACTTTATCGCCCATAGCCGCTTCCATAAGACATGCTGCAGACTCTCCGAGACTACCTAAATAACCCAACATATATGCTACTCTCGGGCAATCTACACATTGTTTCGGAACAGGTATATCATCTTTCTTCTCGCAAGGCGGAGTAAGTTCACTTACTATTTCCTCAAATATTTTCTTAAAATTACCATCTGGATTATTTAAAACTTTACTCATAGTACAATTATTCTCCATAAAATCAAACATTTGCCTCAATCTCTGAAAATATGGTATAATTTCACCATTATCAATCAATGTTGGGAGGCTGATTTGTTAAGATGACAAATTGCCGTTCGTACCACAGAAAGGATTTTTTATGGCAAAGAAAGCCGAGTTGCTAGAAAAAGCAGCAGAACTAAAATTAGAAGTCAGTGAGAAAAATACAATCGCTGAAATTGAAGCAGCAATTGCAGAAGCTACAGACGCAAGCAAATCTCACGACAACAAAGACAAAGACGTTGTTGCTGAGCGCGAAGCTGTTGTCGCTAAGTCTGGCAAGCGCAGCCAAAAAGCCCTAGATGAAGCTGCTGAAAAAGCAGAGAAGGAAGCTCGCAAGGAAGCTGGCGACACCACTCCACAGTCTGACGATGCTGAGGCTCACATAAAGAAGGGTCCAAAGCCAGTTACTCGTCCACGCTTGGAGCGCCGCGGTAAGAAATATCAAGAAGCTGCAAAAAACGTTGAAAAGAACAAATTGTACAGCTTAGACGAAGCTTTGAAATTGGCCACTGAAACCAGCCCAGTTAAGTTTGATGCTAGCGTTGAAATCCACATCCGCCTAGGCGTTGACCCACGCCAAGCTGACCAAAACATTCGCTCAACCGTAGCATTACCACACGGTACAGGTAAGGATGTTCGCGTAGCAGTTTTTGCACCAGAATCAGAACACGCTGCCGCTAAAAAAGCTGGCGCTGACATCATCGGTGACGAAGAATTCCTAAGCCAATTGGACAAGGAAGAATTGAACTTCGACATTTTGGTCGCAACTCCACAGTACATGCCAAAGCTTGGTAAATACGCACGTTTGCTTGGCCCACGCGGCTTGATGCCAAATCCAAAGTCTGGCACTGTCGCTACTGACGTCGCTAAAGCCGTTTCTGAAGCGAAAGCCGGAAAAGTTGAATACCGCGTTGATAAGCAAGCCATCGTTCACTTGTCAATCGGCAAAGTATCATTCGGAGCTGAAAAATTGTCAGAAAACGCACGCGCATTCTTAACCAGCTTGAACTCCCAAAAGCCATCCAGCTTAAAGGGTGTTTACGTTAAGAGCATCGCAATTGCCACAACTATGGGCCCTGGCATTAAAGTAGAGAACTCTCTGTAATCTTTATATTTCAGGCAATTAAATCCCGTCGATTCTGGCGGGATTTTTGCTAGGCGAAAATGCGATAAATAAGGCGATTGAATCGGCTGGAAAATAATTGCCATAACTCTTGTCTTTCGTTGTCATTTCTGCTACAATGGTCTGGAACATTACCAAAGACAGTGGCGACTTAACGTAAAACAAGTATAAAAATGCCACCGAGGGATGAAACTAACAGTTTTATTTGACGTCTTTGGTAGTGCGAGAATCAAAGACGTTTTTTGATTCTCCATTACCGCACGTTAACAAATTGGCACATAACAAATTAACTCAATCAAAGAAAGGATTTTTATGGCAATTTCACGCGATAAAAAACAAACTTTGGTTGCTGAACTGACAGAGCTATTAAAAGACGCTAAGGGTACGGCTTTTGCTCGATATCAAACCCTTACCGTTGCCGACCTACAAGAACTACGCAAGGCTGCTCGCGAAGCGGGCGTTACCATCAAGGTTGTTAAAAACCGATTGGTACGCGTAGCTCTTCAGGAAATCGACACTTACAAAGAAACCGACACCAGCTTATTGGTTGGTCAATTGGTTTACGCTGTAAGTAGCGAAGATGAAGTTATGCCAGCAAAGGTATTGGACACGTTTGCAAAAACACATCCAGCATTACAACTTGCAGGTGGCTTCTCGGGCGAAGGCTTGGCAATTAGCGAAGCTGACGTTAAGGCGTTGGCAAGCCTACCAAGCAAAGACCAACTCGTTGCTCAAGTGGTATCACAATTGCTATCACCAGTACACGACACGGTCAACGCGCTTGGCGGCAATTTGCACGGACTTTTGGACGGCATCGAAGCCAAAGCTACTGCTTAAGTTTAGCAATCAACACTAGTAACGTTGCAACAATCGCAACAATATAATAATAAAGGAGAATATCAATGGCTGATATTAAGAAATTGGCTGAAGAACTTGTAAAATTGACAGTTCTAGAAGTTAACGAATTGAAAAATCATCTTAAAGAAGAATACGGCATCGAGCCAGCTGCTGCAGCTGTCGCTGTTGCTGGTCCAGCTGCTGGTGGTGACGCTGCCGCTGCTGACGAAAAAACTGAGTTCACAGTTACTTTGAAAGACGCTGGTTCTCAGAAGGTTGCAGTCATCAAGGCTGTCAAGGAAATCACCGGCCTAGGTCTAGGTGAAGCAAAAGCTATCGTTGACGGCGCTCCAGCCCCAGTCAAGGAAAAAGTTTCTAAAGACGAAGCTGAAGCTGCAAAGAAAACTTTGGAAGACGCTGGCGCTACTGTCGAGCTTTCATAATTTGTTATACAATGCCAATTTGTTTCGTTTAATCACCGTCCGCTCTGGGCGGTGATTTTTATGTAGCCAATCTTAATATCACGAACCGCACATCATTTTCAAGAGTAAAATTTGCAACACTTTTTCGTCCATATCTTATAGCGCTGTGGAAAATCAGAGAAAATCAAATGACACGACTTGATATAAATGTAAGGATATGCTATATATTAGTTAAGTATTATAAAAAATAGACAAAGGAATTGCGAGAACCATGTCTGAATTACCAGAAAAGCAAATTAAGCGTCTGAGGACACTTATTCAAGAGGCGGAAACCAATTTAGCTGCCGCAAAAGAATTATTGATTAGTATTATTGGCGACGATGGACAAGTTGTCACGCCAAAAAATTCGTCAGATGATGTAACAGGAAAGATTATCGAAGGCGTATTTGACGGCCAGATGATGCTTAGCCCAGACGGCAAAAATTATCCGATCCCAGCTAACTACGCTTCAAAGTCGAAGCTGGTTGAAGGTGACCTGATGAAATTGACAATCGCTGAAGACGGCAGCTTTATCTATAAGCAAATCGGTCCTGTGCCTCGAAAGCAAGTTATCGGAACACTTGTCCAGCACGACGGAATTTACTACGTCGAGGCTTCTGGACGCGAATATCGTATTTTGCTTGCTAGCGTAACTTACTTCCGAATTAACGTCGGCGACCAAGTTACAATCATCATCCCTGAAGACAATCCTGACGCAACTTGGGCTGCAGTCGAAGCTGCATTATAAGGAAATCTTATGATACCGAGCGAGTTTTTGCTCAGTTACGCCAGTTTTAACGCTGACAATAAGCCTTTTATTGAATGTCAAGTTGACAGTAAAATTGAGCGTCATGAATTGTTCGAGCAAAATTTGTCTCTTGAGTTTGATTTTTCTGTCAAATATTGCACGGGTTGGGTGGATTTTGAGAATCGCCGTAGCCAAATCTGCCCAGACCACGCCACGGTTGATGAAAAGTATGAAAATTGCCTAAAATGCCGCGACAAAACTGGCTTTAATCCAGCATTTTATAACGCCAGTTCGGTTTCCGTCCAACAAGAAAAAATCAATCAAAATCCGCACTTTGTTTACTTGGCGTACTTCGCGCCGAACGTCATAAAAGTCGGAATCTCGCAAGAAGAGCGCGGAATTCGGAGATTATTGGAACAGGGAGCGCGATTAGCCATAAAATTAGAAACGTTTTCTTCGGCATTGATCGCCAGGCAGTACGAGGCGAAAATTTCCAAGCTGGACGGAATAGCTGAAACTCTGCCAGTTCACAAAAAGATGGAATTGATAAAACAACCTTTTGACCGTGCTGACGGCGAAAGGGAATTGCGACAAAAATTACTTGAAATTGAGCAGAAAATTGGCGTGTCGTTTCCGAAATCCGAGCTAATTCCTTGCGAAGATTATTTTCAAACCGCTGGTGTTGATCTGTCGCATGTCGTTTTAATGAAGGATTATAGTCAATTGGTCGGACATGTACGCAGCGTCATCGGCTCAATTGTCATCACTGATTACGATAGTCAGCTGCTGGCTTACAATATTAAAAAGCTTATTGGCTATCGGGCGCAAAAAGTTGACAGAGAGATTGAGCTGGATTTACCAACAGAGCAATTAACATTATTTTAAAACCTTATTTTTGCAATATATTTTTGATGAAATAGCTTGAAATTTCACTCTATTACTGATATATATAAATCAAACTTTCACAGCAAAGGAGGCTACTAGTGAGCTTAACTACAATATTATTAAATACTTCAATAGTACTGGCACGATACTTGCCATACATCTTGGGAGTGGTGACTCTAATTACATCAATATTCATCCTTAAGAAAGAAAAAATTAGCAAGAAGTCTAAGGCTCTGTTATTAACTTGCATAATTACTGCCATTATTACAATAATAATCGTATTTATGCGATCTCGAATACTCGGAAATCACATTTGTTAACTTCTGTCTCAAGGTATAGTTTGCTATAATTATCTCATGAGGAGCATGAGGGGATGAGTCAGGCGCTATATCGTAAATATCGCAGTCGCAGTTTGGATGAAGTTTTAGGTCAAGATCACGTGACTAGTATTTTACGTCGAGCGTTAGAGCAGGGAAAAATTGCTCATGCGTACTTGTTGACTGGACCGCGTGGCGTGGGAAAAACATCGGTGGCGCGAATTCTGGCGCACGAGATTAACCATTTGCCATATGACGACGACGCTTCAAACTTGGATATTATTGAAATTGACGCAGCCAGCAATAACGGCGTTGACGACATTCGAGCCTTAAGAGAAAAAGCCCAAGTCGCGCCTGTTTCTGCGCCGAAAAAAGTTTATATCATCGACGAAGTTCACATGCTGTCAAAATCAGCATTTAACGCGCTATTAAAAACCCTGGAAGAACCGCCAGAACACGTGGTGTTTATCTTAGCTACAACCGACGCCGACAAACTTCCAGCCACCATTCTTAGCCGTGTCCAGCAATTTTTCTTCCGCCCAATTCCGACGGAAATTATGACGCGCCAGTTAATGAATATAGCGAAAAAAGAAGGATTTGCAATTGAAGAGGATGCTGCCAGGTTAATCGCTGAACGTTCCCGTGGCGGATTCCGTGACGGCATTAGTGCGCTTGACCAATTGTCGATTTTAGCAACATCAGACCAGCCACTGACGGCGAATATGGTTACCGAATATTTGGGGCTTAGCGACGCGACGATGCTCGGCAATTTGTTGGATTCATATCCATCCGACGACAACGAGAAAGTCTTAAACATCTTTCAGGAATTAGAAAATAGTGGCGCGAATTCAGTTGTTGTGTCGCATCAATTATTGTCAATTGCTCGCAATAGATTACGGAAAAATCCGAATCTTATTGGGTTGGTTCAGCAACTGATCGAGGTTGATCGGCACCCGCATCCAGACTTGAAATTATTGACGATATTTATGAATAGCAATTCTCAGCCGACAGGAAAGCCAGCCGCGCCAAAGAAAAATATAGCTCAAGCCGCGACCCAAAAACCTGCCGCAAAACCAACGCCAATTAAGTCTGTAGAGCCAACCAAACCGACAGAAAAGCCGATTGAAAAGGAAGAAAAACCAGCCGAGCTAGCAAAAAAACCTGCCACAAAACCAAAGAAAACTGACGCGCCACTAGAGCTAAATTGGGAAAAAGTCATTAAAAGAGCGAAGGAGAAATCCCTCGGGCTGGCGTCATTATTGCAGAAAAGCCAGTGGTCGTTTGACGGTGAAAAATTGACAATTTACGCAGGTTCCGCGTTTTATAAGAAAAAGCTGGACGACGCAAAAAACAAACCATTGATCTCAGAAATTATCTCAGAAGAAACCGCGATGGATTTGGAAATTGATATAATTGGAGAGAAGAAGCCGCCAGAGGACGAAAAATTGGCGGAAATTGCAGAATTAATGGGTGGTGGCGAAGAAGTTAAGCTGGAGGATATTTGATGGCAGATAAAAGCGAAGAAGTAAAAGGGAAGATACCACCACAAAATTTGGACGCAGAAAAGAGTTTGCTTGGGGCGGTTTTAATTGACGAGGAAGTTTTGGCGGACGCCGCAGAAATTACTCACCCTAGTGATTTTTATGACAAGAATCACGGACTGATTTTTGCTGGAATGATGCGATTATTTGAAAAACACAAGCCCGTCGACCTATTGACCTTAACCGACGAATTGAAGCGAAAGGACGAGCTGGAATTGGTTGGCGGATCGGCATATCTGACAGAGCTAACGAACTACGTCCCAACGGCAGCGCACGCATCGGCTTACGCGGAGATGATTGCGCAAGCAGCGGTTCGCAGGCGTCTGATAAAAGCGAGCGGTGACATTTCCGAGCTTGGATATGACGAATCGACGACCACGCAGGAATTATTAGAGAAGGCCGAAGCTGAACTTTTCAGCGTGTCGGACCAATCAACCAAGCAAGATTTGGTCAGTCTGGAAAGCATTCTGACAGATAGTTTTGACCGAATTGAAGAGCTCAGTAAGAATAAAGGTTCTCTCAGGGGAGTTCGTACTGGCTATCGCGATCTGGATAATATGACCGCTGGTTTGCAAAAATCGGACTTGATCATTCTGGCGGCACGTCCAGCCATGGGTAAGACGACACTGGTGACGAATTTGGCTTATAATGTGGCAACTATTGAGAAAAATTCTGTCCTATTTTTCAGCCTAGAGATGAGTAAGGAACAGCTGGTCGACCGCATGTTGGCGGATGCGTCGGGTGTTGATAGCTGGAATATTCGCACCGGAAACCTGAGCGATGAAGATTTTGCTAAATTGTCTGAGGCTATGGGAGAAATGGCTGAGGCACCAATTTATATCGATGACACGCCGGGATTATCAGTTTTGGAGATGCGAACTAAAGCGCGTCGAATTGCCCACGAGAACCAATTGGGATTAATCATCGTCGACTATTTGCAACTTATGCAGGCCAACGGAAACCACAACGGAAACCGCGTTCAGGAAGTTTCGGAAATTTCCCGCGGACTGAAGCTTATTGCTCGCGAATTGAATGTGCCGCTAATCGCCCTGAGTCAGTTGAGCCGTTCTGTTGAATCACGCACGCCGCCAATTCCGCAACTAGCCGACCTGCGTGAATCCGGTTCCATTGAGCAGGACGCCGACATCGTGAGCTTTATTTATCGCCCTGGATATTACGAACCCGACAACCCAGAAGTACAGAATATTACAGACTTAATCATCGCTAAGCACCGTAATGGCCCAGTCGGTAAAGTTCAGTTATACTTCCACCCAGAGCGCCTACGCTTTATGAGTCTGGATCGCAAGCATGAATAGAATTGTGTTATAATCATACCAATGAAAAAGCAAAAAGTTACCGATATATTCCTTTACCGATGGCGCTACGTTTTCGGCTATACGCTACTGGCGCTGTTGTACATAGGAGCTATTATAATTTCCGCGTTGCATGTGCCGGGAGGTTTGTCGCAAGCAGAAATCGACATGGTCAATACGACAAATCACTTGAATTTTAGCGTCGAGGGAATCGCCGTCACAAATCTGCCATTTCAC